>JBDSYU010000066.1:0-10861 GCA_039925525.1 Variovorax sp.
CCTGAGCGGCTTGGGCAGGTTTGTGAAAAGCGGGGCATCCCGCGCAAACAACTCGTACGCATCGCCCGACAATCGCAGGGAGGCAGTTGCAGCATTCGCGCCAGCCGGATCGGCGACCGCTGTGGTCGGCAGGTCCGCTCCAGGCGCCGCGCAGCCGGCAAGCAACAACGCCAGGCACACGCTGCCCAGCGCTCGAGTGCTGCAGGCCCGCTTGTTCATCTACCGATCATGGCGCGGCCGCACCTGGCAGACCGCCGCTGCTGCGCCATTCAAGTCGCTGCAGCACGGCCAGCGTCGCCGTCGATTGGTTCATGGTGTAGAAGTGCACGCCCGGCGCGCCGCCGACACGCAGGCGCTCGCACAAGGCGGTCACCACATCGAGGCCGAAAGCCTTGATCGACGCCACGTCGTCGCCGTAGCTGAGGAGGCGCAAGCGGATCCAGCGCGGGATCTCGGCGCCGCAGGCATCGGAAAAACGCAGCAATTGGGCCGAGCTGGTGATCGGCATCACCCCGGGTACCACCGGCTGCGAAAAGCCCAACGCCCGTACCTCGTCGACAAAGCGAAAGTAAGCCTCTGGACTGTAAAAGTACTGCGTGATCGCAGAATCCGCCCCGGCGCGCAGCTTGGTGGCGAATGCTTCGAGATCGGCCTTGGGCGAGCGTGCTTGCGGATGCACTTCGGGGTAGCAAGCCACTTCGATGAGGAAGCGATCGCCGGTCTCGCTTCGGATGAACGCAACCAGGTCGCTCGCATACTGGAAAGAGCCGCCAAGACCGTAGCCGCTTGGCAGATCGCCACGCAGCGCGACGATGCGCTTGACACCCATGGCGGCCAGTTCGCCTAAGCGCTCACGCACGGATGCTGCGTCGGCACCGATGCACGAGAAGTGGCAGGCCGCCACGCCGCCTTCCCGGAGAATTTCGCGTACAGCGGCAAAGGTGCCATCGTGTGTCGAGCCCCCTGCACCATAGGTCACCGAGCAAAACTCCGGCTGCATGGTGTAGAGCTGCTGGCGCACCACGCGCAGCTTCTGTGCGCCCTCGGGGGTCTTTGGCGGAAAGAATTCGAAGCTCAACGGAAATGACAAGACCGACTCCCTTGCCTCGCGCCGCCCGCTGTCAGCGCATCGTGGCATGAATGAAAAATTCGCGATTGCCGTCGCCACCGGCGATCGGGCTTTCGAACCAGCGATGCACGACCAGGCCCAGGTCCGCGCAGGCCTGGCGCAATCGATCTTCGACAACACCATACAACGCCGGGTCGCGAACGACGCCGCCCTTGCCGATCTGGCCCGGCTGCAACTCGAACTGCGGCTTGACCAGCATCAGCATGTCGCCGCCAATCGCCAGCAGTGGCACAAGCGCGGGTAACACCAACGTCAGCGAGATGAACGAAAGATCTGCCACGATGACATCGAAGATCGGGCCAACCGGCCGGGCGTCCAACGCCCGTGACTCGGCAGCCGCCTTCGTTCCGATCAGAAGCCGTGGCCATTGAAACGATTGAAGAGAACGCGCATTGATGCGTTCCAATGCCATCACCCGCGCGTCTGCTGCCAGCCGCGCATGCAACTGCCCGTGCCCAACATCGATACCCACTACCTGGCCTGCACCGTGTTGGAGCAGGCAATCAGTGAACCCGCCGGTTGATTGCCCGACATCGAGGCAGTGCTTGCCACCGAAGTCGATGCCGGCAATGCGCAATGCCCCTTCCAGCTTGAGCCCGCCGCGCGAGACATAACGGGCCTCGGCGGCGTCGACCAGTTCGAGTTCGGCCGCATCAGGGACATCGTCCCGATTTTTTGCCACGCTGCGCCAAGGCGCATCAGCGCCCGGCTCGCGCCAGCGCAGACCACCCGCGATCAGTCGTACAGCCTGTGATCGCGACGCAGCCAAGCCACGTTCCACCAGCAGTTGATCAGCGCGCATGGCAAGAGTGTTCAGACACCGCGTTCGCGTCCAGCCGGACGAGACGCGGTGTCGCTTGATGCAAGGACTTCAATCCTTCGGCAAGCTCAGGACAGGCCAAGCTCAGTCCAACGGTTTGAGTGCATTGTTTACAGCCTCAAAGCGCGTAGCGAGCGGTCGTCAGGCAAGGCGCGGGTGGCCGGCCACCGGTGCGACCTTCAGGGTCGTGAGGATGACCGGACGGGCCCCGCAACGCCGCATGACGTCCGCGCAGTAGCGCCAGTTAATAGCGGTAGGTGTCGGGCTTGTAGGGGCCTGCCTTGTCCACCCCGATATACGCCGCCTGCGCATCCGACAGCTCCGTCAGCATCGCGCCGACTTTCTTCAGGTGCAACCGCGCCACCTTTTCGTCGAGATGTTTCGGGAGCACGTAGACCTTGCCCGCTTCGTATTCCTTCTGCTTGGTGAACAACTCGATCTGCGCGATGGTCTGGTTGGCGAACGACGAACTCATGACGAAGCTCGGATGCCCGGTGCCGCAACCCAGGTTCACCAGCCGGCCCTTAGCCAGCAGGATGATCTGCTTGCCATCTGGGAAGGTCACATGGTCGACCTGCGGCTTGATCTCTTCCCATTCGCATTTCTCGATCGACGCGACGTCGATCTCGTTGTCGAAATGGCCGATGTTGCAAACGATGGCCTGGTCTTTCATCTTGGCCATGATGTCGTGCGTGATGATGTCGCGATTGCCGGTGCAGGTGACGAAGATGTCGGCCTTGTCGGCGGCGTACGCCATGGTCACGACCTTGTAGCCTTCCATCGCCGCCTGCAGTGCGTTGATCGGGTCGATCTCGGTCACCCAGACTTGCGCGGAGAGCGCGCGCAGCGCCTGCGCCGAACCCTTGCCGACATCGCCGTAGCCGGCCACGCAGGCCACCTTGCCGGCGATCATCACGTCGGTGGCGCGCTTGATGGCATCGACCAGCGACTCACGGCAGCCGTACAGGTTGTCGAACTTGCTCTTGGTCACCGAGTCGTTGACGTTGATGGCGCGGAACATCAGCGTGCCCTTGGCCGACATTTCGTTCAAACGGTGCACGCCGGTGGTGGTCTCCTCGGTCACGCCGACGATCTCAGCCGACTTGCGGCTGTACCAGCTGCCGTCTTGCGCGAGCTTGGCCTTGATCGCGGCGTACAGGATTCGCTCTTCCTCGCTGGTCGGCTTGGCCAGCACACTCTGGTCCTTTTCGGCGCGCTTGCCCAGGTGCATCAGCAACGTGGCGTCGCCGCCGTCGTCCAGGATCATGTTCGGGCCTTCGCCCTTCTCACCCTTGCTCGCAAAGTCGAAGATCGCGTGCGTGTAGTCCCAATAATCCTTAAGCGTTTCGCCCTTGATCGCGAACACCGGCGTGCCCGCTTCGGCGATGGCCGCGGCCGCGTGGTCCTGGGTCGAAAAAATATTGCATGAGGCCCAGCGCACCCGCGCACCGAGCGCCTGCAGCGTCTCGATCAGAACAGCCGTCTGGATCGTCATGTGCAACGAGCCAGCGATGCGCGCGCCCTTGAGCGGCTGCGCCTTGGCAAACTCTTCCCGAATGGCCATCAGGCCGGGCATCTCGGTCTCGGCGATGCGGATTTCCTTGCGGCCCCAGGCGGCCAGCGACAGATCGGCGATCGCCTGGTCGGCGGTGGAAACAGGTTTAGCGGGATTCACGGATTTCAGGACAACGCTCATGGCAACTCCAGTCAGGGAAACTTCAATGGAAGCCGCTGCGCGTGCCGTAATGGATTGGACTCACCGCGAAAACAGCGGATGAGCGTGGTTGCGATGGTGTCCGAGCCTCACGCCACGCCATTGGATGTGTATCCGGATGGGGGCGCTGCAACGCTCCTCGGTAGCCGAAGATTATACGAAGCCAGCGGCGATGCGGCCGCTTGATGCCCGCGCCGCGAGCGCCACAGCGCAGGTTCCTGCTCGCCGCTTTTCGCGGCTACAGTCCCGGTGCGAAGCGCAACCAGGGGCCGATGGCATCCGGCGCCGTCGCTTGGAACCGTCCCATGCATCAACGCTCTTCATGCGCAACTCTGCGCATCGCCCTGTCTGTTTCTCTGGCCACGGCATTGGTCGCCGGCTTGGCTGCCGTGCCGTTGCCAGCCAACGCTCAGAATGCCGCGCCGACCCCGGCCGCGCCGACAGTGCGCATCCGTGGCACCCTGGTCTATGCCGATGCAAAGAGCCTGATCGTCAAAGACCGCAGGGGTGAAATCATCAGCCTGGCGCGGGTCGACAAGATGCCGGTCTCCGAGGTCTATCGCATCAAGCTGGCCGACATCAAACCCGGCAGCTATGTCGGTACAGCTGCGATGCCGCAGACCGACGGCTCGCAGCGCGCCATGGAGGTGCTGGTCTTTCCAGAGGCTGCACGCGGCACCGGCGAGGGGCATTTTCCTTGGGATCTGGAGCCGCAAAGCACGATGACCAACGCTACCGTGGCCGACATGACCGCGACGCCGGTGCGTGGGAAAGGCGGCCAGCAACTGCGATTGACTTACAAAGGTGGCGAGAAGATCGTCACCGTTCCGGCCAACGCGCCGATCGTCACCGTCAAGACCGGCGATGAAGCGCTGCTGGTGCAAGGCGCCAAGGTGCTGGTCAACGCGCAAGTACGTAACGGTACGCCGACGGCATTGCGCGTGACGGCTGGGCGCAACGGCTTCACGCCGCCGATGTAGGCGCGGCCACGCGAACCCTTCGTTAGGGCTGCGTCGCTCTAGACCTTCTCCCTTCTCCTTACATTGCTCGCCAAAGCCGCAAAGCGCAGTGCTTCGCGGCATGGATGAAGTCGCGGTCTGTGCTCAGCAGAACCAGTTCGTGTCTGATGCACAGTTGGGCAATCAGCGCGTCGACGGTTCCAACCTGAACCCCGGCGCGACGGCAGGTGTTGCGGAGTTCTGCAGCAGCGATGTGGTCTTTCCGATCCGGCTGCAGCAGAGGCAGCGCGGCAAAGCGCTCAACGATCTGCACGCGGGCTTTAGGGCCAGCAAAGCCCTGAAGCAGTTCCTGCAACACCATTCCAGTCGTCACAATGACGTCGGCGCCGCTTGTTGCGTTCTTTAGCGCGATGAGTTCCGGTGTGATGTCGGCCGCGTCCCGCCGCAGGGCAAGTGACCAGACACTGGTGTCGACCAGCAGCGTCATGAGCGCGATCGCTCGGCCTTGTAGTCGAAGGACGCGTCCCACTCAAATTTACCGAACAGTTCAGCAATGCGCCGCTGTTCTCGGCGAGCGATGAACTCTTGAAGCGCCTTCGTGACGACGGCTTTTTTCGTCCGTTCACCGCTCACCTTGACCGCGCGGTCGAGCAGCGCCGGATCAATTGCCAGATTGGTTGCCATGTGTAGTTCCTCGCACATGATTTTACACAAGCGAGGCACTGTCATGCGTTCCGATCACCGTGCCAGCAGATACAGGCTGCCGCCACCAGCCTGCGGATGCAGTTTTTGCCGTCGATTGCCGTTGGCAATGTTTGCCAACGTGATTTAAAATTTCATGATGTCTGCCATCACCATGAACATCTCGCTGACCGAGAATCTCAAGTCGTTCGTCGACGCGCGTGTCAAGGCGCGCGGCTTCAGTTCAACAAGCGAATATGTGCGCGACCTGGTTCGGCGTGACGAGGAACAGGCGGAGGAAGAGCGATTCCGCGCATTGATCGAAGAAGGGCTGAATTCACCGATCGATCCGCGCCCGTGGGAAGAGGAACGCGAGCGGCTGCACCGAAAGATCGAAACCGCGCGTGGCGTTGACAAACGTAGATCCGCGTGAAGCGAATCGAGCGTACGGCTCGCGCATCTGCAGACATCGACACCGCGGTTGATCGCTACCTCGAAATTGCCGGCCCTGACGTTGCCCGACGCTTTCTTGCCGAGTACGACAGCGCGCTTGCACATATCACCCGCCACCCCGGCACAGGCTCGCCTCGCTATGCACGGATGGGTGAAGGAACGCCACTGCGACACTGGATGCTCAAGCGGTTTCCGCATTCGGTTTTCTACGTAGCGCGCGAAAAGACGATCCTGATCGTTCGTGTACTGCAGCAAGCGTCGGACATCGGCACCCGACTTCTAGACCCTGACCTGGACTAACTTGTGAGCTTCGCCTCAGAAACCCGCCGGCGCCGCACCTTCGCCATCATTTCGCACCCTGACGCCGGCAAGACGACGCTGACCGAAAAGCTGCTGCTGTTCTCGGGCGCCATCCAGATCGCCGGATCCGTCAAAGCACGCAAGGCCTCGCGCCATGCCACCAGCGACTGGATGGAGATCGAGAAGCAGCGCGGCATCTCGGTGGCTTCGTCGGTGATGCAGATGGTCTATCGCGACCATGTCATCAATCTGCTCGACACGCCCGGCCACAAGGATTTTTCTGAAGACACTTATCGCGTACTCACCGCTGTCGATTCGGCGTTGATGGTGATTGACGCCGCCAACGGTGTCGAGGCGCAGACCCGGCGGCTCATCGAGGTCTGCCGACAGCGCGACACACCGATCATCACCTTCGTCAACAAGATGGACCGCGAGGTGCGGGAACCGCTCGACATCCTCGATGAAGTGGAGCGCGAACTTGGCATGCCCTGCGTACCGATGACCTGGCCGGTCGGCCAGGGCAAGTCGTTTGGCGGCATCGTCAACCTGCGCGCGCAGGCGATGACGGTGTTCGAGCCCGGCGCCGAGCGCCGGCCGCAGGAATTCGAGACGATTTCGTTGACTGAACGCGAACGACTCACCAAGCGCTTTGGCCACGCCTTTGAAACGGCGATGGAGAGCATGGAGCTGGCCGCCGGCGCCTCGCCGACATGGGACCGCGATGCCTTTCTGGCCGGCAGACAAACGCCGGTGTTCTTCGGCTCCGGCGTCAACAACTTCGGCGTCATGGAAGTGCTCGATGCCCTGGTCGATCTGGCCCCTGCGCCGCAGCCGCGCATCAGCACAACACTGGTCAACCGACAGCCGGTAGTCAGGGAAATCCAGCCGGCCGACAAGGATTTCGCCGGCGTCGTTTTTAAGGTGCAGGCCAACATGGATGCCAACCATCGCGACCGCATCGCCTTCGTGCGCATGGCCTCGGGCAAATACACACCGGGCATGAAGCTGCGCGTGCAACGCACGGCCAAGGAGCTGCGCCCGACCAGCGTCGTCACTTTCATGAGCCAGCGGCGCGAAGCGGTACATGAAGCCTATGCCGGCGACATCGTCGGCTTCACCACGCATGGCGGCGTGCAACTGGGCGACACCATCACTGACGGCGCCAGCCTGCAGTTCACCGGCCTGCCTTTCTTCGCGCCCGAACTGTTCATGACGGTGATCCTTAAAAATCCGCTGCGTACCAAGCAACTGCAGCAAGGCCTCGCACAGCTCGGGGAAGAAGGCGCCATCCAGGTGTTTCGTCCGGAGATCGGCGGGCCGATGCTGCTCGGGGCGGTCGGTCAACTGCAATTCGAAGTGGTGCAGTACCGTCTCAAGGGCGAATACGACGCCGACGTCAAGCTCGAAGGCAGTCAATACACAGGCGCCCGCTGGATCACCGCAGACACACCGGCCGAGCTGCGCGCTTTCGTCGACGCCTATCCGGTGCGCATGGCGCGCGACGCGGCCGACACGCTGGCGTTCCTGTGCACCTCGCCTTACGACGTCAGGCTGGCGCAGGAGCGGTTTCCGAAGATCCACTTCCATCCGTTGCGCGAGCACGCCGGGCTGGCGTTGCAGAGCGCCGGTTGATACCGACGAACGGCCGATCGAATCAACGCACGATGCGACCGCTTGCAGACTGGCCTCTCGCAGCGCGCCGACGGGTGACAGGGCTCTTCACGGATATCGACGACACGCTGACCACCGAAGGCGCCATCACGCCAGACGCCCTGTCGGCATTGGCCGAGCTGAAAGCCGCGGGCTTCGCCGTCATTGCCATCACCGGTCGTCCGGTCGGCTGGAGCGAGCCGTTTGCCGCGGTCTGGCCGATCGACGCCATCGTGGCGGAAAACGGTGCCGTGGCGTTGATTCCGAAGTCGGCGGACGGAGCGCAGCGCGCACCGGGAGTCGGTAGCGCGATCGAGAAGCGCTACCAGCAAGACGTCGCCAGCCGCGCCGCCAATCTTGATCGCATGCAGACCGTGCTGAGGCGTATCGAACACGACATACCCGGCGCCGTCCGCGCCGAAGATTCGCCCGGACGCGAGTGCGATATCGCCATCGACCACAGCGAATTCAGTCATCTGAGCGATGCCCAGATCGCCACGGTCGTCGCGTTGATGCGCTGCAACGGCATGCACGCCAGCGTCAGCAGCATCCACATCAACGGCTGGTACGGCGATCACAACAAGTTCGAAGGTGCGCGCTGGATCGTGCGCGAGCTGTGGCAGCGGGATCTGGCGGTGGAGCGAGATCGATGGGCCTTTGTCGGCGATTCAACCAACGATCAAATAATGTTCGAGGCCTTCGACAACAGCCTTGGCGTCGCCAATATTGCGCGGTTCGTGCCGCAGCTGGCGCACCGTCCTCAGTATGTCGCGCCCGGCGAACGGGGCGCGGGTTTTGCAGAAGTTGCCAAGGCGCTATTGATCTCGCGGAACCAGGGCTGAAGCATGCCGCGCTCAGGGCAGCTTATGACGCCGCTGTCGGCTAGCTTGCCGGCAACTTTAAAAGGCGTGAAGAAATCGTAAGGGAGGTCCGAGGTTGCGCCCGGACCGCAGCCGTACTCCCGTGCGGCGAGGACCGCAGCTGCAAGATCGGGCTGCGCGGAAGATTTATTCCTGCCTTTTCAGCGGCCGAAGGCCGCGGGCGGGATCGGCATTGGTTTGCCGTTGAGCAACATCTGCCCATTCTCATAGGTCAACTGCGTCACGTAGACCTCGCCCTCGTCCTTCAGAAAGCCTTGCTCGACCAGCGGCGCCGCCATGGCGGCAATGGTCTCGGGCGTGAGCGCGGGCTGCTCGAGCCCGCGCGCCAGGGTCGGCAACCAAGCCTTCGGCAACCGAACATCGATATGGCCGGTCGCGCTTTGCAGCATGATGGGCGATAGCGGCATGCCTGGAGGCATGGACTGCGTTGCAGACGGATCCGGCCGCAACATCAAGGCGACACCGATCTCGCCCTGCCGCCCCATGAAGGTGGCGCCGAACTTCACCTTGTATTCGGGCTTGGCGGCGACGAGCCGTTGAAGCAAGCTCCATACCTGCGCCCGATCGGTCTCGGAAGATGCGCCGAGTTCGCGCGAGATCAACGTTTGCAACTGGCCAAAAGCCTCGGTGTCGACGCGCTGCAGCGCCAGCTCGAAATTCAGCGCTTCGAGCGGTGTCCGGCCGATGCTGCCTGTGCCGGTTGCCGTCTGCAGCACGTTGCTCAAAGCGCCGTCGCGCGTCGTCTTGCTGACGATTTTCAGGTTGTCGATGGCAAACAGCGGGGTCGCTGGTGCGCTTTGAGCGCCTTGTGCCCCGGGTCGCACGGCGACGATCTTGTCGATCGTTCCGTGACCCTCGCCAGTCGCCATGAACGAAGGACCGCTGGCCGGCAACTCGCTCTTGAATTCGGCGCGAAAGCCATTCATGGTGAGATCCACCTGCCGCGTCGGATCGTCGGAGCGCCCTTTGACGCTCACTTCCGGCCAACGCACCGTGCCCTCGACATGAACGCCGTCGGCAGCACTCTTGAAATCGCCCTCGAGCGCCTGCCACCGGGTGTGCGTCTCCGGCGCGGCATCAATCTCGCCGGCCGGCAGCAGCACCCGCCCGCTGGCAGCCCCATCGAAGCCATACACCGTGGTGATCTGCGGTGCGCTGGCCTTGGCAAACATCTGCCGGGTGGCGCCGTCGAGACCATCGACGTTCAGCAGTCGGGTTTCGGCCTTGGCGGCGGCCAGGCGCAGGCCCGGCAGCGGCCCGTGCATCACTTCGTTCTCGATGGTCACGCGCAGCGGCGCGGCAGGTGGCGCAGCCGCAGCCGGCGCGTCGGCCGGTGCGGCCGGAGGGGTTATCGGCAGGTCCAGTTCAACCGTCAGCAGCGCTTTAGAGGTAAATACGCCCCGCTTGTACGAACGGTCGATTAATTTGTAAGGCCCCTTGAGCATCGGGATCACCTTGTCGATTTGCGCGTTGTAGCGGCCCTCGACCTGCTTGCCCAGATACCAACTGGCGCCGCCATAGGCGGCGACCACGACGACAACCGCGGCGACAACGCCTGTCAATGCTTTGCTCATGATGTCCTGCGCAACGCGCGTCCTTAAGGAAAAAACGCCCGCACCCGCGGACAGATTGGCAGAAGTATAGGAACTGCCGATGACGCGAGACACGAAACGCGAGGCACGAGGCACGAGGCGCGACGCATCAGAAGAGATACGAGACACGCAGCGGGCGGCCGATCAAGCTCGTTCGCGCAAGCATGGCAAGCGAGGCGGCCGTGGCAAGTGCGTCAGGAGGGCTCGATCGTCGAATCGCAACCGCTGCCGGCCGAGATCCAGCGCCGGGCCAGTCGACGCACCAGCGGCGCGAGCCAGCGCCAGCGACGACCCAAAATTTCCGCGGGTTCAGTCATCATGCCGCAGCGATAGCGACTGGCTGCCTTGTCGAAGCGCAGCGCGTCGCAGGCACCATGACGGCGGCGCGAGACAACCATGCCGAGTGGACACGGCTCGGCCAGGCAGCACAGACCACAGCCGTTGCATGGCGCACCGAACACCGGTTTTGGCGGCGCCTGACGATGGACATGAAGCACTTGCCAACCGGAATCGTGCGGCATCGTCGAAGCGCTCGTCAGCGTGCCAATACCGGTGCCAGCACCACACCGGTGTGCGTGCCCATCCGAACCACCTCTTCGGGCGGCGCCTCGGCAACGATGCGGCCACCGCCGTCGCCGCCTTCGGGCCCGAGATCGACGATCCAGTCGGCTTCGGCGATGAC
>JBDSYU010000067.1:0-6906 GCA_039925525.1 Variovorax sp.
TGGGGTGGTTGAGTTTGAAAAAAATCTCGGCCTTGTGAGGCGGGTCAGTCCCGGATGTCGGGTTCGACCAGCGCGGCGAGTTGCGTCAGCGAGTCCTGCCAGCCGAGGTGGCACATCTCCAGCGGGATTGCTTGCGGGATGCCTTCCTGAACGACTTTGAGTTCGCAGCCGCACGACACCGCGCCGAGCGTGATGGTGGTGTGCATTTCTCCTGGCAGACCGGGGTTTTCGAATACGTCCGAATAGCGGATGCGTTGGTTCTCGGTCAGCTCGCGGAACACCCCGCCGAAGGAATGGCCATGACCCGTGGCGAAGTTTGTGAAGGTCATGCGATAGCTGCCGTCGACCCGAACGTCCATGTGGTGAACCTTGCAGGTGAAGCCATTCGGTGGCAGCCATTTGGCCTTCGCCTCGGCGTCGACAAAGGCTTTGTAGACGCGTTCGGGCGGGGCGCGCAGCACGCGATGCAGTTCAATGGTTCCGGTGGGCATGGGTTTGTTTCCTTTGGTGGGGTTGACGAGGCGGGATACAACGGTTCAGCTCGCGCCGGCGGCGATCGGGTCCATGTGGACCAGCTCCCAGATGTGACCGTCGAGGTCCTCGAAGCCGTGTCCGTACATGAAGCCGTGGTCTTGCGGCGCCCTGGGCGAAGTGCCGCCGGCAGCCAGCGCCTTGGCGACCAGCGCGTCGACCTCGGCCCGACTCTCGCAAGACAGGCAGGTCAGCACTTCGGTCGCGCGCGTCGCGTCGCAGATCGGTTTGCTGATGAAGGTCTTGAAGAACGGTTCGACGAGCAGCATGACGAAGATGTTCTCGCTGACGACCATGCAGGCGCCCTGGTCGTTGGTGAACTTGGCGTTGAACTCGAAGCCGAGCTGCCTGAAGAACGCTTGTGAGCGTTGCATGTCCTTGATGGGCAAGTTGACGAAGATCTGTTTGTGCATGATGTCTCTGCTTTCAGTGGGTGGATCGGGTTCGAACATCGCGGCGCGGCCGTTCAAACAGAAACTCGAAATAGGCGCGCAAGTGCGCGATCGACGTTGCCGCCGCCGCGACATCCTGCGTGGCCTTCGCGAGGATGAAGGCGCCCTGCAACACCGCCTGCGTGTGCAGGGCGAGGCCGCGGGCGTCGACATGGGTGGCGTGGCGGCTCGATGCAAGCGCCGCGTCGATATCGTCTTCCAGCGTGGCAGCGTGCGCCGTAATGCTGCGTGCGCAGGCTTCGCGGATGGCCGGGCTGGAATCGTGCACCTCCTGCACCATGGTGCCGACCAGGCAGGTGTATTCAGAAATCGTTCCTTGGAGAATGGCGGCGCGGAAGTCGAGATAGCCGAGCACGCGCTCGCGGGCGTCGCCAGCGGCGTGGTAAGGCGCAGTCTCGAACAGCACGCCGGTCAGCGTCGACCAGTGATCGGCTGCAGCCACCGCCAGCAATTCCTTGCTTGCGAAGTGGTGGAAGAACGCGCCCTTGGTGACGCCGGCGGCCACGCACAGGTCGTCGACCGTGGTGGCGTTGTAGCCCTTCACGCGGATGACGTTCAACGCGACGTCGAGGATCCGGTCTTTGGCGCTTCGCTGCGGTGTTGGGGACGGCATGTTGATCTCTGAAGCCGGAACATACCAACCAGTCGGTACCCTGTCAACACCTTTTTTACTTCGAGAGCCGTACAGCCGGATTGCCTGCTGCCGGGCACAAGGTGTCGTCGGCGCGCCGCACTAATTTGTGCAGTTGACTATTGTGGCGACACCCACAATGATTCGACCCACTGACCTGGGGCGCCACGGCGCGGACCTGGGGCCTCGCAGTATTGCAAAAGCGAACATTCAAGGAGACGTCATGCTGAAAAAATTGCAAATGGCCGCCCGGGGCAAGAGCCTCAATGAGGCGGGCATTCAGCCCAAGTAATGCTTCCCTCGACGCACCGCCAAGTCGTGCTGAAGTCGCGACCCCTGGGCATCCCGCAGGCCGAGCACTTCGAACTCAAGACCTCGCCGCTGCCGGCGCCAGGCGCGGGCGAGATCGTCGTGCGCAACGAGTTCCTGTCGGTCGACCCGGCCATGCGCGGTTGGGTGAACGCGGCGGCGAACTACTCCGCTCCGGTCGGCCTCGGCGAGGTCATGCGCTCGTTCGCGGCCGGAACGGTGGTCGCGTCGCGGCATCCCGACTACGCCGAAGGCGATCGGGTGATTGGCATGCTGGGTTGGCAGGACTATGCCGTGGCCGGGCCCGCCGTCATCCGCCGCAAGGTCGAGGAGGCCGACCTGCCGCTGTCGCTGGCACTCGGCGTGCTCGGGCTCAACGGTGTCACGGCGTACTTCGCGCTGACCGAGATCGGTGCGCCACGTCCGGGCGACACGGTCGTGGTGTCCACGGCGGCGGGTGCTGTCGGCTCCGCGGTGGGTCAGATCGCCAAGCTCGCGGGTTGCCGCACGGTGGGCATCACCGGCGGGCCGGCCAAGGTCGGTCTGTGTCTCGAAGCGTTTGGCTATGACGTGGCGCTCGACTATCGCGCGGCATCCTTCGACGATGACCTGACGCAGGCCTGCAAGCGCGGCGTCGACGTGTACTTCGACAACACCGCGGGACGCATTTCCGACAGCGTGCTGCCCCACCTCGCCAAGTTCGCCCGTGTGGTGATCTGCGGCACTGCCTCGGTGTCAAGCTGGCAGCCGTGGCCCACCGGTCCTCGCGTCGAGCGACACCTGCTCAACAAGTCCGCACGTATGCAGGGCTTCCTGATCTTTGACTATGAACATCGCTACGCCGAAGCGCTGAGGCGGCTCGCCGCCTGGGTACGCAGTGGACAGCTGCGCTATCGAGAAGAGATCCTCGATGGTCTGGCGCAAGCCCCCGATGCCATTGCCGGCCTCTATCGCGGCGAGAACCTGGGCAAGCGGATCATTCGCGTCGACCACCAGGCATAGCCGACGCGCCATTCGCCGCGGGGCGGCGTCGTGCGATGCGGTTCCAAGGCAGCATCTGCGCCGCCTTTGTATTTCGTCGAGCGATCCGACGCGTCGCCGGCCCGACCGCACCGCGTGGCACGATCGGTGGGGTGACTGCCATTCCCCTCTCCATTTCGCCTCGGCAGGCTCGCGCCGCGCGCTTCGCCACCAGCGCCATCTTTTTTGCCAACGGTGTGGTGATCGCCACCTGGGTGGTGCGAGTGCCCAGCGTGCGCGATGCGCTCGGCCTCTCGACGGTGGAGGTTGGATTGGCATTGCTCGGCATGGCGGTGGGCAGCCTCATCGCCATGCCGCAGACGGGTGCGCTGGCCGCTCGCTATGGCACCCGCCGCGTGACGGTGACGGCGGGCGCGCTCATGATGATCGCGCTGTTGCTGCCGTTTCTCGCGCCGAGCATCTGGACACTGTTCGCGGCGTTGGCGGTGCTCGGCGCCTGCAATGGCGTGATGGATGTGGCGATGAACGCCCAGGGTGTGGCGGTGGAGCGCGCGCTTGGCAAACCGGTGATGTCCAGCTTCCATGCCTTCTACAGCCTTGGCAACCTCTGCGGCGCCGTCGTTGGCAGTGTGCTGTTGGGCTGGCATGTGGGCCGCCTCCCTCATGCGTTAATCATTACGCTGTGCATGGGTGCGATGGTGCTGGGATGCGGAAGGTGGTTGCTGCACAAGAGCGCCGATGAGCCGGATCCTTCGCCGACCGACAGCACCTCGACACCCGCTTCAAGCCCGCATTTCTTGATCTGGATGTTGGGCGCCTTGTGTTTCCTTGGCATGCTTGGCGAAGGCTCGTTGGGCGATTGGAGCGGCCTCTACTCCAAGGACGTGCTGGGCGTGTCCGGCGCGGCGCTGGGCGCGGCCTACACCGCCTTTGCGCTGACCATGACGCTGGGCCGCTCCGTCGGCGACCGCTGGCGCAGCCTTTACGGTGACCGGCGCGTGGTGACCGTTGGCGGGCTGGTCAGCGGCATCGGCCTGGGCTTGGGCCTGCTGACGCTCAACCCCTATGTCGCTCTCGTCGGCTTTCTGGCCTTCGGCCTGGGCATCGCCAACCTGGTGCCGGTGCTGTTCAGTACCGCTGGCCGCGCCCTTTCCGGGCGGGGCATCGCGCGCGTCGCGACGATCGGCTACGCAGGCTTCCTTGCCGGGCCACCGCTGATCGGCTTCGTTTCCGAAATGACGTCGCTGCGGATCGGCTTGGGCATCACCGCGCTGTGCCTGCTGCTGGTGGGGCTGGCCACGCCATGGGTCTATCGAAAGCTGGGGCGATGAAAGTCTGTGTCATTTGCGGCTCGCGCCGAGATAAGTTTCGATCACGCGTCGATCCACGGCCAGCTCGTGAGCTGGCCCTTCAAGAACGAACTCGCCCATCTCGAGCACATACGCATGGTCGGCGACCGAAAGCGCGGCGCGGGCGTTCTGCTCGACCAGCAGGATCGTCACGCCGCAGGCGCGCAGGCCTTCCACGGTGCGGAAGATGTCCCGGGCGACGAGCGGCGCCAAGCCGAGGCTGGGCTCGTCGAGCATCAGCAACGTGGGCCTGCCCATCAGCGCGCGGCCGATCGCCAGCATTTGCCGTTCGCCGCCGGAGAGCGTGCCGGCAAGCTGTTTGCGGCGCTCGCGCAGGCGGGGGAAAAGTGCATACACATCGGCAGCGTCGCTGACGTTGTGACGACTCGCACGCGCATCACCTGCCGCCGGTTCGGCACCGCCCGCGCGGGCGGTGGCGTCGCTTGTACCGGCGCCCGCGCGATGGCCGGCTCGCGCCAGCCGATAACTCCCAAGCAGCAGGTTGTCCTCAACCGACATCGTGTCGAACAGCTCCCGCGTCTCGGGCACCAGCGCCATGCCGGCCAACACACGCTCTTCGAGCGCATCGTGCAGCAGCGACCGGCCCAGGTACTCGATCGACCCGCGCGCCGGCAGCACGCCCATCAGCGCGTTCAGCAGGGTCGACTTGCCGGAGCCGTTCGGACCGATCACGGTGACGACGCTGCCTGGCTTGGCGTGCAGGTTCAGGCCGTGCAGCACCTCGGCGCGGCCGTAGCCGGCGTGCAAGTCCTTGACGTCGAGCAGCAGATCGGGTGCTGTGGCGGGTCTGTGCACGGCCTCAGTGCTCCGTACCCAGATAAGCCGCCCGCACGGCCGGGCTCGCCTGCACTTCTTCTGGGGTGCCCTCAATCAGCTTGGTGCCGAATTCCATCACGACGATGCGGTCGACCAAGCCCATCACCAGGTCCATGTCGTGCTCGACGAGCAGGATCGACAGGCCCTCGGCACGCAACTGGCGCAGCACATCGGCGAGCGCGTGCTTCTCCTTCAGGCGCAGCCCCGCGGCAGGCTCGTCGAGCAGCAAGAGGATGGGATCGGCACACAGGGCGCGAGCGATTTCCATCAGTCGCTGTGGCCCGAGGGCGAGGTTGTCGGCGAGCTCGTGCAGGCTGCCCTGCATGCCGATGCGGCTCAACTGCGCCTCGGCTTCCTTCAGCAGGCGCCGCTCTTCAACGCGGTCGAGCCGCAGCATCGCCGAGCCCACGCCCTTGCTGCCACGCTGGTGCGCGCCAAGGGCGACGTTCTCGAGCACCGTCATGCCGGCGATCATCTTCACGTGCTGGAAGGTGCGCGACACGCCGAGCTTGGCGATCTGCCGCGAATGCAGCCGCTCGATGCGTTGGCCGCGCAGGCTGACAGTGCCCGACGTCGCCGGCAGCACGCCGGTCACCAGGTTGAAGGTGGTCGACTTGCCGGCGCCGTTCGGGCCGATCAGGCCGAGGATTTCGCCGGCTCGAACCTCGAAGCTCACGTCGCCCACGGCCACCAACTCGCCGAAGGCCTTGGTGACGTTGCGCACATCGAGAACGACTTCGCCGTGCGGCGGCCGCGGCCGCGACGGCAAGGCGGCCGCATCCGCCCAATCGACCTTGCGCTTCGCCCGCGGCAACAGACCTTCCATATAGGCCCAGATGCCCTCGGGCGCGTACTGCAGCACCAGCACCAGCAGCACACCGAAGACGATGATCTCGTAGTGGCCGATGCCGCCGATGAGGCGCGGCAGCCATTCCTGCAACTGGTCTTCGAGAATCTGCACGACGCCGGCGCCGACCAGTGCGCCCCAGACATGGCCGACGCCGCCGATCACGGCCATGAACAGGTATGCGATGCCTTTGTTGAGGCTGAAGGGCGACGGGTTGACAGTGCGCTGGAAGTGCGCGAAGAGCCAGCCCGAAAGGCTCGCCAGCAGCGCCGCCAGCACGAAGGCCATGACCTTGACACGGAAGGTGTCGACGCCCATCGCCTCGGCCATCACCGTGCCGCCCTTCACGGCGCGCAGCGCGCGGCCGGTGCGTGAATTGAGCAGGTTGTTGGCCGCCAGCGAAGCCAGCACCACAAGCAGCCACAACAGATAGAAGAAGCTGCGCCCGGCATCGAGACGAATGCCGAAGAAGGAGATCGCCTCGATACCGACCAGGCCGTCGTAACGGCCGAGCACGCCGAGGTTGCCGAACAGGTAGTAGAGGCTCATGCCCCAGGCGATCGTCGCCAGCGGCAGGTAATGCCCCGACATGCGCAGCGTGATCCAGCCGAGCACAAGTGCCGCCGCGCCGCTGATGACGAAGCCGATCCAGACCGTGAGCCACGGTGAGATGGTGTAGTTGAGCGTGAGGTAGGCCGTGGTGTAGGCGCCGAGGCCGACGAACGCGGCCTGCCCGAAAGAGACGAGGCCGGCCACGCCGGTGAGCAGCACCAGGCCGATGGCGACCAGCGCAAAGAGGCCGATGTAGTTGGCCTGTGTGATCCAGAACTCGGGCACCGGCAACTGTGGCAGCACGGCCAGGAAGACGATGAACGCGGCCAGGGCGAGAGTTCGCGGGCGTCTCATTAGGGCCTGCTCACACTAAAGCGGGAGATGCGTTGGCTCTCCTGCCGGATGGATGCGCGAAGC
>JBDSYU010000068.1:0-9702 GCA_039925525.1 Variovorax sp.
GACGCACATCTGGCCGCGCTGCTGAGCCAGCATGGCATCGTCAAGCTATACACGCACAACAAAGACTTCAAGAAGTTTTCGTTCCTGGATGCGCAGAATCCGGTAATTTGAAGCTGCTGTGAGTTGGCATACGCCATAAGACGTGGTTGCCAATGCGCCGCACCGATTGAATACTGCTCACATGTTGTGCTCATGCTCGCGCCATGCCTCTGAGCGCTGCCTTGGAGCTGCGCCGTGATTCGCATTGCCGTGGCCGCGCTGGATGGTTCATCTGGCGGTAACCCGCTCGGTGCCGACTTCGGCCCCGCTGGTGGCAGCATTGGCCGCTCCGACAGCAACACCCTGGTTCTGTCGGATCCCGAACGCACGGTGTCGCGTGTGCATGCCCAGGTGGTGTGCCGCAATGGCCGCTACTTCATCGTCGACCGCGGCAGCAATCCGATGTTGTGCAACGGGCAGCCGCTTGGCGCTGGCAACGAGTCACCGCTCACGCCGGGTGATCGCTTGGTGATCGGGGGATTTCAACTGTCCGTCGAAGGTGCGTCGGCGGCGCCGGAGGCCGAAGCGTCGTTGCCCAGGGGCGGCGCTTCCGATGCGGGAGCGCAGAACCGGTCAGCGCCGGCGCCCGACGACGATCCATTTGCCGACCTGCTGGCCGGCTTGGCGCCACCGGCAACTTCCCGAGCACCGGTGCAGGCACCGGCACGTGAAGGCGCGATTGCGGATCATGGGCGTTTTCCCAATCCCCTTGAATCCGGGTCGCAGCGCGCGTCGCAGGTCGACCCATTTGCCGATTTGCTGTCGACTGGCGATCGAGCGGCATCGTCACGCGGGGATGCCGACGCGCCTGACCAAGGCGACTTTTCGGATTTGGGCGTGACGCCCGCTGCCGACAAATCGCTGCGCATCGACGATATGTTTGGTGGCGCGAGTGCTGGCACAAATCTGGGCGGGGATCCCCTGGCTGGTTCTCTGCTCGATGGGCCAATGATCGGGCCCAATACCGCCGGCGGCGCTGATCCGCTGGCAGCGCTGCAAAGTCAGCGAGCCGCCGCTCCGCCGCCCCGCAGCGACCATCTGCCGATCGGACAGTTCGGCTATGTGCCGCCCGTGGGGCGTGATGCGGTTGCACCGATCGAACAACCTGCGTCGCGGATCTCCGATCCAGCGAATGCACCGACCGAGCTGGAGGAGATGCAGTTCGACGACATGACCGGCTTGCCGGTCCGCATTCGAAGCGCCAAGGGACGCTCGCCAATCGTGGATGCGAAGTCAGCGCCGATACCCGCCGCCGCATCCCGGCCCGCGCCGTCACCCGCACCAGCGCCGCAGCCCGTCGCGACGGCTGGCATCGCACCAGCGGGTGACACCGCACCGCCGATCAACTCGCCGCCCGACGCGGCCATCGACCCATTCGCCGATCTGCTGCCGCAAGCACCCGCCAATTCCATTCCGGCCGATGACTTCGGCGATCTGGGCATGGCGCGGGCTGCCGCATCGCCGGCCTCACCCATGCGCGCGTCGCCGCCGCGACCGGCCGTGGCCGCACCCGCGCGCACCGCGGTGGAGGCGGCAACCGATCCGCCCGCAGCACCGGTCGCCAAAGCCGCATCAGCCGCGCCGACGCCTTCGAAGCCGCAGGCCCCCGCCGGCGTTGCTCCGGCCAACGCCGACAACGATGCCGATCTGATCGCCGCCTTCCTGCGCGGCCTGGCCAGCGACCATCAGGTACCGCAGCACCTGACGCCGGCCTTGATGGAGCGCATCGGTACGATGCTGCGCACATCGACTGAAGGCACGCTGCACCTGCTCCTCACGCGCCAGGAATTCAAGCGCGAAGTGCGCGCCGACGTGACGGTGATTGCATCGGAAGCCAACAACCCGCTCAAGTTCTCACCGACGGTCGAGGTGGCACTCGCGCATCTGCTTGGGCCCGGCGTGCGCGGCTACATGCCGGCCGAGGCGGCGGTGCGCGATGCCTTCAACGACCTGCGTTCGCACCAGTTCGGCGTGATGGTCGGTATGCGCGCCGCATTGGCCCATGTGATCGCGCGTTTTGCGCCGGACCAGTTGGAAACCAAGATTGTTTCGCGCTCCAAGCTTGACAACCTCTTTGCCGCAAGCCGCAAGGCCAAGCTGTGGGACCAGTTCGTGGCCCTCTATGCCGGCATTGCCACAGAGGCCGAGGACGACTTTCACAGCCTGTTCGGCAAGGCCTTTCTCGAAGCCTACGACGAGCAGATGCGGCGCCTGAAGGCCGGCGAAGCTGGCCAGTAGGCGCTGACCGAACGGGACATCGCGTGGAACTCGAACTGGTGGCGTTGTCCAAACAAGGCGCGCGTGATTACAACGAAGACGTGCATGGGCATTGGCATGACGACCGTTATGTGGCGTGTCTGGTGGCGGACGGCGCCGGCGGCCATGGAGGCGGCGACGTGGCCGCGTTCACCGTCCGCAAGAGTGTGCTCGGCGGCTTTGCCGCCGCTCCCACGATTGACGGCGCCGCGCTGCTCGAGTTGATCCATCAAGCCAACCGCGACATCGTGGAGCGGCAGTCCGAGGGCGGAAAGCTGGCGGCTATGCGATCGACCGTGGTGTTTGTGGCGATCGATCTGCAGGAGGAGAAGCTCATTTGGCTGCACAGCGGCGACAGCCGCGCCTATCTTTTTCGCGGCGGCGTGTCGGTGGCACGAACCACCGACCACAGCCTGGTGGCGCAGATGGTCTCCACCGGACTGATCGATGAAGAGGGCGCGCGTGCGCATCCGCAACGCAACATGCTGCTGTCGGCGCTCGGCTCGTTGACCGAGTTGCCCGAAATTTCGTGCTCTGATCCGATGCGTCTGCAGGCGGGCGACGCGCTGTTGCTATGCAGCGATGGTGTGTGGGAGCCTCTTGGTGATGAACGTCTGCAAGATGCCCTGCAGGCTTCGCGCAACCCGAGTCAGTGGCTCGAGCTGATCGACAAGGAAGTACAGGCGCACAACAAACCCGGCCAAGACAATTACACAGCGCTCGCGCTTTGGTTGCATGCCGAGGACGACGATACGCGGTTGCTGGTGAAGGTGGCTGCCGAACCGGCTACGGATTGAATAAAAAAAAGCGGCCGCAATGGCCGCTTTTCTTCGAGTGCAAGAAGTCGTTCGATTCAGCCGTACTGGTATTTCGCCGCGGTGGTCTTCACCGTCTTGAGTGCATTGCGCAGTTCAACGGGGATGTCCTGCCGATTGGGAAGGTTGAGAAAATTCGTCTTTCCCTCATCCTTGCACGCGTTGTGACAAGCGTTGTTCAGCAACTCGAGCGCATATCGGGTCTTTGAGATCGTCGATGCCTCCTTCTGCCCGCGGAACGGGTCCATCACGCCGTCGCAAAGGACATTCTCTCCGTCGCTGCGCATCTGACTCTGCCAATGATTGATATGCCTCTGGGTGGCCGGCCCGTACCAACCATCTACGGCGATGCCAGTACTGCCCGCTGGCGGAGTGCATCCAGTGTCCACGTCCTCGTAATAAAGGATGTGGAACAGGGCCTGAACCAGCATCGTGTCTTCGCGGCCGTTGGATCCCCCTTGCCCAACCGCCCAATCGGTGTTGTAGATGTTCACGGGCAGATGGGACATAGTGCCCACGCGAGGGCTCGAAAAAGCCATGGTGTTCTTTCGCGTTTTCGCGTAATGGCACTCAGCTGATCTTGGTCTTTTCGACGTCCCAAGTCCATTCCGGTCCGGAGGAGAGCTTGCCCTTGTCGTCCTGGATCTTGTATTCGGTTTTTTGCTTGTGGAACGAGCACCTCACGGTCTCGGTCACGTCGCCACCACCCGAGCCTCCCGTGTGCACGGCGATGATGAAAGCGCCGGTCAACGTGATGGTCATGTAGTCCTGCTGACCGTCGCCCGCCTTGCGTGCCGTAAGCTTCAACTCGTCGATGTGCGTGCCCTTCGCGCAGAAGCTCTGGATCACCGGCGAGGCTTTGTCGAGGTTGTGCACAAACTGCAGAGCCTCGGGCACTGCCTTCCCTTGGCCGGCGCCGCCACCCTGGCCTGCACTCGAGGCGTTGCTCAAGCCCCACGCCCAACTCAACACTTCGATTTCCTTGTCGTGGCCTTCCTTTTTGGATTCGCCTTCGGCCTTGGTCATCTTGACGAAATAGTCTGAACTCATGTTGATGCTCCTATGAAACCCACGAGGGGCGGAAAGTTGTCGGGTGACTCAAATGACTGGGATTCCCAGCTACATGGAAAACGAACTGCAGCCGGGCTTGTTGAAAATCTCTTGCAAAAAAACTCGACGGAAATTTACTTGCCGCCCTTGGCCGACGGCAGTTTGGATACCAGGCGCAGAGACACAGTGAGGCCCTCGAGCTGGTAGTGCGGGCGCAGAAAGAACTTGGAGGTGTAGTAGCCCGGATTGCCTTCGACTTCTTCGACGATCACCTCTGCGGCTGCCAGCGGCTTGCGCGCCTTGGTTTCTTCCGACGAATTGACCGGGTCGCCATCGACGTAGTTGTTGATCCACTTGTTGAGCCAGCGCTGCATTTCGTCGCGCTCCTTGAAGCTGCCGACCTTGTCGCGCACGATGCACTTGAGGTAGTGCGCGAAGCGGTTGCAGGCAAAGAGGTAGGGCAAGCGTGCCGCCAGGTTGGCGTTGGCGGTGGCATCGGGGTCGTCGTACTCGGCCGGCTTGTTCAGCGATTGCGCGCCGATGAACGCCGCAAAGTCGGAATTCTTGCGGTGGATCATCGACAGCAAGCCGGCCTTCGAGAGTTCGGCTTCGCGGCGATCGCTGATGGCGATCTCGGTCGGGCATTTCTGATCGACGCCGCCGTCGTCGCTCGGGAAAGTGTGCAGCGGCAGGTTCTCCACCGCGCCGCCCGACTCGATGCCGCGGATGCGTGAGCCCCAACCGTATTCCTTGTAGGAGCGGTTGATGTTGGTGGCCATCGCATAGGCGGCGTTGGCCCAGGAGTAATGGCTGTGATCGGCACCGGCCGTGTCTTCCTCGAAATCGAACTCTTCGACCGGATTCGTGCGCGCGCCGTAGGGTGTGCGCGCAAGAAAGCGTGGCATGCACATGCCGAGATATTTGGAGTCGTCCGACTCGCGCAGCGATCGCCACCCTGCGTACTCGGGCGTGCTGAAAATCTTGGTCAGGTCGCGCGGGTTGGCCAGCTCCTGCCACGATTCCATCTGCATCAGGTTCGGGCTCGCACCGGTGATGAACGGTGCATGTGCAGACGCGGCGATCTTGGCCATTTCACCGAGCAGTTCGACGTCGGGCGGGCTTTGATCAAAGTGATAGTCACCGACGATCGCGCCGAGCGGCTCGCCGCCGAACTGGCCGTACTCCTCCTCGTACACCTTCTTGAAGATCGGACTCTGGTCCCACGCCGTTCCCTTGAACTTGCGCAGGGTCTTGTGAAGTTCCTTTTTGGAAATGTCCATCACTCGGATTTTCAGGAACTCATCCGACTCGGTATTGTTGACCATGTAGTGCAGCCCGCGCCAAGCG
This sequence comes from Variovorax sp., assembly GCA_039925525.1. Taxonomy (GTDB): domain Bacteria; phylum Pseudomonadota; class Gammaproteobacteria; order Burkholderiales; family Burkholderiaceae_C; genus Variovorax. Next base: position 5,508 of record JBDSYU010000068.1, read on the forward strand.
CTTTCAAGCTGTTGGAATTCCGGGTGATGGAGAATCTTGTTTACCTGCTCGGTCAGCTTGGCATCGATGGCCGCGATCATGGCCTGGATCGACTGCGTCACGTCCTTGCCGATGACCTGGGTGTTGGCCAGCGCCTGCTGCGCCAGCGTTTGCACCGCCGCCTCGACGGCACTCTTGGCCTGGTCGCTGCGTGGTTTGAATTCCTTTTGCAACAGGGATGCGAAATCGCCGCCCTGGTATTCGACATCTTTCAGTGTGCTGGACTGAACGGCGGTTTCGGCCATGAAAGGGCTCCTCTAGAGGGTTGGTGAGAACGAATCAGGCCGCCGGCGCATCTGCGCTCGCGCCTTCGCCGGCTGGCTTCTGGCTTGCAGCCAGGGTCGCCAGCAGCGCCGGATCCTCCAGCACCTTGGCCAGCAGGTCTTCGGCGCCGCCCTTGCCGTCCATGTAGGTGACCAGGTTCGACAGTTGCGTGCGCGCTTCGAGCAGCTTGTTCAGCGAATCGACCTTCCTGGCGACGGCAGCGGGCGAAAAATCGTCCATGTTGTCGAAGGTGAGTTCGACCTTGAGGTCGCCTTCGCCGGTGAGCGTGTTGGTTACCGCGAAGGCGGCGCGGGGCTTCATCGCCTTCATGCGAGCATCGAAGTTGTCGACGTCGATTTCCAGGAACTTTCGATCGCCGACCGGCGCCAGCGGATCAACGGGCTTGCCGGACAGGTCGGCCAGGACACCCATGACGAAGGGCAGTTGCACCTTTTTCTCGGCGCCGTACAACTCGACGTCGTACTCGATCTGGACGCGCGGTGCTCTATTGCGGGCGATGAATTTTTGACTGCTCTTGCTGGCCATGCGGATGCTCCTTGCTGGATAAGGTTGAAGGTGGGTCGATCAAAGACAGGTTCACCCCGTCACCGCGGCGTCACGCCCGGTCACGTTGCGGATGGCTTCCAAAGCATCGGGTGCGAGGTCGTTCATGATCTCGATGAAGCTGACGCCAATCAGACCCTTTGCGCGTTTGATGAGCAACGGCGCCGGGTTACCGGGCTCGGCTTGTTCGAGGTAGGCGATGACGCGGTCAAGCTGATGCTGAGCGTCCTGGCGGGTGCTGATCTCGCCGGGGCGTGTTGCCGCTGTGCTGCTCCGTGCGCTCTGGGCGCCGGCGTCAGCGTCGCTTGCGCCATCCACCGCACCTTCTTGTGGCGCGCCGCCCAAGCCTGTACAGGCTTGCCGCAAGGTACTCGCGAAGCTGCGCAATCTGCCCAGATCGAGCAATCCGGCTTCGCCGCTGCGCTCGGCCACCAATGTTTCAATAGCCTTGAGTTGCGCACCGAGGCCCTGCAGCGCCTGGATCCGTTCGGGTGCAACGCCTTGAATTTGCTCGAGCGCGCCACGCACCTGCGCCTGCGACATCGTCGTGTCGCTCGATGGCGTCAGGGCATTGTGAGCGACCGCCACGTCGCGCACGCGTATCGACCCGGTGCCCGGCGCAGTACCGATGGTCGCATCGTACAAATCGCGCTGAACCATGCCTTCGGCACCCGTCGGCGATTCAGCCAGCGGTGCGAGTGAGTTCAGCCGCATCGTCGGATCGTTGTTGTCTTCCGCATCGAGCTGGGGATGGATCGCCTCCCAGTACTCGGTGAGCAGGGCCGTCAGCAGTTGCAGCCCGAGTGAGAAGCCAGGCACGCCCTGCAAGTGCGTGGCTGCGCGCAGCATCAGCACTGCGACCCGGACATCCTTGCTGCGGCGCAGCAGCGCTTGCGCCTGATCCGATACCGAGCGCCATTCGGGCTCGACGGCCGGGATCACGTTGTCGCCGAACTGCTGCTCCGGCTTGCCTTCGGCGGCAGAGGCCAGCGCCATGAAGTCCGCGTCATACTCCAGATCTCCACCGCAAGGCGAATCTTCGCTGATGGGCGCGCGCAGGGCTTCGACGAGTTCGGGGCTTAGCATGTTGCAGGTCTGGAATCCCTCGTGATAATCGAAGATGCGTTTTGAACTGTCTATGCACCGAAGGAAATAGCATGCGCATCCCTGGCTTCTGTCGTTCGTCCTATCGCAACCCGAGCGGCGCCTTGCTGCGCCGCCGTGCCGTGCAGGCACTGGCGCTGGTGTTGCCGCTGGCCTTTGTCGGTTGCGCCACCAAACCGGTGGTCACGCCGTTGTCGCTGACGGCCAAGGCCGGCGCGGACAGCAATCCCGATTCGCGTGGCCGCGCCTCGCCTTTGAAGGTGCGCGTTTACGCACTCAAATCGCCCGGGGCGTTCCAGGGCGCGGACTACTTTTCGCTCAACGACAGCGAGACGGCAACGCTCGGCGCCGAACTGGTACAGCGCGAAGAAATGCTGCTGCAGCCGGGCGAAACAAAAAAGCTCGAGCTGATCTTGCCGGCCGACGTCAAGGTCATTGGCGTGGTCGCCGCATATCGCGACCTCGAGCGCGCGCGCTGGCGCGAAGTGCGCCCGGTGCAGCCGGGCAAGCCGGTGCAGATGGCGATCACCTTCGGTGCGCGGCAGATGCAGATCGAGCAGAAGTAGCACTTCACAGGCTCTACCCCATGCGCCGTGCCACTGCCATAACCCGTGTGCCCTATGTCGTTGGTGCAGGCCGCGGAGTGCTTGCATGAAAATTCTGATTGCCGATGACCACCGGCTGGTGGTCGAAGCCGTCAAGGCCAAGCTCGCCGAACTCGGCCCCGACGTGGAATTTCTGGTGGCACTCAATGCGCAGGAGCTGCTCGCCAGTGTATCCGACCAGATCGACCTGGCCTTGGTCGATCTCAACATGCCCGGCGCCGATGGCTATTCGCACATCGACGCCTTGCGCTCACGCCATCCCGCATTGCCAGTCATCGTGCTCTCGGGCTATGAAGACCCGGCGCTGATGCGCGGCGCCCTCGATCGCGGCGTGCTCGGTTTCATCCCCAAGGCGTACTCGCCGGACGTGATGCTGTCGGCTGTGCGCCTGGTGCTGGCCGGCGGCGTGTATGTCCCGTCGATGCTGCTGTCATCGCTGCCGCCGAGCGTCGCTGCCAATGTTGCCGGCAGCAAGGCCGAGACGCCGGCAACGGCGCGGCCCAACGGCGCGCCGTCGCTTGCCAGCCTGCGCGGCGTGTTGACCGAGCGTCAGGTCGAGGTGCTGCAGTTGCTCTCGCAGGGCAAGCCGAACAAGCTCATCGGCCGCAGCCTGGGCATCAGCGAAGGGACAGTCAAGATTCACCTGGCAGCCATCTTCAGGGCGCTCAACGTGCGCAACCGCACCGAGGCCGTGGTGGCGGCGCAAAGCTTGATCGAAGGGCAGCAGGCTTGACAGGCTTGACGGGTTCTGGGGCCAACATGAACTTGCGTCGCTTCGATGCTGCGATCATCGATCTGGACGGCACGCTGATCGACACCCTCGATGATTTTTTGGCTGCGCTCAATGCGATGGCCGACGAGTTGGCGCTGCCACGCATCGAGGCCGATGCGGTACGCCGCCGCGTCGGCAAGGGTTCCGAGCACCTTGTGCGCTCGGTACTGGAGCAGATGCTGACGGTAGGCGACGCGTCCGCGACGGATGCGGATGTCGCGGTGCGCTTCGACGGCGCATTTGCCAGCTACCAGCGCAACTACCTGGCGGTGAACGGGCGCCACGCGCGCGTATATCCCGGGGTGACCGAAGGGCTCGACGCATTGCGTGACGCCGGCCTGCGCCTGGCCTGCCTCACCAACAAACCGACTGCCTTCGCGCTGCCGTTGCTCGAACAGAAAAGCCTTGCCGGCTACTTCGAACAAGTCTTTGGTGGTGATGCCTTCGAGCGCAAGAAACCCGATCCGCTCCCGCTTATCAAGACCTGCGAGGCACTCGGATCGACGCCTGCACGTACTTTGATGATCGGCGATTCGAGCAACGACGCCCGTGCCGCACGCGCCGCGGGTTGCCCGGTACTGTTGGTGAGCTACGGCTACAACCATGGCCAGCCGGTGTCCGAGGTTGACTGCGACGGCGTCCTCGGTTCCCTGGGCGAACTGGCGCAACTCGATGAATTGGCCGATGCCCCGCGCGAAAATAACCGTGGCGGCCAAGAAGAACGATCGCCGTGATCACCGAACTCGAATTTCAGAGCCTCTGCACCGAAGGCTACAACCGCATTCCGCTTATCACCGAAGCGTTCGCCGACCTGGAAACGCCGCTGTCGTTGTATCTCAAGCTTGCA
>JBDSYU010000069.1:0-8961 GCA_039925525.1 Variovorax sp.
CATCCGGTGGCCGGCCGCATGCCCGGCCACATGAACGTGCTGCTGGCCGAGGCCGAAGTGCCGTACGACCAGGTGTTCGAAATGGAAGACATCAACGGCGAACTCGGCCAGGTCGACGTGGCCATCATCCTGGGTGCGAACGACGTAGTGAACCCGGCCGCCCACACCAAGGGCAGTGCCATCTACGGCATGCCGATCATCGAGGCCTACAAGGCCAAAACGGTGATCGTCAACAAGCGCTCCATGGCCGCGGGCTATGCCGGGCTGGACAATGAACTCTTCTACATGGACAAGACGATGATGGTCTTCGGCGACGCCAAGAAGGTGGTCGAAGACATGGCCAAAGCGATTGAATGACGCGCGCCCGCGGCGAAGCCGGTTCCGCAGTTGAACGCCTGCCGTGCGAGGCTGAATAAAGGAGACAAAGACCATGACAGACCGCCCCTGGCTTTCGAGCTACCCGCCCGGCGTGCCGCACGAGATCGATGCGTCGCAATATGCTTCGCTGGTGGCGCTGATGGAAGAAAGCTTCAAGCGCTTCGCCGATCGCGTTGCCTACAGCTTCATGGGCGCCGACATGAGTTATGGCGCTACCGATGAAAAGAGCTTGGCGCTGGCCGGCTATCTGCAGGGCCTCGGCCTGGTCAAGGGTGATCGCGTCGCATTGATGATGCCCAACTGCCTGCAATACCCGATCGCCGTGGCGGCGGTGCTGCGTGCCGGGCTGGTGGTGGTCAACGTCAATCCGCTCTACACGGCGCGCGAACTCGAGCATCAGCTCAAGGATTCGGGCGCCAAGGCCATCCTCATCGTCGAGAACTTTGCAGCCACGCTGCAGAAGTGCCTGGCCGCCACCTCGGTCAAGCACATCGTGCTGTCGGGGATCGGCGATCAACTGGGCCTTCTCAAAGCGGCGCTGGTCAACTGGGTCGTGCGCAACTTGAAGAAGGTGGTACCGACCTTCAGCCTGCCCGGTGCCGTGCGCTTCAATGACGCCATTGCCCGCGGCGCCAAGGCCGATTTCAAGCGCGCTGAAATCGGCCCTGACGATGTGGCGCTGCTGCAGTACACGGGCGGTACCACCGGCGTTGCCAAGGGCGCGGTGCTGCTGCATCGCAACGTCGTGGCCAATGTGCTGCAGTCCGAAGTCTGGAACGATCCAGCGATGCAGGGCATCCCGGCCGGCGAACAGCCGACCAGCGTCTGCGCCTTGCCGCTCTATCACATCTTCGCCTTCACAGTGAACATGATGCTGAGCCTGCGCACCGGCGGCAAGACCATACTGATCCCCAACCCGCGCGACCTGCCGGCCGTGCTCAAGGAACTGGCCAAGCACACCTTTCACAGCTTTCCGGCGGTCAACACGCTTTTCAACAGCCTGGCCCATCATCCGGATTTCGGCACGGTCAACTGGAAGAACCTCAAGGTCTCGGTCGGCGGCGGCATGGCGGTGCAAAGCGCCGTCGCCAAGCTCTGGCTGGAAAAGACCGGATGCCCGATCTGCGAAGGTTATGGTCTGTCTGAGACCTCGCCCTCGGCCACCTGCAACCCGACCACGGGCCGCGAATTCACCGGCACCATCGGACTGCCGCTGCCCAGCACGCTGCTTCAACTACTGGACGACGACGGTCAGCCGGTGGCCGAAGGCCAGCGCGGCGAGATCGCCATCAAAGGCCCGCAGGTGATGGCCGGCTATTGGCAGCGCCCGGACGAAACCGCCAAGTCGATGACCGCCGACGGCTACTTCAAGAGCGGCGACATCGGCACGATGGACGCGCGCGGCTACTTCAAGATCGTCGATCGCAAGAAGGACATGATCCTGGTCAACGGCTTCAACGTCTACCCGAACGAGATCGAAGACGTGGTGGCGCAGATTCCGGGGGTCATGGAATGCGCTGCGGTTGGTGTGCCCGACGACAAGACCGGCGAGGCCGTGAAGCTGGTCATCGTCAAGAAGGACGAGGCCCTCACCGAGGCGCAGGTGCAAGAGTTCTGCAAAGCCAATCTCACCGGCTACAAGCGACCGCACCGGATCGAGTTCCGCACCGACCTGCCGAAGACACCGGTGGGCAAGATCTTGCGGCGGGAGTTGCGGGACAAGGGGTGAGCGCGGTGCACCGGATTGCCGGGAGCAGACCAGTGCATCGGCGCCACAGTCGCCCGCCGGAAAGCCCTCACCCTGACCCTCTCCCGGAGGTAAAGGGAATCGATCGGGCACAACACCTCAGGGTTCTGCCCGAGCTGCGTCCGGGCATCGCGCTTGCATAGTTCTCTCCACCGATGCTTCGCTTTCTCCTGACCCGCGTCAGCCTGCTGGTGCCGACCTTCTTCGGCATGACGTTGCTGGCGTTCTTCCTGATCCGCCTGGTGCCGGGCGATCCAATCGAGACATTGGCCGGCGAGCGCGGCATCGACCCCGAGCGCCATGCGGCGTTGCTCAAGGCCTATGGGCTCGATCGTCCGATGCTGGTGCAATACGGCATCTACATCGCCCGCGTGCTGCATGGCGACCTGGGTAAATCGGTGATCACGCAGACGCCAGTGTTGCGCGAATTCCTGACGCTGTTCCCGGCCACCGTCGAATTGGCGATGTGCGCGATGATTTTCGCCCTGGTTCTCGGTATCCCGGCTGGCATCCTCGCCGCCGTGAAGCGCAATTCGATCTTCGACCATGGCGTAATGGCGGTCTCGCTTACCGGCTACTCGATGCCGATTTTCTGGTGGGGCCTGTTGCTCATCCTGTTCTTCTCGGTGCAGCTTGGCTGGACGCCGGTGTCGGGCCGCATCTCGGTGCTGTACTACATCCAGCCGACGACGGGCTTCCTCCTGATCGATTCGCTGCGTTCGGGCGAGAAGGGCGCCTTCTGGTCGGCGGTGCAGCACCTCATATTGCCGACCATCGTCCTCGGCACCAACCCGCTGGCGGTGATCGCGCGCATGACGCGCTCGGCCATGCTCGAGGTCCTCGGCGAAGACTACATTCGCACCGCGCGCGCCAAGGGTCTGTCGCGGTTTCGCGTGGTGGCAGTGCATGCGCTACGCAACGCGCTGATCCCGGTGGTGACGGTGATTGGACTGCAAATCGGCGTGCTCTTCACCGGCGCCATCCTGACCGAGACCATCTTCTCTTGGCCCGGCGTTGGCAAGTGGCTGATCGAGGCGATTGGCCGGCGTGACTACCCGGTGCTGCAAGGCGGCATGCTGCTGCTTGGCATCATCGTCATGGCGGTCAACCTGCTGGTCGACGTGACCTATGGCGTGATCAATCCCAGGATCAGGAAGTGATGCTCGCCCCCAGCCTGCGGCCCACTGCGTGTGGCCTTCGTCAACCCCCTACCGGGGGCAACACCAGCGGCCGGGCAAAGCCCGTTCCGCGGTGTTTCTTGCCTTGATGCTGCTGTGAGTGACGTTGTGTCTGCAATGAAGTCGGTGTCGAGTCGCGAAGTGCTCGACCAGGCGTTGTTGCCGAGCGAAGTCAAACTGACGATGCCGTCGGCGCTACCGGGGCCATTGCGCGAGTTCTGGTTTTCGTTCTCGGCCAACCGCGGCGCCGTTGCCGGATTGTTCGTTGTGCTGGCCCTGTTGGTCATCGCGGCGTTGGCGCCGTGGGTTGCCCCGCATGCGCCGAATCAGGTCGACAGCAGCGCTTTCCTGCGGCCGCCGTTGTGGCAGACGGGCGGTAGCAGCCAATACCTGCTCGGTACCGACGCCATCGGCCGCGACATCCTGTCGCGGCTGATGTATGGCGCGCGGCTGTCGCTGTCGATCGGCATCGCGGTGGTGGCGCTGTCGATTGCCGTCGGCATCACGCTCGGCCTGGTCGCCGGTTTCGTGCGCGGCATCGTCGAGATCGCCATCATGCGGGCCATGGACATCGTGCTGACGCTGCCCAGCCTGTTGCTGGCCATCGTCATCGTCGCCATCCTCGGCCCGGGCTTGATCAACGCCATGCTGGCGGTGGCGATCGTCGTGCTGCCGCACTATGTGCGCATCACCCGCGCCGCGGTCATCACCGAAATCTCGCGCGACTATGTCACCGCCGCGCGCCTCAGTGGCGCCAGCACGTTGCGCCTGATGTTTCGCGAGGTGCTGCCCAACTGCGCGGCGCCGCTCATCGTGCAGGCCTCGCTTGGCGTATCGACGGCCATCCTAGATGCCGCCGCGCTCGGCTTTCTCGGCCTGGGCGCGCAACCACCGTCGCCCGAGTGGGGCACCATGTTGGCCGACGCTCGCGAGTTCGTCTTGCGTGCCTGGTGGGTCGTGACCTTCCCAGGCCTGGCCATCCTCATCGCCGTGCTGTCGTTCAACCTGCTGGGCGACGGCTTGCGCGATGCGCTCGATCCCAAGCTCAAGAAATGACCGGCCTCGCTTGCGCCCTGAACACCGTTCGATCGCGCCCCTAGCCATGCTTGCCTTGGACATCCGCGAACTTCACGTCGACTTCGGGGCGCAGGGCGCAACGCTGCACGCGGTCGACGGCGTCAGCCTGCAATTGGCCGAAGGCGGCGTGCTCGGCATCGTCGGCGAGTCGGGTTCGGGCAAGAGCGTGACGATGATGGCGTTGATGGGCCTCATCGCCTTCCCCGGCGAGGTGCGGGCCACACACCTGCGCTTTGCCGACAAGGATCTGCTCGGCCTGTCGGATCGCGAGCGCCGGGCGTTGGTTGGAAAGGACGTGGCGATGATCTTCCAGGAGCCGACGACCAGCCTCAACCCCTGCTTCACGGTCGGCTTCCAATTGGCGGAAAGCCTGCGCCTGCATCTCAAGCTCGGCAAATCGGCGGCCCGTCAACGCGCCGTCGAGCTGCTGGAAAAGGTCGGCATCCCGGCCGCGAAGTCGCGGCTCTCGGCCTATCCGCACCAGCTTTCGGGCGGCATGAACCAGCGCGTGATGATCGCCATGGCGATTGCCTGCAACCCGCGCCTGCTGATCGCCGACGAGCCGACCACCGCGCTGGACGTGACCATCCAGGCGCAGATCCTCGACCTGCTGCGTGATTTGCAGCGAGAGCGCGGCATGGCGCTGGTGCTGATCACGCACAACATGAGCGTGGTCGCCGAAATGGCGCAACAGGTGGTGGTGATGTACGCTGGCCAGGTGATGGAACAGCAACCCGTCGCCAGACTGTTTGATCAGCCGCAGCATCCGTACACCGAGGCGCTGCTGGCGGCGCGGCCCGAGCGCGTGGCGCCCGAGGGCCGCCTGGCCACCATCGCCGGTGTGGTGCCGGGCGTGCGCGACCGACCGACCGGTTGCCTGTTTTCGCCGCGCTGTGTTTACGCCACGGCGCGCTGTCGGGCCGAGCGCCCCGAGCTGTGGCCGATTCCCGATCAGCCCGGCGGCGGCGTGCGCTGTCACTACCCGCTCGGCGTGGCCGAGCGCGAGCGGATGATCGCCGAAGACGGCGGCTCGCAGCCACTGGAGGCGATGGTGTGAGCCCCCGCCCGGCCGTTCCGAAGCGGGCTCGCACCGCAGTGCGTAGCGCGGAGGTGATCCGATGAACACCGCTGCAGCGGCCGACGACATCGTCGTCGAAGCGCAGAACCTGACGCGCATCTACCCGGTCCGGCGCGGTCTGTTCCGCGCCCCGGCGCAACTGCAGGCGGTCGGCGGCGTGTCGTTCCGGCTGGCGCGCGGGCGCACGCTGGCCGTGGTCGGCGAATCGGGCTGCGGCAAGTCGACGCTGGCGCGCCTGGTCACCTTGATCGAGAAGCCGAGTTCGGGCAAGTTGAGGTTGATCGGTGTCGACGCCGTCGATCCGCCGGCCGGGCGCAAGGCGGAATTGCGCCGCGCCGTGCAACTGGTGTTCCAGAACCCCTACGGCTCGCTCAACCCGCGCAAGAAGGTCTCGGCGGTGCTCGAAGATCCGCTCACCATCAACACCAACATGGGGCGCGGCGAGCGGCAGGGGCGGGCGCTCGAAATGCTGGCGCGCGTCGGCCTGCGCCCCGAGTACGCCAACCGCTATCCGCACATGTTTTCCGGCGGCCAGCGCCAGCGCATCGCCATCGCCCGGGCGCTGATGCTCAAGCCGCGCCTCCTGGTGGCCGACGAGCCAGTGTCGGCACTCGACGTGTCGATTCAGGCGCAGGTGCTCAACCTGTTGGCCGACCTGCAGGCCGAACTCGGTCTGGCTTACCTGTTCATTTCGCATGACCTGGGCGTCGTGCGCCATATCGCCCACGACGTGCTGGTGATGTACCTCGGCCATGCGGTCGAGCAGGGGCCGAAGGCGCGCATCTTCGCTCAGCCGCTGCACCCGTATACGCAGGCTTTGCTGGCATCCACGCCGGGGCTGGCCACTGAGCGCATCGTGCTCAAGGGTGAGCTGCCGTCGCCCTTGGAGCCGCCACCGGGTTGCGTCTTCAACACCCGCTGCGCCCATGCGACGCGGCGCTGCATCGACGAACGGCCCCAGCTGCGACCGCTCGATGGCCGCCTCGTGGCCTGCCATCACGCCGAAAAATTCATCGAAAACACCGATGGCGCAGCGGCGCCGCCTGACCATAATCGCCTTGTTGGAACCGTATCCGCGTGATCCGCGGCGCATTTGTTTTTTTTCCACTCGACTGATGGACCTGTTAGGAGCCTCTCCATGAAAAATTCGTCTCTTTCTTCCAAGCCTTCGCGCCTCGCCTCTCGCGGCGGCCGCATGGTCCCCATTGCCCTGGCGTCCCTGACCGTCTTGGCATTGGCCTGCGGCGCTGCCTCGGCCAAGACGCTGGTCTATTGCTCGGAGGGCAGCCCGGAAAACTTTTATCCCGGCATCAACACCACCGGCACCTCGTTCGACGTGGCCGACCAGGTGTATGACGGGATCGTCAAGTTCGAGCGCGGCGGCACGCAGGTGATGCCGGGTCTGGCCGAGCGCTGGGAAATTTCCGACGATGGCCTGGTCTACACCTTCTATCTGCGCAAAGGTGTCAAGTTCCACGACACCAACGCCAACTTCAAGCCGACGCGCGACTTCAACGCCGACGACGTCATGTTCATGATCGAGCGGCAGTGGAAGGAAGACAACCCTTACTTCAAGGTCACCAGCCCGAACCATTCGTACTTCAACGACATGGGCATGCCCAAGCTGCTCAAGTCGGTGGAGAAGGTCGACGATTACACCGTCAGGTTCACCCTCAACAAGCCCGAGGCGCCGTTCCTGTCGAACCTGGCCATGCAATATGCCGGTGTCCAGTCCAAGGAATATGCCGACGCCATGCTGAAGGCCGGCACGCCCGAGAAGATCGACCAGGAGCCGGTCGGCACCGGCGCGTTCTACCTGGTGCAATACCAGAAGGACGCCATCATCCGCTTCAAGGCCTTCCCGAAATACTGGGCCGGCAAGGCGGCCATCGACGACCTTATTTTCTCCATCACGCCCGATGCGTCGGTGCGCTGGGCCAAGGTGCAAAAGGGCGAATGCCATGTCATGCCCTACCCCAACCCGGCCGACCTCGAAGCCATCCGCAAGGATCCGAACGTCAAGGTGCTCGAGCAGCCGGGCCTGAACGTGGGCTACCTGGCCTACAACACGCAGAAAAAACCGTTCGACGACGTGCGTGTGCGCAAGGCCATCAACATGGCCATCAATAAGCAGGCCATCATCGACGCGGTGTACCTCAGCACCGGCATCGCTGCCAAGAACCCGATTCCGCCGACCATGTGGTCTTACAACGATGCCATCAAGGACGATCCGTACGACCCCGAAGCCGCCAAGAAGCTGCTCGAGGAAGCCGGTGTTGCGGGCATGACCACCGACCTGTGGGCCATGCCGGTGCAGCGCCCCTACAACCCCAATGCCAAGCGCATCGCCGAACTGATGCAGGCCGACCTGGCCAAGATCGGCGTCAAGGCCGAGATCAAGACTTTCGAGTGGGGCGAGTACCGTAAGCGCATGCAGGCCGGCGAGCACCAGATGGGCATGCTGGGTTGGACCGGCGACAACGGCGACCCCGACAACTTCCTATACACCCTGCTCGGCTGCGCTTCTGCGCAATCGGCCAGCGGCTCCAATGTCGCCAAGTGGTGCTACAAGCCCTACGAAGACCTGGTGCTCAAGGCCAAGATTCTGACCAAGCAGGCCGACCGCGCCGAACTGTACAAGCAGGCCCAGGTCATCTTCAAGGAACAGGCCCCCTGGTTCACCATCGCCCACGCGGTGCAACTGAAGCCCGTGCGCAACGAAGTCATCGACTTCAAGCTGAGCCCGTTCGGTCGGCACACGTTCTATGGAGTGGACATCAAGAACTGAGCGGTTGGGCGATTGATCGACGCACCGGCGCGGCACCATTCGCTGCTGCTGCCGGTGGCTCTGCAAGTCGTTGCGCCACGTCCTTTTCACTGATCCTGCGGATGCATTGCCATGTCACAGCCAAAATTTAATCCCGGTGACCTGGAAAGGGATATCGAGCGATGGATGGGGGCGTTGCTGCGCAGCCAGACGCCGCGATCCAGCGCCGAGGCGCCAACGCTCCCCTTGCCCCTGGCGTTTTTTCCGGATGGCAGGCGCAACATGTGGTTGCCTATCGCCATCAGCATCGTCGCGCGGGCGGCCTCGGTGGTCGCCCGTCTGAGTCCGTCCAGCATCGCCGTGCTCTGCCTGCCCATGGGTTGGGTACCGTCCCCGCTGGGCCTGAACTTCGAAGACGCGGACGGCCTCATGGCGCAGATCGAACTCGGTGCGCCCTTCATTTATCTCGCGGAGCCGCACGAAGCGCCGTGGGATCTCGAGGAGCATTTCGTCGTGGTCCCTCGCACGCTGCTCGGCCCGCCCAATCACGAGAGCCTCGAGGCCATGCTCGACGAGTACCCAGCAATTCCGGGCTACCGCTACGACCGGAACCTCCATTTGTTCGCGAGGAATTGACGCTGTTCGACCCGTGCGCCTGCGCTTGGTCGCAGGCGTCAGCGGCGTGCCGAAATTGCCGGCGCTCAATATGCGCTTGGCGTTAGCGGTGCTTGAGGGG
>JBDSYU010000070.1:0-24665 GCA_039925525.1 Variovorax sp.
CGATCAGGGCCACCATATTGATGCCGAAGGTGTCCTGCAGTTGCGTCTGCTTGTAGAGGTTGTTGAGCACCACCTCAGGGACTTCGCCGCGCTTGAGCTCGATCACCAGGCGCATGCCCGACTTGTCCGACTCGTCCTGGATGTGGCTGATGCCCTCGAGCTTCTTCTCGTGAACCAGTTCGGCCATGCGCTCTTGCAGGGTCTTTTTGTTGACCTGATAGGGCAGTTCGTCAACGATGATGGCTTGGCGCTGGCCGCGATCGATGTCCTCGAAGTGGCACTTGGCGCGCATCACCACCCGCCCGCGTCCGGTGCGATAGCCGTCCTTGGCGCCATTGATGCCGTAGATGATTCCCGCCGTGGGAAAGTCGGGCCCGGGCACGATTTCCATGAGTTCGTCGATGCTCGCCGCCGGGTGGCGCAGCAGATGCAGGCACGCCGAAATGATTTCGTTCAGGTTGTGCGGCGGAATGTTGGTGGCCATGCCTACGGCGATGCCGCCCGAGCCATTGACCAACAGGTTCGGCAGCCGGCTCGGCAGTACCAGTGGTTCTTTCTCGCTGCCGTCGTAATTCGGCCCGAAATCGACGGTGTCTTTGTCGATATCGGCGAGCATTTCCTGCGCAATCTTTGCCAGCCGAATCTCGGTATAGCGCATGGCCGCGGCATTGTCGCCATCGACCGAGCCGAAATTGCCCTGGCCATCGACCAGCATGTGGCGCATCGAGAAATCCTGCGCCAGCCGCACGATGGTGTCGTAGACCGACTGGTCGCCGTGCGGATGATATTTACCGATCACATCGCCGACGATGCGCGCCGACTTCTTGTACGGCCGGTTCCAGTCGTTGTTGAGCTCGTGCATGGCGAACAGCACGCGCCGGTGCACCGGCTTCAGGCCGTCGCGAGCGTCGGGCAGGGCGCGTCCGACGATCACGCTCATTGCATAGTCAAGGTAGCTGCGGCGCATCTCCTCTTCGAGGCTGACGGGCAGGGTTTCCTTGGCGAATGAAGTCATGAACGAGCAGGTGGACGGCGGGCGGAGCTGGCGCTGAAGGCGACAGATTTTACGCTGGGGGTCGTGTGTAGCACGCCCGCAACACTACGCGGCTATTCCGCGTCAGTCCTACGATTGGCGCCCTGTTTGCGACCTTTTTCGCAAAGACCCTATGGCACAATCGACTCAACGTTTCCGGTGGTGGTCACTTGAAACGTCCTTGATTCGCAGCGCGGCTGCGGCTTTTTCCCCACGAGGAGAACCATGAAGAAACTGAACAAAGTGGCGCTGACGTTTGCAGTTGCTGCGTTCGCCACGGCCGCCGGCGCGCAGACGAAAGTCACAGCCGCGAATGGCGGCAATGTCATCGACAATTGGCAGAACGGCACCGGCGAGTTGGTCTGGAAGAACGGCACCAACGAACTGTGCTGGCGCGATGCCACCTGGACGCCCGCCACCGCCGCTGCGGGTTGCGATGGCGCACTGGTCGGTGCTGCGCCAGCGCCAGCCGGTGCTGTCGTTGTGCCGCCTGGGGCCCGTCCGCCTGCTGCCCAGCCGGCTCAAGTCGCTGCCAACAAGGTCACTTTCGCTGCTGACGCTTTCTTCGATTTCGACAAGTCGGTGCTCAAGCCTGAAGGCCGCGCCAAGCTGGACGATCTGGTCTCGAAGATTGGCGCTGTCAATCTCGAGGTGATCATCGCTGTCGGTCACACCGACTCGATTGGCACCGATGCTTATAACCAGCGTCTGTCGGTTCGCCGTGCTGAGGCTGTCAAGGCCTATCTGGTCTCCAAGGGCATCGAGCGCAATCGCGTCTATACCGAAGGCAAGGGCGAGAAGCAACCCATCGCCACCAACAAGACGCGCGAAGGCCGCGCCAAGAACCGCCGCGTGGAAATCGAAGTGGTCGGTACCCGGCGCTGATCTGCACCGTCGGATCACCAGAAAAAACCCCGCCCTGGCGGGGTTTTTTTTCGCCCTTGGTCCCCGAGGGCAACCCTGGCGTCAGTGAACAAAGTGGCTCTGGCGCTTGCAGTTCCCCGCGTTCACAACAGTCGCGAGCGCGCAGCCGAAAGTCACTGCCAAGAACGGTGGCAACGTCATTGACAGGTGTTGCGTTGGCGGGTTCTTTTCATTTGATCAAGCCATCGGAGGCCGCGATCGCTCAACTTCTATACATGCGACATCATATGTACGGGTCACGATGCGATTTCAGCCGACGTGTGTCGGGGAGAGTTGCAGTGATAATTCCGTTCCCTATCCACACCAAAGGTTCGAAATGGCAACACCGAAAGTTCTGAAATTGGCAACCACCCTTGTTCTATGCGCCTCGAGCATGGGATTTGTCGTGGCTGCGCACGCGGCGGGTGACAAGGCAGCCTACGATCAGGCCAAGTCATCGGCCAAGGCGACCTACACCACAGCGAAGAAGCAATGCGATGCGCTGAGTGGCAATGCCAAGGACATTTGCGTGGCCGAGGCCAAGGCGGCGCGCACCAAGACCGAGGTCAATGCCGACGTCGCCTACAAGGACACACCAAAGGCTCGAGAAAAGGCCGCTCACAAGACGGCCGAAGCCGATTACAAGGTGGCCAAAGAGCGTTGCGACGACAAGGGCGGCAACGCCAAGGATGTCTGCGTCAAAGAAGCCAAGGCAATGCGCGTGAAGACCGATGCCGACGCCAAGGCCATGATGAAGGGCAGCGATGCGCGAATGGACGCAAACAAGGACAAGCGCGAAGCCGACTACAAGGTCGCCGCCGAAAAATGTGATGCCATGAGTGGCAATGCTAAAAGTTCCTGCGTCAAGGCGGCGAAAAGCAAGTACGGCATGTAGCAGCCGATGACCGAGACGTCCAATGCCGACGCGGCCGAACTGGCCAAGTTTTCGGAAATGGCGCACCGCTGGTGGGATCGCAGCGGTGACATGCGGCCGTTGCATGAGATCAATCCGCTGCGCCTGGGTTGGATCGATGGCATCGCGCCGCTCTCGGGTCAACGTGTGCTCGATGTCGGGTGCGGTGGCGGCATCCTCACCGATGCCATGGCGCGAAAGGGCGCCGACGCACTTGGCATCGACTTGGCATCGCCCACGCTGAAGGTGGCGCAGTTGCACGCGCTCGAGGCGGGCACTCGCGGCGTTGCCTATCGCGAGATCAATGCTGAAGCGTTGGCCGCCGACGCTCCGGCCGCGTTCGATGCCATCACCTGCATGGAGATGCTCGAGCATGTGCCGGATCCCGCGGCTATCGTCAAGGCTTGCGCCACGCTGGTCAAACCCGGTGGCTGGGTTTTTTTCTCGACCATTGCGCGTGGTGCCAAGGCCTTTCTGCAGGCCATTGTCGGCGCCGAGTACGTGCTCGGGCTGCTGCCGCGCGGGACGCACGAGTACGCCAAGTTCATCCGCCCGAGCGAACTCGCAGCGCACTGTCGAGCGGCGAACCTCGAAGTCCGGCAATTGCGCGGCATGTCATACAACCCACTGACCGAGCGGTATTGGCTCAGTGCCGACACCAGCGTCAACTATTTGATGGCGACGCAGCGGTCGGCGCTTTCCGCATGAATGCTTGTTCTTCGAAGTCGCCGGGCCGCATCAAGCGCGAATACCGCAGCACGCCGCGCGTAGGTGCTCCAATTGGCCCGCCGAGCGGCCGCGAAGTGCGAGTCCCTGAGCGGGCAGCGCTCGGAGGCTTAGGCTGGTGAGCCGCGCAGCAGCGAAGCTGCAAGCGGTTCTGTTCGACCTCGACGGCACACTGGTCGACAGCGCGCCCGGCCTTGGCGCCGCCGTCGATCAGATGCGCGTTGCGCGCCAGCTGGAGTCACTGCCTTCCGAGTGCTACCGCCCCGTTGCCGGAGCAGGAGCGCGTGGTCTGCTCGGCGTCGCGTTCGGGGTTGCACCGGGCGAGGCGCAGTTTTCTGAATTGCGCGAAGAATTTTTCCGCAACTACGAAGCGCGGATGATCGATGAAACGTCGGTGTTCGACGGCGTGCCTGAACTTATCGCCGAATTGATCCGGCGCAGTCTGCCCTGGGGTGTGGTCACCAACAAGGCCATGCGATTCACCGGACCGTTGACTCAGGCCATCCCGTTGTTCAGCAGTGCCGGCGTCATCGTCGGCGGTGACAGCACGCCGCATGCCAAGCCGCATCCGGCGCCTTTGCTCGAGGCGGCGCGTCGATTGGCTGTCGATGCGGCATGTTGCGTCTACGTTGGCGACGATCAGCGCGACATCGTCGCCGGACGCGCTGCCGGGATGCGTACCATCGCGGCCACCTACGGCTACATGGGCGCCGATGCCGATGTCACGATGTGGCAGGCCGATGCGACGATCGCTAGGCCGGCAGATCTTATAAGTTGCCTTGAAACACTCGGCTTTGGCTTAACATAGCCAGCTTGGGGCTGCACTGGTTTCGACGTGGGTTCGGAATCGCTGTGGGGCATGTCGAGCTGAATGCGCTCGTAAAACAGATTCAAACAAACTAACTGCAAACGACGAACGTTTCGCACTCGCTGCTTAATTGCCAGTGAGCCTTGCAACAGTTGGCCGATGGGCTGGGCAAGGGGGTTCCGGGCAACCGGCGCCTCCCGGCTGCAAGGATAATTACATGGGCTGGCTTCGATCCGGGTGCCTTGGGTCGAGGCAAGAAAATAGGGCACTGGCGTTCGGTTCAGCGTGCGGCTGCGCGGTTCCGGAAGCGAGACTTAAAACAGACCGCTAAACATGTAGAACTGCGCGAAGAAGGCTTGCGGACGGGGGTTCAAATCCCCCCAGCTCCACCACTACCCAAAATCCCAACCCTTGCCAGGTTGGGATTTTTTTTTGGCGTTCTGCCAGTGTTTGGCGGGTTCTCGGTCGTGGCTCCTTGAGCGCGGGGATGGAAGCCAAGCGCGGCGTTCAGGGCTTGCCCACGTCGTCACTCTCGGGTGCCAGAGCTGCTTGATATGCTGGTGCCACTGATTTGCGCGATGGCGCAGGGCATGGAGGAGCATGGCTCGCACCCCCGCATTCTGGGACACGGGCATAGCCCGATGGACTGCGTCTTGAAGCGGCGCTGCTCCGAGTTGATGCCCTGGGCGCGATGATCAATGGCGGCAGCAATTCGCGGCGCCGTCCGGTTTTCTTAGTTGTTTGCTATGGCGCAGCGGCGCAAAGTGCGCGAAGACTGCTGCGCATTCGCTTGCCGCCACGAGCAGTGAGTTGTTCTTCCACCTTACCGTGGGTCGCTTCCCACACCGGAACCGCCTGGGCCAGCAGATTTCGGCCGGCCTGTGTCAGCGAAAGAAGTCGGTTGCGTCGATCGTTTAGGTCGGGCGAGGAGACGACCCAGCCACGGCGCTGCAGCGGCTTGAGGGCTGCCGTCAACGTCGTCCGGTCCATGGCGAGCAGCGCGGCCACTGAGCCCATCGCGGGCGGCTGCGGTCGGTTCAGCGCCGTCAGCAGCGAGAACTGGCCGTTGGTCAGTTCGAGCGTGCGAAACGCCTCGTCGAAGCGCCGCGCCAGGGCACGGGCCGCGCCTTGCGCATGCAGACACAGGCACTGGTCTCGCACGTACAACGTGGTCTGGTAAGAGATTTCGCGAGAGCGAGCGATAGGCACGTTTGACACAACAGCGATTATGTTGATATAAACGCATCTGGTCAACAGGCGCGCGCGGTGTGGCGCGGCTTGCTGATGCCGATACACCGAGTTCAACCGAAGCAAAGGAGCAGTGACCATGTCTGTCAATCAAGGGAAATTTGTCTGGTACGACGTCATGACCAGCGATATGAAAGCCGCCGAGGCCTTCTATTGCAAGGTCGTCGGCTGGGAGGCGAAGGGCAATGACGTCAACGAGCAGCCTTATGTGGTCTTTCAGGCCGGCGCGGCGATGATCGGCGGCTTGATGCCGATACCCGACGCAGCGCGGGCCGATGGCGCGCGGTCGATGTGGAGCGGGTACATCGGGGTCGACGACGTCGACGCGTATGCAAAGAAAGTCGTGGCGGCGGGCGGCGCCATCCATCGGCAGCCCTCGGACATTCCGAATGTCGGGCGCTTCGCCGTCGCCGCCGATCCGACCGGCGCCATGTTCATCCTGTTTCGCGGATCGAGCGATGAGGCGCCTACGCGCGCAGCGCCTGGTACGCCCGGCCACGTCGGCTGGCACGAACTGCATGCCGGCGATGGCGAGAAAGCATTTGCGTTCTATGCCAATTTGTTCGGCTGGACCAAGACCGAGTTCATGGACATGAGCGGCATGGAAGGGGCAACCGGCGTCTACCAGATGTTCGCAACCGGCGGCAAGGACACCGTAGGCGCGGTCATGACCAAGATGCCCGACACGCCGATGCCGCATTGGCTCTATTACTTCAACGTCGAAGCGATCGACGCGGCCGCTGATCGGGTCAAGGGCGGCGGTGGCAAGGTGGTCATGGGGCCGCATGAAGTTCCGGGCCCGATGTGGATCGTTCAATGTCTGGATCCGCAAGGCGCGATGTTCGCGCTCGTTGCGCCGAAACGCTGAAGAAGGCATGAATAAATGGACTGCGCGCCCCGATCTTGCATCTGCGGTCCTCACTGTACGGGAGTACGGCTGCGGTCCTCAATGCAACCTCGGGCCGCTCGCTACGATTTCTTCACGCCTTCTTGAGCCTGATGCCATGCGTCCGGACTCGATCGCGAATTGCGGTTGTTTCAACGGGAGACTGTGAAGATGACTGAAAAACTCGTCTCGGCCAAAGAGCTTGCGGCGAAGAACAAAGCCCGTTTCCCCAATGAAAGTGCCATGTATCGCGAGGCGCGACAGGCATTGCTGGCTGAAGAGATCGAGCTGCGCCGCCATATCTGGCGCGTCGGTGAAATGCGCCGCGCGCTACCGCCTGGCGGCGCGGTGACGAAGGACTACCGCTTCGAAGGCCCGAAAGGAGATGTCGGCCTGGACGCGCTGTTCGGCAAGCACGACACGCTCGTCGTCTACAGCATGATGTATGGCCCGAAGCGCAAGGAGGGCTGCCCGATGTGTACGGCGCAACTGAGCGCGTGGGATCCCGAAGTTCCGCATCTGGAGCAGCGGATTGCCCTCGTCGTGGTGGCGCGTTCGCCGTATGCGCGCATTGCCGAGTACGGGCGCACGCGCGGCTGGCGGCACTTGAAGCTCTACTGCGACACCAGCGGCGATTTCACCGAGGACTTCGTCGGCGAACGCGATGCCGACATGCCCGCCTATTCCGTGTTCAAGCGCGACGGCAACACCATCCGCCATTTCTACAGCGCAGAAGGCAACATGGAGATGGCCGATCCCGGCCAGGACCCGCACAACGCGCCCGACATGAATCCGCTGTGGATCATTCTCGACACCACACCGCAAGGCCGAGGCAAGGACTGGTATCCCAAGTTGAGTGATGGCGCGATGGCCTGATCGAAAGGTTCGTGACCAGACGTCGGTCCGCGAGGCGGTGAGTCAGCGACGCGGCGAGCGAGTGAGGCGGTGAGAGAGTGAGGCGTGAGCCGGTTAGCAAGAAAGGGCGGTTGGCCGGCACTGCGCCGATCACTGCGGCGGCGCGCAGCCTCGGCTAGCGACGGACCTTCGCGCAAAATGCGCACCCATGCCTGACAACCTCACGCCCTCCGCTGCCCATCTGCTCGCCTCGTATTACGACGCGGTCCCCTACGACTCGCATCCGTTCCCGCAGACTGCGCCAGAGCACCTGCAGGCGCTGGCCTTCTTGTTCGGTCTGCAAGCCCCTGCGCCGGCGCAGGCCCGCGTGCTGGAACTCGGCTGCGCCGCCGGCGGCAACGTGTTGCCTTTTGCCGCACGCCACGCCGGTGCCAGCGCGCTGGGTGTGGACCTGTCGGCCGTACAGGTGGCGCATGGCAATGCGGCCATCGCGTACAGCGGCTTGTCGAATGTCGAACTGCGCGCGCTCGACATCACGCAGATCGATGCATCATTCGGACGCTTCGATTACATCGTCTGCCATGGAGTCTACAGCTGGGTGCCGCCGGAGGTGCAGCAGGCGATCCTGCGGGTCTGTGCGCAGAACCTGACACCCGATGGTGTCGCCTACGTCAGCTACAACGTCTATCCGGGCTGGAAGGCGCGAGAGATCGTTCGCGACGCCATGATCCTGCGTGGCGGGGCACGCGACGCGCCGGAAGAAAAACTGGCCTATGCGCGCGGCATGCTCGACTTTCTGGAGGAGTCGGCGCGCGAGGGCAGCGTGCTGAAGAAGACGCTGGAAGAAACCATGCCGATCGTGCGCGGCGGCAATGCCTCATATCTCTTGCACGAGTTCTTGGAGCCTTGCAACGCACCGTGCTACTTCAAGGACTTCGTGGCGCGCGCCGAGAGCGAGGGCCTGGCCTATCTGGCCGATGCCGAGCCGTCGACCATGTTCGTGCAGAACTATGGGGAAAAGGTGCGCGAACCGTTGATGCGTGAATGCGGCGGCAGCCAGATATTGATGGAGCAGTACCTCGATTTCCTCGTCAATCGCACTTTTCGCCAGAGTCTGCTGGTCAACGCCGAGCGCCGAGGCCAGGTGAAGTACCGTCTCGAGCCTGAACGCCTGCGCCAACTGCAGTTCGCGGGCGTTTTTCGCGCGGTCGATGGCACGCCGCTGCAGATCGATGCGAGCGAGCAGACTTGCGACGCACTGCGCAATCTCAAAGTGACGTTGCGGCAACCGGCGCACAAAGCGCTGGCGCAGACGCTTGACGAACGCTATCCGGCCAGTGCGTCGGTCGATTTTCTGCTCCATGAGGTGGCCTCACGCATGCACATGGCGCAGGTTGAAGTCGAGCCGATCGTCATGGCCATGCTGGAGGAGTTGTTGATCGTCGGCGCGTTGCGGGTGCGCCTTGCGCCCGCCGCCACGCCAGTCACGGTTCCCGAGCGGCCGATGGCCTTGGCCGGCTTGCGCCGAGCGCCAACGCTGGCGTTGTCGGCCGGCGAGACGGCCATGAGCACCAACCAGTGGCACGAGCCGACGGCGCTGACGCCGGTGGAGCGCTGCCTGCTGCCGTTGCTCGATGGCGACCACGACCACGCCGCATTGGCGCGCCAACTGGTTGACGACGAGCAGGCCGGGCGCATCCGCTTCGTCAAAAGCGAGGCCCAGGGCCACCCCGAGGCCCAGGGCGTTGAAGGCGAGGCTGAGCGACTGGCGTTCGCACAGCATCAGACAGAAGTGGGCCTGGTGCAACTGCGGCGCAAGGGCATGCTCGTTGATTGACCACTTCCCGCAGGGCGATGCATCTTGAACAGCTTCTCTACAGTCAGGGTTTTGGCACGCGTCGCATCTGCGCCGGGCTGATCGCGCAAGGTCGCGTTCAGCTCGCCGGTCGCGTCGAGAGCGATCCTGGGTTCGACGTGGCAATCGACAATCGCGAAGGCGCCGCGCCCGTCCACTTTTCGGTCCAGGGCGTGGAATGGACCTTCCACGAACACGCCTACCTGATGCTGCACAAGCCCGCCGGCACCGAGTGCTCACGAAAGCCCTCTACATGGCCCAGCGTCTATACCTTGCTGCCGGCGCCGTTGCGGCAACGCCCGAACAAAGGCGCTGCGGCTGGTGTTCAGGCCGTGGGTCGGCTGGACCAGGACACCACCGGGTTGCTGTTATTCACGGATGACGGCCGCTTCGTTCATCGACTGTCGTCGCCACGCCACCATGTGCCGAAGGTGTACCAAGCCGGGCTCAAGCACCCGGTCGATAAACAGCAGGTCGAGCGCCTGCTGGCCGGCGTCACACTGGACGATTCACCGGACTGCGTGCGCGCCGCCGCCTGCACCGTCACCGGGTCGCACACCATGGAACTGACGCTGACCGAAGGCAAGTACCACCAGGTCAAGCGCATGGTCGCCGCGGTCAGCAACCGGGTCGAGACCTTGCATCGTTCTAGCATCGGTGCCGTCGCGCTGCCTGCAGATCTGGCACCCGGTCGATGGCGATGGCTGCGCGCAGACGAGGTGCGATCGCTGCGCGCGTGAACCGCACGAGAGCGTGGCGGCGGCCAAGCGTCGCGCGGTCGGGGGCCGTTAAAATTCGCCGCTGTCCGCACGCGGGTGTATCGATCGATTTTTTTGTGACGCTTCTTCATCATTCATTTGCCCGCTTGCAGCGCTGGGCGACACACACGTTGATGTCGTTGGCGGCGGTGCTTCTTTGCTTCATCGCCCTTCCTGCCCGACTCGCACACGCGGCGCCCCTACCGGGCATCTACCTCGATGAGATGACCTGGACCGAGCTGCGCGATCGCATAGCCGCTGGTACCACGACGGTGTTGATGCCGATCGGCGGCACTGAGCAGAGCGGCCCGCACATGGCCCTGGGCAAACACAACGTGCGCGCACACTGGCTGGCCGGCAAGATTGCCGAGCAGTTGGGCAATGCGGTGGTGGCGCCCGTGCTGGCCTACGTGCCCGAGGGTTCGATCAATCCGCCGGCGGCCCACATGCGTTTCACCGGCACCATCTCGATCAGCGAGCAGACCTTCGAGGCGCTGCTGGAGTCGGCGGCACGCAGTTTTCGCCAACACGGATTTCGCACGGTCGTGTTCCTTGGCGACCATGGGGGCTATCAAAAAAATGAAGAGCACGTGGCGGCCAAACTCAACCGCGAGTGGAAGGCGCCGAACGATTGCCAGGTGATTGCCCTGGTCGACTACTACCGCGCGGCGCAGGGGGGCTACGAAGAGGCGCTTCGAGGCAAGGGCCTCAGCGCCCAGGAGATCGGCACGCATGCCGGCGTCGCCGACACGTCGCTGACACTGGCCATCGCGCCCGAGCTGGTGCGGCGCGAACTGCTGGCCCAGGCCGCCGCAGCGGGCGCCGGCCAGGGCGTATATGGCGACCCGCGGCGCTCCAGTGCAGCTTTGGGCCAGTTGGGCGTCGAGCGCATCGTCGCTCAATCCGTGGCCCGGGTTCGCTCGCTCGCGAAGGCGCATTGACGTACCCATCGTCGGCTCGTGGTGGGCCTGCGCCGCCGTCATCTTCCTTCATCCGAACACTCAACCCCTTCTTCATGAACATGGCTACAAAGTCTCCGCAGCGCCTGCGCACCTGGTGCGCCGTCGGCTTGGGCGTGGCGCTGCTTGTCGGCGGTATCGCCGTGAGCCGCGGCCAGGGCAGCACCCCGAAGCCATCGTCGAACGTTGGCGGCTCGCCGCCGGCCAATGCCGGTGCGCCCGCGAAGATCGACACGGTTCCCGGCATGCCGCCGGTGCCTGATGGCAACAACCTGTACAGCGAAACGGCAGCGGGCAAGTTGAGCGCCGCCGTGCGCGGTGATCTGGAACGCGTCTATGTGCCCAATCGCGGCAGCAACGATGTGTCGGTCGTCGATCCTGTCACCTTGGCGGTGGTCGATCGCTTCAAGGCCGGCGCCAACCCGCAGCACATCGTGCCGGCGTGGAATCTGCGCACGCTCTGGGTGACCAACAACGCCGAGGGCACGCCCAAGGGCAGCCTGACGCCGATCGATCCGCGCACCGGCAAGCCCGGCAAGAGCATCGATGTCGATGACCCGTACAACATGTACTTCTCGCCCGACGGAAAGTCGGCGATCATCGTCGCAGAGGCGCGCAAGCGCCTGGACTTTCGCGATCCGCAGACGATGGCGCTGCAGTTCTCCCTCGCCACCCCGGGCTGCCCGGGCATCAACCATGCGGACTTCGCCATCGACGGGCGCTTTGCCATTTTCACCTGCGAGTTCTCCGGCACCTTGGTGAAGATCGATTTGGTCGAGCGCAAAGTGCTGGGCTACCTCAAGCTCTCCATGCCGGCCACGCGCTTCAAGGAAACGAAGGCGCCGCGCGTCCAGCCCGGCCAGGTTTGGGAGCCGGGCGAGACCGAAATCTGCACAGTCGAACGCGGCATGCCGCAAGACATCCGCGCTTCACCCGACGGCAGGCATTTCTATATCGCCGACATGCATGCCGATGGCGTGCACATTGTCGACGGCGATGCATTCAAGAAGGTCGGCTTCATTGCCACCGGCCTCGGCGCGCACGGGCTTTATCCCAGCCGCGACGGCAGGCGGCTGTATGTTGCCAACCGCGGCTCGCACAAGATTCGCGGCGCACGCGCTGGCGACGGCGGCGTTACGGTGATCGATTTCGCCACCGAGAAAATCGTTGCGCGGTGGGGCGTTCCCGGCGGCGGCAGCCCCGACATGGGTAACGTCAGCGCCGATGGCAAATGGCTCTGGTTGTCGGGTCGCTATGACGATGAGATCTACCGGTTCGATACGACGAGCGGCGAGGTCCGGAAGATCAAGGTCGGGACCGAGCCGCACGGCCTGACGGTATGGCCGCAACCCGGGCGCTACTCATTCGGCCATACCGGCAACATGCGATGAATCCCTGGCGCTGCGCCAATGAGGTATCGCAACCATGAACGCCGTGCTCGACGCTGGCTGGCGGGCAGCCGTGTACTGCCTGCGACCACGGGTGATCGCGCTGTCGATGGCGCCGCTCGTGGTCATGCTACTCCTGGGTTGGGGGCTTGCCCATTTTTACTGGGAGCCGGCCCTGGCTTGGACGCGCGGCACCCTGGGCGATTGGCCATTGCTGGCGCGGGTCTGGGGTTGGCTCGGTCTTGGTGGCGGCGGCACGGGCGTCAACGACGTGCTCGCCAAGTTCATGCTGGTGCTCGGCGTGACGCCGTTGCTGGTTCTGCTGTCGGTGACGGTGGTGGCCGGGCTCTTGTCGCCGGCGCTGACCCGGCTGGTGGCGCAGCGCCGCTTCCCGTTGCTTGAGCGCAAGCACGGCGGCACCCTTTTCGGCGGCGTCGCGCGCTCGCTGGCGGCGACGCTGGTGGCTTTTTTAGCGCTGCTGGTCTCGATTCCGCTCTGGCTCATTCCGCCTCTGATTCTGGTCCTGCCGCCGCTGATCTGGGGCTGGCTGACCTACCGCGTGCTCAGCTTCGATGCGCTGGCCGAGCACGCCAGCACCGAGGAGCGCGAAACGCTGCTGGCGCGGCACCGAGTCTGGCTGCTCGGTATCGGCGTGGTCTGCGGCTACCTCGGCACGGCGCCAAGCATCGTCTGGGCCTCGGGCCTGCTCTTCGCTGCGGCCTTCGTGGTGCTGGTGCCCATCGCCATCTGGATCTACATGCTGGTTTTCGCCTTTTCGGCGCTGTGGTACGCGCACTATTGCCTCGACGCGTTGGCGACGTTGCGCCAGCGCCGTGCCCTCGTCGATGGCACGCAGCAGCCGCAGGTCCTGCCGCAGCTGCCGCCGGCAGAAAGCCTGACGGCCCTCCCGAGCCGGGGCGTGGAACGACAGCCATGACGCAAACCTTCGGCCTGATCGTCATCGGCGACGAGATCCTGTCCGGCAAGCGCGTTGACAAGCATCTGCCCAAGGTCATCGAGTTGTTGAAAGCTCGCGGGCTGCAACTTGCCTGGAGCGAATATGTGGGCGACGACCCGCTGCGCATCACGGCGGCGCTGGTGCGCGCCTTTGCTTCAGGCGACGCGGTGTTTTCCACGGGCGGCATCGGTGCCACGCCGGACGACCACACGCGCCAGTGCGCGGCCCGGGCGCTGGGGCGGCCGTTGTTGCTGCACCCCGAAGCCGAGCGGCTGATCCGTCAGCGCATGCGCGACTTGGCGGCGGAGCAGGGCGTGCCGTATGAACCGGACCGACCCGACAACGTACACCGCCTGAACATGGGCGTGTTCCCGGAAGGGGCAGTGCTGATCACCAACCCCTACAACAAAATTCCCGGCTTCAGCGTCGGCGATGTGCACTTCGTGCCGGGTTTCCCGGTCATGGCCTGGCCGATGATCGAAGGCGTGCTGGATGCGCACTATGCCGCGTTGCCTGATGCCGAGCGCCAGATCGAGAAATCGGTGATCGTCAAGGGCGCCATGGAAGCCGCGCTGACGCCGCTCATGGAGGCCGTCGAGCGTGCGCATGTCGATGTCAAGGTGTTCAGTCTGCCGAGCGTCGACCACGTCGAATTCGGGCGTCACATCGAACTCGGCGTGAAGGGCCGCGCTGTCGACGTGGCTCCCGCCTATGCGGCTCTGCTGGCTGGGCTGCACGCCTTTGATGCACGCTTGGGCCCCGAATTGGTGCGCTAGCATCGGGCGCACCGTTTTTTCCATTCAGCGCCCCACATCGGGGCATTCCGAGTCGGGGCGACGTGCCAAATCGTCGCCGCGCAATGGCACAGAATCTGCATTCCTCCACTGTCATTCACCACCATCAATCAAGGAGCCACAGATGGCCAAGACCGTCGCCGACGTCCTCAAACTCGTGAAGGAAAACGAAGTCAAGTTCGTCGATTTCCGTTTCACCGACACCCGCGGCAAGGAGCAGCACGTGACGGTGCCGGTGTCGGCGTTCAATGAAGAGAAGTTCACCGACGGGCACGCCTTCGACGGCTCCTCGATCGCTGGTTGGAAAGGCATCGAGGCTTCGGACATGCAGCTGATGCCCGACCCGAACACCGCCAACATCGATCCGTTTTTCGAGGAGCCGACCCTGCTTCTCACCTGCGACGTGGTCGATCCGACCGACGGCAAACCCTACGAGCGCGACCCGCGCTCGCTGGCCAAACGCGCCGAGGCCTACATGAAAGCCTCGGGCCTGGGTGACGCGGCCTATTTCGGGCCGGAACCCGAGTTCTTTGTCTTCGACGGCGTGCGCTGGAAGAACGACATGTCGGGTTGCTTCGTCAAGATCGATTCGGAGGAAGCGTCCTGGAACACCGACAAGGAATTCGAGCATGGAAACACTGGCCATCGTCCTGCCGTCAAGGGCGGTTACTTCCCAGTGCCACCGGTTGACAGCTTTCAGGACATGCGCTCGGAGATGTGCCTGGTGCTCGAATCTCTGGGCATCCCGGTCGAGGTGCATCACCACGAGGTGGCCAATGCCGGCCAGATGGAGATCGGCACCAAGTTCAGCACGCTCGTGCAGCGCGCCGACTGGATTCAGTTGCAAAAGTACGTGATACACAACGTCGCCCACAGCTATGGCAAGACGGCCACCTTCATGCCCAAGCCGATCGTCGGCGACAACGGCTCCGGCATGCACGTGCACCAGTCGGTCTGGAAGGACGGCAAGAACCTCTTTGCCGGCGACGGGTACGCCGGTCTCTCGGACTTTGCTCTGCATTACATCGGCGGCATCATCAAGCACGCCCGAGCGCTCAACGCGATCACCAATCCCGGCACCAACAGCTACAAGCGGCTGGTGCCCGGCTTCGAGGCGCCGGTGAAGCTGGCGTACTCGGCCAAGAACCGCTCGGCATCGATCCGCATTCCCTTCGTCAGCAGCCCCAAGGGCCGCCGCGTCGAGGCGCGTTTCCCGGATCCGTTGATGAACCCTTACCTCGGTTTCGCCGCGCTGTTGATGGCCGGCCTCGACGGCGTCGAGAACAAGATCCATCCCGGCGATGCCGCCACCAAGGACCTGTACCACCTGCCGCCGGAGGAAGACGCGAAGATTCCGACCGTCTGCCACAGCCTGGACCAGGCGCTCGATCACCTCGACCAGGATCGCGGCTTCCTGACCAAGGGCGGTGTCTTCACCGACAACTACCTGGACGCTTACATCGATCTCAAAATGCAGGAGGTGACGCGCTTTCGCATGGCGACGCATCCGGTCGAGTTCGACATGTATTACTCGTTGTAGGCTCTCCCAAGTGTGTTTCGCGCCCGCAAAGCTGCGCGCCTAGGGGCCCCTGTGCAGCCGTCGAGCGAAACGAAGCCCTTTGGCGAAACACCGCGGAACGGGCTTTGCCCGGCCGCTGGTGTTGCCCCCTGGTAAGGGGGTTGGCGCAGGCGACACGAAGTGCGCCGCAGACTGGGGGATGAGTGAAATTCCTCCTGCTTGACCCCACTCCCGGGTGCGTGCCATTGCTCTTGGCTGCAAATTGCGGAGAAAATGACGGATCGCTTTTTTGTTGGGTCACGCACATGAAAACTTCGGATTCGCTATTTGTCGCGGCTGTTGCGCTGCTGGCCATGTCCTCGTCCCTGGCGTTGGCCCAGGGGACGGTGCAGGACAAGGTCTGGCGCTGCGGCAATGAATACACCAACAATGCGCTCACCGCCAAGGAGCGCGGTTGCAAGGTGGTGGAAGGTGGCAACGTCACGATCGTGCAGACACCCAAGCCGACCCTGGCCTCGGCTGGGCCGTCCGGGTCTTCCGGCCCCGTCCGCGCGCCGGCCGGCAGTCCTCGGGTTGAAGCCGTCGATCAGCGCGCCCGCGATGGCGAGGCGCGCTCGGTACTGGAAACCGAACTGCGCAAGGCCGAGTCGCGCCAGACCGAGCTGCAGCAGACGTACAACGGTGGCGAACCGGAAAAGCAGGGCAGTGAAGGTGCCAACTACCAGAAGTACCTCGACCGCGTGGCCGAGCTCAAGGCCGAGGTGGCACGCAACGAAGCGGATATCGCCGGTCTGCGTCGCGAGATCGGCCGCTTGCCGCCGACCAATCGATAGCGCCTTGTGCGCCGGCGCGGCGCATCGCTTTCGCGCTGCCGCGGCGCACTGCTTTCACGCCAGTGCGGCGTGCCGATTTCACGCCGGCGAGGCGTGCCGATTTCACGTCGGCGAGGCATGCCGATTTCACGTCGGCGAGGCGCGTCAGTTCCGGCGCCGCGCCGCCACCAGTCGTAGGTCGATCTCTTCGGCGGCGCTGCCGCCGCCGGAACAGCTGCGGTACCGGCACGCGGCAACACGCCGCTTGTGACGTTCAAGCCATGGCCTTCGGTAAACCGGCATCTGCAAACAAGCGCTTTCAGTCCTTCGATCTGCTCTCCACGCTGATTGCCGTGGTCGACGCCAAAGGTCTGGTGCTGTACGCCAATTCTTCGCTGGAAGATGCGCTGGGTACATCGCGGCGCACTTTGCAAGGTTCGGCCCTGCCTAACTGCTTTACCTTGCCCGAAGTGCTCTTCAAGGCCATCGAAGGTGCACTGGCCAACGACTTCGCGGCGTTGCGTTTCGATGCCTTTTTGCGGCGCTTGCAGCACGACGCCATGCCAGTGCAGGTGATGCTGGCGCAGACCGGACGGGCCGGCGAATTGATCGTCGAGGCGTCGCCGCTCGAGCACCATGCTCGCCACGATCGCGAGGAGCGCCTGCAGGAGCAATCCCAGGCCAACAAGGAGCTGATTCGCGGCTTGGCGCACGAGATCAAGAACCCGCTCGGCGGTATCCGCGGCGCGGCGCAGTTGCTGCAGATGGAAGTCGAGGCGCGCGACCTCGTCGAGTACACGCAGGTCATCATCCACGAGGTCGATCGCCTGCAGACGCTGGTCGATCGACTGTTGGCGCCGCAACGCCGGCCGCATGTGGTCGGCGACGTCAACATTCACGAGGTCTGCGAGCGCGTTCGTTCGGTCGTCCTGGCCGAGTTTCCGCACGACCTGGAAATCGTGCGTGATTTCGATGTATCGCTGCCCGAGTTTCGCGGCGACCGCGAGCAGTTGATTCAGGCGCTGCTGAACATCGCGCACAACGCAGCGCAGGCGCTCATCGAGCGCCGCGCCACCGGCGGCGCTCGTATCACCTTCAAGACACGGGTGGCGCGGCAGGTGATCCTCAACAAGAACTGGTGGCGCTTGGCACTGGAATTGCATGTCATCGACAACGGCCCCGGCATCCCTGAGGCGATCAAGGATCGAATCTTCTATCCATTGGTATCCGGCCGCGATGGCGGCACCGGGCTCGGACTCACATTGGCGCAAACTTTCGTGCAACAGCATCAGGGCGTGATCGAATGCGACAGTGTTCCAGGCCGTACCGATTTCAAGATCCTGATTCCACTGCCCTGAGGTTTAGAACAAGTTCTTACTGCGACCGTTCACCTTGGCCGGATCGCAATGTTGTATCGGCAGTACCGGCTGCCACCGTTCGAGGAGTTGCATGAAGCCGATCTGGATAGTGGACGACGACCAATCGATCCGCTTCGTGTTGGAGAAGGCACTGCTGCGCGAGAACCTGCCAACGCGCAGCTTCACCAGCGCGCGCGAGGTCATCACGGCGCTCGACAGCGCAGACTACGAGGAGTCACATGGCCCGCAGATCCTGGTGAGCGACATTCGCATGCCGGGTGGCTCTGGCCTCGACCTGCTCGACAAGATCAAGGCCCGGCAGCCGGCACTGCCGGTCATCATCATGACGGCCTTCTCCGACCTGGACAGCGCCGTCTCGGCGTTCCAGGGCGGTGCCTTCGAATATCTGCCAAAGCCCTTCGATCTGTCACGCGCCGTCGAACTCATTCGTCGCGCCGTCGACGAAAGCCAGCGCGAGGAAGTGGCCGAGGAGCGCCTGGCCGCCGCGCCAGAAATGCTCGGACAGGCGCCGGCGATGCAGGATGTTTTTCGTGCCATCGGACGGCTGTCGCAAAGCAATGTCACGGTCATGATCACTGGCGAATCGGGCTCGGGCAAGGAACTGGTGGCGCGTGCGCTGCATCGCCATTCGCCGGTCGGAGAGCTCGGCAACAACGGTCCGTTCGTCGCCATCAACACAGCCGCCATTCCCAAGGAACTTCTGGAAAGCGAGCTGTTCGGGCACGAACGCGGTGCCTTCACCGGCGCCCAGACCATGCGCCGCGGTCGCTTCGAGCAGGCCGATGGCGGCACGCTGTTTCTGGACGAAATCGGCGACATGCCGTTCGACCTGCAGACGCGCTTGCTGCGCGTGTTATCCGACGGGCACTTCTATCGGGTCGGCGGCCACAGCGCTGTCAAGACCAACGTGCGTGTCATCGCCGCGACGCACCAGGACCTGGAGCAGCGGGTCAAGGATGGCGCCTTTCGCGAAGATCTGTACCACCGCCTCAACGTCATCCGCCTGCGTTTGCCGGCGCTGCGCGAGCGCCGCGAAGATATCCCGGCGCTGACCCGTCATTTCCTGCAGCAAAGTGCCAAGCAGCTCGGCATCGAAGCCAAGCGCATCAGCGATGCCGCGCTGGCGTGCCTGGCCAGCTTTGGGTTTCCAGGCAACGTGCGGCAACTCGAGAACATCTGCCACTGGCTCACGGTGATGGCACCGGCGCAGACCATCGAGCCGAAGGATTTGCCGCCCGAGGTGCAGGCTGCCATTGCGGCGGCCGGCGTGCCTTTGCCGGCCGCCGCTGTTTCATCGGCGCCAATTTCGGCATCGTCGGCAACACCCGTGAAAGACGTGCTCCACGCACCAAGAGCGGAGAGCCCATCGACGACGATGGCCAGAAGCGCGAAGCCGGGAGATGGCGCGAAGCTGGGAGATGGCGCGAACATTGAGGCCGCGGCTGCTGTGACGGCGGGCGGCGTCGCCCACGGCGCTGCCGTGGGCTGGGAGAACGCCTTGGCGCAGGAAGCCCAGGACATGCTGGCCGACGGACGCAACGATGTCTGGGAAGCACTGACACGCCGCTTCGAGTCGCGCCTGATCCTCACCGCGCTCGGCAACACGCGCGGCCGCCGTATCGAGGCGGCTCAGCGTCTGGGCATCGGGCGCAACACCATCACACGCAAGATCCAGGAGCTGGGCATCGACTGAAGAAGGCGGTCGCGGCTCAAGTCGCGGCGAGGTCGACAATCACCGGCGCATGGTCGCTCGGCTTGGCCCACTTGCGCGGCACCCGGTCGATGGTGCAGGCTTTCACCTGGGGCGCCAGCGGCTGGCTTACCAGGATGTGATCGATGCGCAGGCCCCGGTTCTTCTGATAGCCGAGCATTCGATAGTCCCACCACGAGTAGCTCTTTGCCGGTTGCTCGAACAGGCGGAAGGCGTCGACCAGGCCGAGATCGAGCAGCGCCTTGAAATGGTTGCGCTCGTCCGTCGTGTGGTGGATGGTCTCGGCCAAGCCGACCGGATCGAAACTGTCACGGTCCTCCGGCACGATGTTGAAGTCGCCGAGCAATACCAGACGCGGATGCGCTGCCAGTTCTTCGCGCAAAGAGTCGCGCAGGCCGCGCAGCCAACTCATCTTGTATTCGAACTTCTCGCTTCCGGGCGACTGACCATTGACGAAATAGCCGTTGATCACGCGCAAGGGCCCACCGGGTGCATCCAGCGTCGCGGCAATCACGCGCGACTGCTCATCGGCAAAGCCCGTGATGTTGCGAACGACATCGTGCAGTGTCGAGCGCGCCAGGATTGCGACACCGTTGTAAGTGCGCTGGCCGAACACCGCCGCTTCGTAGCCCACCTCCTTCAACACATCGAGGGGAAACTTGTCGTCGGTGAGCTTGAGTTCCTGCATGCACAGCACGTCGACCGGATTGGCGGCGAGCCAGTCGAGCACGTGTTGCAGACGCGCCGTAAGGGAATTGACGTTCCAGGTGACGATTTTCAAGGGTGTCCCAAATGACTGTGAGTGGACGGGTCTTCGACGGCAGCCTGTCGATAGCCCGACGAGGTTGACCGGCATGATCCATCAAAACCTTCCGGCCGTCGAGCTTGTCATCCCTGGAATGGCGTGTCGGATGGTCCGCCTAGAAAAGCTTGGGACCGGCAGGCGATGCAGGCCGCGGCGACGCGCCGGCAATGACCAACGCAACGCCACCCAACACGGCAATTGACGTCAAGGTGAGGCGTGGCGTCAGGCTTTCTCCAAGCAGCGCGGTGGCCCCGAGCGCTGCGAGCACTGGAACAGTGAGCTGCACTGTGGCCGCATGCGCGGCTTGCAGCCCTGGCAGCGCCGCGTACCAGATCGCGTAGCCAACGCCCGAAGTCAGTGCGCCGGAGGCGATTGCGTAAGCGAGCCCGCGAGCATCGAACGAGGCGAAGCGCCATTGCACTGCGCTCAACAACAGGGTCAGCAACGCAGCGCGCCAGAAGTTGCCGGCTGTCACCGCGAGGGGCGATGCGGCCTTCCGCCCGCGCAGCGTATAGACACCCCAGGCCGCCCCGGCTGCCAACATCAACATCGACCCACTCCACGAGGGAGCCTGGACACCCGGCACCAGCAACGCCACGAGGCCGCAGCAGGCGGCAAGAAGCCCCACCATTTGCACCGGGCGCAGCCGCTCGCCGTGCCAAAGGCCATAGCCGATCATCGTGACCTGCACCGCGCCGAACAACATCAAGGCGCCCACCCCCGCGGGCAGGCTGAAGTACGCGTACGAAAACGCGGCCGCATAGATGAAGAGTGCGACCGCGGCCGGCCATTCGCCGGCCATGCCGGTGCCGCGACCGCGCAATCGGACGAGCAGCGCCAGAGCGATCGCCCCAGCCAGGAGGCGTGTTGTGGTGAACGTGCCCGCGTCGATGGCCGTCGTCTTCAATGCCATACGACAAAGCAGCGAGTTACCCGCAAATGCGAGCATGGCCAACGCCGTGAGAGCCAGTACCTTGGCTGCTGGCAGCCGCGAGACGTCAGCGGCCATAGCCTGCGCGCCCGGGTGCTCGTTCAGCGCATCGTCGGTACGCGACGCGTCTGCATGAAGTCTTCGAAGCTTTGTCCGCGCATCGATGCATAGACGGCGAGGTTGGTGGTCTTGGCGACGCGGGCAAACTTTTCGAGGACGAAGAAGTTAGCGCCATGGCGAATCAGGCCGATCCAGTCGAGCCTGCGCACCATGTCTTTTTCTTTGTCGGACAGGCCGGCATCGGTCATTGCTTTTTCGTTGTCCGCCAGGTAAACAGCGCGCGCATCGGCGCGGATCATATTCCAGAAGAAGCGGTTGAGTTTCAGCGTTCGGTGAGCGGTCCGGATATCGAACAGATAGGTGCCCTCTATATCGTCGAGGCCTTGCACTTGTGGGTTCATGTCGCGTCGCATTCCTCGTACAACACGACCGTCATCGCCGTCGTGGTGGCGAGATAGTAGTTCTGGTGCAGCTTGCGGATTCGCTCGCCGAGCGCACCGCGCATCGACAGCCACATGATCTGCTCGACGCTTTCGGCACCACCGAGGCGGATGAAGTCGGCGTGCTTCATGTCGGCGAGCTTGCCCGGATCGCTTTCCAGTAGCTCCAGGAACGTCATGTCCCACTCGGTGTTGTTGAAGCCGGTGCGTTCGCCGTGCACCTGATGCGACAGTCCGCCGGTACCGACGATCACGACCCGCAGGTCCGCCGGATACGACTCGATGGCACGACGCACTGCCTGGCCAAGCCGATAGCAGCGGCGCGCCGTCGGCAGCGGGAACTGCAGCACGTTGATGGCAATCGGTACGACGACCCCCGGCCAGTCGGGTTTGTGCGGCCAAAGCAGCGGCAGCGGCGAAGCGCAGCCATGGTCGATGGCCTTGTCCTGAAAAATCGTCAGATCGAACTCGTCATTGACCAGAGATTCGGCGATGTGCGCCTGCAACTCGACGTCGCCACGCAGCGGCGGCAGATCGCGCAGGCCGGCACCTTCATCAGCAATGGCGAAGCGTTCGCCGACGCCGAGTGCGAAGGTCGGGTACAGATCGAAGAAGAAGCTCGTGCAATGGTCGTTGTAGAAGAACACGAGCACATCTGCCTTTTTTTCGGCGAGCCACGCCGCGACGGGTTCGTAGCCTTTGAATAGCGGCGCCCAATCGGGGTCGTTCTGCCTGCCCTTGTCGTAAGCAACACCGATCGTCGGCACATGCGACGTACCGATGCCGCCGATGATGGTTGCCATGTTTCCTGCCTTCCTTCTGTGCTGGCCGCCGCCGGTTCAGCCGGTCTGTTCTTGCGCCAGCATACGATCGATGACACTGCGCGCACGCACCCCGCCGGAGTCGATATTGAGCTTCAGCAGATCGCGCGCCGGGTGCGCCCGCAGGTTCTGTTGTTGGCGCTCCAGCATCTCCAGATCCTCGCCGAAAATCTTGCGCTGGCCCTCCCGGATGGTCGCTGTCAGCGCCTTGTCTTCGGGCTTGAAGTGCCGCGCCATGCCCCAGAAATACCAGATCGAGGTGTCGGTCTCGGGCGTGATGAGGTCGACGACGATTGCCGATACCTTGACGGCTGGATCGGCGTCGAAGCCGCCCTTGCCGGCGTGGGCGACGCCGACGTCGATCATGATCTGGCTGGGTGGCGTGTAACGGCAGATCTGCCAGCGATCGACCGGCACATCGTCGGCGAGGTGATTGCCGCGCAGTGCCAGCTGCCAGAACGGCGGCGCACTCACGTTTTCCATGTGACGGCTGGTGATGACGCTGTCGCCTTCGGAGACCGTTCGGGTCGGCGTCTCGTCGATCTCCTTCTGGCCGATGCTGGTGGCATGCACATAGGTTTCGTGCGACAGGTCCATCAGGTTGTCGATCATCAAGCGGTACTCGCACTTGACGTTGTAGAGGCCGCCGCCGTAGGCCCATTCGTCGTCCTCGGCCCAGGCCAGATGCGGCAGCCTGGCGGCGTCGGCCAGTGCCGCTTCGCCGGGCCAGATCCATATGAAGCCATAGCGCTCGAGCACTGGGTAGGTGCGGATGGACGGAAACCCGCGCACACGCTGTCCGGGCATCGACACCGTCTTGCCGTCGCAGCCCATGGCGAGCCCGTGATAACCGCAGACGAGGTTGCCCTCGACCACCGAGCCGAGCGATAACGGTGCGCCGCGGTGCGGGCAAAAGTCTTCGAGCGCGACGGCCTTGCCTGCGTCGCCGCGGTAGAAAACGACGGCCTGACCGCAGATGGTGCGGCCAAGCGGTTTGTCGTCGATCTCCAGCGGCATGCAGGCGACGTACCAGGCGTTTTTCGGATACATGTGATCACTCCGTCATGTCAGTTGAATGCGCCTGGGCTGGCCGCGAAATCCGCCGTTCCATTCTGTTTCTCCTCGATATCGAGCCAGCGGCGCAGCGCGGCGGCGACCGTAACCGGTCTCTCCATCGTCGACATGTGTCCGGCATCGTCGACGACATCGAGCACCGCCCCCGGAATGCGATCGGCGATCTCCTGATGTTGAGCGACCGGCGCCCATCCATCCTGCCGACCACACAGCACGAGGGTAGGAACTGCAATGCCAGTCAGCAGGTCGGCCGCATCGGCCCGGCCGAGAAGTGCCGCAATCTGGGCCGCGAAGATATCGGCGGTCTTGCGCTCGAACATGTCGATGATCGACTCGATGAGTGCCGCGTCGGCCAGACGCGACGGGTGCACCATGCCCTGGACCCAGGTCGACGCCATGGCTCGCACCCCTTGGGATCTGGCAATCTCCAGCAGCCGCGCCCGCTGTGCGGCCTCGGTCTCGCCGGCGGCGCCGGCCGCCCGGCCACGGTAGCCGGTATCCAGCAGTGCCAGCCGGCTCACGCGCAGGGGTGCCTGGCGCATCACCTCTAACGCGACACGCCCGCCCATCGAATGGCCGGCAAGTGCGAAGCGTGGCGGTGCAGTGTCGAGCAGTCGGCGCGCCATAAGGGCCAAGCTGTCGGCGTCGCTGTGGTCGACCACGACGCAGGTGACTTGTCGGCCCAGCACGGGGATCAGCGGATCCCATGCCGCACGGTCACACATCAGTCCAGGAACCAGTAGCAACGGATCAGTGTTCACGGCCGTGCTTCCCTTCCTGTTTGCCGACACCGATCAGCCCCTCGAGGCGCTGCGGATCGCTGCGCAACGTGTCGGCGTCGCCCGTGTAGCTCATGGTGCCCTGGTCGAGCACGAGCGCGCGCTGGCTGATCGCCAGGACCGCCTGTGGATGTTGCTCGACGATGATGGCAGACAAGCCTTCGTCCCGCGTGATGCGTGCGATCGCGCGCAGCAACTCTTCCACGATGATTGGCGCCAGGCCTTCGAGCGGCTCGTCGAGCAGCAACAG
>JBDSYU010000071.1:0-4426 GCA_039925525.1 Variovorax sp.
CGGTGAAAAGCTCGGTTCGATCGACGACCTGATGATTGACAAGCGTTCCGGCCAGGTGCGCTACGCCGTCATGGAATTTGGCGGCTTCCTCGGTATGGGTACCGATCGCTATCCGCTGCCATGGAACATGCTCAAGTACGACACCGCCAACGAAGGGTACGTCGTGCCACTGGACAAGGCCAAGCTCGAAGGCGCTCCGCGCTACGCTGTATCGGACGTTCCGGAATACACCACCGACTACAACCAACGCGTGCACAGCTACTACGGCATGCCGTGGTAACGGTTACGTTTCTGCCTTAGCGCTTTCTGAGTCGGCGAACAAAGCGCCACGTCCGATACGGCGTGGCGCTTTTTTCCTTACGAAGCGATTGCTGGTCTGCCTTCACGCGGCAATAGCGCAACGCCAAACGGATCAGCTGCGGCCCCGCGTCATGAGCAGGCCACGCTCCGCGAGGTTGTGCATCAACGCGACGATGCCGAAGGTCCACCGCGCGGCCTCGTGCGCATGCACCACGCGATTGACCAGGGCGCCGAGTTCGGGCGCGCGAATTGTCACTTGGTCGCCAACCACATGGGTGAAGCCCTGGCCCGGACCATGGCGGTCCTGCGTCGGCGCAAACATCGTCCCGAGGAACAACATGAGGCCGTCCGGATAGTCGTGGTGCTTGTTGATCGCCTGTGCGACCAGATCAAGAGGATCGCGACTGATCTTTGCCAGTGAACTCGACCCGAGCATCTCGAATCCTCCGCGTCCACGCACCTCCAGCTCGATGGTGATGCGGCGCACATTGTCGATGCCAAAGCTCTTGTCGAACAGACGGATGAACGGCCCGATGGCACACGATGCATTGTTGTCCTTGGCTTTTCCGAGCAGCAGCGCGCTGCGGCCCTCAAAGTCGCGCAGGTTCACATCGTTGCCCAATGCAGCGCCCACAGTACGACCCCGGCTGTCGACCGCCAGCACGACTTCTGGCTCCGGGTTGTTCCATTGCGATTGCGCATGAATGCCGACGTCGGCGCCGCAACCCACCGCCGACAGCACCGGCGCCTTGGTAAAGATCTCGGCGTCGGGGCCGATGCCCACTTCGAGGTATTGCGACCATGCGCCCTGCGCCAGCAGCGCCTCCTTGACACGGGCCGCTTCGGGCGAACCCGGCACGATGCCCGACAGGTTGTCGCCGAGCACGCTGGAAATGGCCCCGCGCACCGCTTCGGCCCGTGCCGCATCGCCACGCGCCTGCTCCTCGATAACGCGCTCCAGCATGCTGGCGACGAAGGTGACGCCGCTGGCCTTGATCGCCTGCAGGTCGCACGGGGCGAGCAGCCATGGCCTGGCGGTGTCACGTGTGCTTTCATCGCTGTTGGCGAGCACGGCATCGAGCATCGCCAGGCGTGGCGCCGAACCGTCAGCCAGCGCTGCGCGCACGCCCGCCGCCGGATCGTCCAATTCCAGCAACTGACTCGACGTCGGTGCAAGGCGCGACAGGTCGTGCAACGCATCGCCTTTGACTGCCGCCAGGACCGGGCCAACGTCTGGCAACCAGACGCGTCCGATCAGGTTGGCGCGGGCTGCGTCATCAGGGAGGGAAGCCTTGGTGGAAATTGCAAGTGGCATGGCCACGGATGCTACTGCGGCTTCAGGTCGAGCGATTTCAGCACCGGCGTCCAGATCGCGGTTTCCTTCTTCACTCGTGCCTCATACGCGGCTGGCGTGCCGGTGAGCGGCTCGGCGCCAAGGGCTGCCAAACGTTCGCGCAGCACCGGCGATTCCAAGGCTTTAGACAAAGCGTTCGACAGCGTCGCGACGATTGCTTTTGGGGTCGCCACCGGCGCCACCAGTGCCTGCCAGATACCCGATTCCAGCCCGGGCACGCCGGCTTCGGCAAAGGTCGGCACATCGGGTGCGGCGAGCGATCGCTTGACGCCGGTCACGGCGAGGATGCGAATGCGCGAGTCGCCCTTCATGAACGGCAGCGTGCCGGCGAGGTTGTTGCACATGACGGGCACTTGCCCGCCGAGCAAATCTGCCACAGCGGGTGCATTGCCCTTGTACGGCACGTGCAGCAGCTTGACGCCGGTGCCTGCGGCCATGAGTTCGCAGACAAGGTGCGCCGGTGTGCCGACGCCAGCCGAGGCGTAAGCGATCTCGCCGGGCTTGGACTTGGCCTCTTTGACCAATTCAGCAACGCTCTTGTAAGGCGTTTTGGCGTTGACCGCAACCAGGTTCGGAATGTCGGCGACCAGACCAATGCCGACAAAATCATCGACCGGCTTGAATGCCAAATCCTTGTACAGGTAGGGCATGTAGATGCTGGTCGCGCCGGAAAACAGCAAGGTATAGCCGTCCGGGGTGGCACGCGCGACATATTCGGAACCGATGACGCTGCCGGCACCGGCACGGTTTTCGACGATCACGGTCTGATCGAGAGCCTTGCCCATTTCCTGCGCGACGCTACGCGCCACCAGGTCGGTACTGCCGCCGGCCGGGAACGGAACCACGATCTTGATGACCCGATCGGGATAGGCCGCCATTGCGGCGACCAGTGGGATGGCCAGCAATAGCGCTGCCGCACCATTGCGGATCAACGGGTATGTCAACTTCATTTCAAATCTCCTTGGTGGTTGATGGGAACTCGGGGCGACTGCATCCGGACCTTCTTTCTGGCAAACGGATTCGGGCTCAGCCCGCTGCTCCCGCTTGCTTCTCCGCGGCTCGCAGCAGGCGCCGCCCCAGAGTCGCGCGATGCAGTTCGGAGGCGCCGTCGTAGATCCTGAACGGCCGCACCTCACGCAGGATGTTGGCGACGATGGTGTCCTCCGACATGCCCAGCGCACCCATCATCTGTGCCGCCCGATCGGCGACCCGGTTCACGGCCTCCGACACGAAGACCTTGGTCATCGCCGATTCATCCTTGATGGACACGCCGGCATCGAGCAAAGCGGCGCAATGCCAAGTCATGAGCCGCGATGCATGCAAGTCGATGTGAGAATCCGCGACCATGGCCTGGATCTGCTGCAAATCGGCCAACCGCTGGCCGAACGATTCGCGTTGCAGCACATAGGCTTCGGCGATCTCCAGGGCGCGGCGCGCGCGACCGATGTAGCGCATGCAGTGCGACAGCCGCGCCGGCTCCAGCCGCAGCTGGGCATAGGCAAAGCCCTTGCCGACTTCGCCAAGGACGGCATCGCCTGCGACCTCGCAATCGACCAGTTCAAGTTCGGCATGGCCGCCGATCGAGTACACGCTGATGGCCGGAATGTTGCGCAAGATGCGAAAACCCGGGTTGTCGGTGTCGACGATGAACATCGTCGGGCCATCGCTGCTGCGCGCGAGAACGATCGCAAAGGTGGCGCCAACGGCGCCACTGATGAACCATTTGTGTCCGTTGATCACCCAGCGGTCGCCGCGCCTCGTCGCCGTGGTGCGCAGCATGGATGGATCCGAGCCGGCGCCTGGGGCTGGTTCGGTCATGGCAAAGCACGAGCGTTGTTCGCCGGCCGCCAAGGGACGCAGATAGCGTTGTTGCTGCGCCGGTGTGCCATTGCGCAGGAGGTTGATCATGTTGGGCTGGTCGGGCGGCGCGCAGTTCATCGCCGCGGGTGCCAGATAGCTGCGGCCGGCTTCCTCGAGTAGCACCGACCGGTCGCGCCAGGACAAGTCGAGGCCACCATAGTCGCCTGGCAATTGCGGTGCGTAGATACCCGCTGCGCGCGCCATCGGCCGCAGCTCGCGGATCGTCGCGTCCAGTGCTGGTATTTCATGCGCGTGGGCGTTGCGCTCGCGCGGAATGCATTCTTCGTCGACGAATCGGCGGACTCGTTGGCGCAGTTCGGGTAACCGCTCGCTGGTACCGAAAAGGTTGTCGTTCATTTTTCAGTCTTCTCAATTTTGATCAGTGCGTCTCGCACAGAAACTGGTCCATGTCGTGCCTCATGCAGCGGCCTCGCGCAGTGCCAGCTTGGCGATGTTGAGTTGGTGGATCTGGCTGGTGCCCTCGTACAGGCGGAACAGCCGCACATC
The DNA here is from genome assembly GCA_039925525.1 of Variovorax sp. Taxonomy (GTDB): domain Bacteria; phylum Pseudomonadota; class Gammaproteobacteria; order Burkholderiales; family Burkholderiaceae_C; genus Variovorax. Next base: position 4,022 of record JBDSYU010000071.1, read on the forward strand.
GCGGTAGTAACGCTCGATCGAGCTGTGATCGGCCACGTAGCCGGCGCCACCGAACATCTGCACGGCGCGATCGGCGACGCGCCCGCACATCTCGGAGGCGAAGTACTTGCACATCGAGGCTTGCAAAGCCACGTTTTCGCCGCGGTCGCGGGCGCGGGCGGCTTCGAGAATCATCGAGCGCGCGGCGTAAATCTCGGTGCGCGAGTCGGCGATCATGGCCTGCACCAGCTGGAAGCTGGCGAGGGGCTGGCCGAACTGGTGCCGCCGCGTCGTATGTTCGATCGCCATGGCCAACATGCGCATCGCCGGACCGGTGCACAAGGCGGCCAGATGCAGGCGCTGCTTATTGAGCACTTTCATCACCGTGCGAAAACCCTGACCGGGTTCGTCGCCAATGATCTGGTT
>JBDSYU010000072.1:0-11371 GCA_039925525.1 Variovorax sp.
TGGCGGGGATCAAGAATCTGCTTGACCCCATGAACCTCATGAACCCGGGCAAGGTGCTCGACCTGTGCAGCGGCGCACAGAAGTCTTCTTGATGGTGACACAGCGGCCATTCGACAATGGCTTCCACCCGCAACCAAACCGATCAAGTGGACTTGCACCACGCGGCGGCCTGACCGGCTGGCGAGCGGGCCGAGTGCTAAAGAATTGCCACAAGCGTGCAGAGCGAACCGGTTGGCTTCGGCACGTTGAGAGGTGAGAAGACAAACATAAAGTTGTCGCGCTTGCGCGCCGCGCATACTTCTGCTAGCGCCTCGAGGTCCATGTTATGCAACAGTGGGATGCCGTAGAACGCCAGGCACAAGACATAAACAAGTGACTTGTAGAACTGGATCACCGGGCCGGGGAGGGCGTCGCTGACCGAGTCCGAGGCGATCACGCTGACGTCCTTGCTGGCGAGAAGCTCGATGGTGTCAACGTGCGGTCGGGCCCAGGTACCGTGCTCGTACTCTACTTGGTGATAGCGCAACGGAACGTATCTGGTTGCGCGGTGGATTCTTTTGTCCCGCTTTCAGTCGTGGCCGCAGATGTCCAGTATGCACAGCATGTAGATGCGAATCATGTCGAGGTAATCGCCGATGTCGACGCGCTCGTCGGGCATGGTGTTGTAGCGTCCGCCGGGGCCGCAGACGATGCCTTCCATGCCGAGTGCGTCATAGAAGTGGCCCGCGTCAGTGCCGAAGAAGCCGGGCGGTGCGATCGCGCCGGTGGGTTGCGGCTCGCCGCGACCCTCGGCATAGGCGGCGTTCACGGTCTTGACGATGCGGGCGTCGCGCGCGACCTCGAAGGCGGGCATCAGGCCATGGCCGGCCTTTCGATCGGTGCGGATGGTGGCTTTGAGGCCCGGGAAGCGCGCCTCCAGTGCATCGAGTTCACGCCGCATGTCGGCGATGGCACCGGCCTCGGTCTGCCCGGGCGCGTAGCGGCCAGAGCCCTTGATGCGGGCGAAATCGGCGACCTGCGGCGGACGCCACTCGAGCAATTCGGCACCCAGTGCGCCGTGCATCACGCCCACGTGCACGCGGTTGATCGAGCGGTGCTCGTCGCTGCGCGCGCCGGAGAAGGTCATGGCGTTAAGGCGCGGGATCAGATCGCACGCCGCCACGATGGCGTCGACGGCTTCCTCGCGCTTGGACAGGTGCCGGGTATTGCCTGTCAGTTCGACGACATAGGTGAAGGCGCAGGCATGCATGGTGATTGCCTGCAGATCGGTGGGCTCCGAGTTGATGAAGTAATCCGCCCTGACGCCTTGCTCGATCGCCGCCACGGTGCCGACACCGCCTTGCAACTCGCCGACGACATAGGTGAGGATCACGTCGCCCTTGAGCTTCACGCCGGCGTCGATCAGCGTCTTCAGCGCGCAGAAATAGGCGGCGTCGCCGGCCTTCATGTTGGACACGCCGATGCCGTAGATGAAGTGCTCGTCGACCAGGCCGGCCCAGGGGTCGACAGTCCAGCCCTCGGTCGCCGGGTTGGTGTCGAGGTGGCCGTTGAAGAGCAGGCTGGGGCCGCCGCCGCTTCCCTTGTGCGTGCCGATCGCATTCATGCGGTCGCCCGGCACGCTCTGCAATTGCGCCTCCAGGCCGAGCGTGCGCATCTGCTCGACCATGTACGCCGCGAGTTGCCGTTCGCCGTCGGTCTCGGTGTAGCTCTTGTGCTGCACCATGCGCGATAAAAAGGCCAGCGCGGCGGGTTGATCCAGGCGTGCGAGGAGGGCGGTTCGATCCATGGCCAAGGGTTCCTTCAATGAGTTGCTCTCATGCGGCGCAGACGTCAATGTCGCGCAGCGATGGGTTCTGGCACGGCCGCCAGCAGTGAACGGGTGTAGGCGTGCGCTGCACCAAGCGCCAGTCGATCGACGGCGATCACCTCAACCAGGTCGCCGCGGTACATCACGGCAATGCGATGCGCCACCTGGCGCACCAGGTTCAGATCGTGTGTGATGAACAGGTAGCCGGTGTTGCGCTCGCGTTGCAGTTCCACCAGCAGCGCGACGATCGAGGCTTGCACCGACACGTCGAGCGACGAGGTGATCTCGTCGCAGATCACCAGCTTGGGCCGGGAGGCAAAGGCGCGCGCGATCGCCACCCTTTGCTTTTCGCCCCCTGACAATTGGTGCGGGAAGCGCGACGCGTAGCTCGCCGGCAGCCGCACCTCCTCCAGCAGGCGAGCGATGGTCACGGCGTTTGATTCGCCACTGTCCGAGCGGTAGAGCGCGAGCGGTCGCGACAGAATCTCACCGACGCGCTGGCGCGGATTGAGCGACGAGTCGGGATGCTGGAAGATGATCTGAACGTCGCGTCGATATGCACGGTCCATGTCGGCCAATCCGCTGATGGGCCGGCCATCGAATTGCACCTGGCCCTCGAACGGATTGAGCCCCGCCAGCGCCCGCGCCAGGGTGGATTTGCCCGAGCCCGATTCGCCAACGATGCCCAGCACCTCGCCCGGCGCGAGCACCAGGCTGACCTCGCGCGCGCCGGTGAACTGCGTGTCGCGCCGGCCCAGCAGCTTGCCGAGAAAGGGCGCGCGGCCGTAGCGCACGCTGAGCTTTTCAACCTCCAGCAGCGGCGCGGTCGGCGCACCTGGCGTGACGCGTTGCGCGGCGATCAGTCGGTGCTCGGGCCGCGGCACGGCGCCGAGCAACATCCGCGTGTAGTCTTCTTGCGGCGCGTCGAACACGGCGTCGATCGGCCCCTGCTCGACAATGCGGCCGCGGTGAATCACGGCAACGCGCTGGCACACGCTGGACACCAGCGCCAGGTCGTGCGAGATGTAGAGCGAGGCCACGCCGGTTTCGCTTTGCAGTTCCGCGAACAGATCGAGAATCTGCCGCGCTGTGATCACGTCGAGCGCCGTGGTCGGCTCGTCGAACAGGATGCATTCGGGCTGGCAGGCGAAGGCGCTGGCGATCACCACGCGTTGCTTCTCGCCGCCGGAAGCCTCGTGCGGGTAACGGCGCATCATAACGGCCGGCATTTTGAGCCCGACATGCGCCAGCATCGCCTCGCCCTCGGACCAGGCTTGCTTCTGCGTCAGCTGGCGATGCCGCACCAGCACCTCGGCCAGTTGCTCGCCGAGCGGCAGCGTCGGGTTGAGCGACGTGCTCGGGTCCTGGAACACCATGCCGATGCGCCGGCCGCGGATGGCCTCGATCTCGCCGGTGCTGGCCCCGATGAGCGCCTTGCCCTTCAAGCGAATCGCGCCAGCCTCCCGCACATCGACTGGCAGATAGCGCATCACGGCCCATGCCAGCGAGGTCTTGCCCGAGCCGGATTCGCCGACCAGCCCGAGCACTTCGCCGGCTGCGACTTGCAGATCGACGCCATCGAGTGCCTGGAACATGCCGGCCGGCGTGGCGTAAGCCAGCGAGTAGCCGGCGATGTCCAGCACCGGCGTCTTTGCGGTGGGCGCGGCAGCGAACCCCGCGGCCGCGCGCGCCGAACTTGCGAGCGACGCAGGCGCGGCCGGTTCGGTGGGCGCGGACGAACTCATGTACGCGGGTTCATTGCGTCGCGCAAGCCGTCGCCCAGGAGGTTGAAGCCGATGGCCACCAAAGCCACGGCCAGGCTCGGCCACAAGATCATCCACGGGCTCAGGTGCATGAAGCGGCGCGATTCGGCCACCATCAGCCCCCACTCCGACGCCGGCGGTTGCGCGCCAAGGCCGAGAAAACTCAAGGTCGCGAACAGCATCACGGCAAAGGCGATACGCACCGTCATCTCGACGATGATCGGCGAGATCACGTTGGGCAACATCTCGCGCCAGACGATGTAGCCGGCGCTTTCGCCGCGTGCGATTGCGGCATTCACATAGTCCTGCTTGCGCACCGTGAGCGCGACCGAGCGCGTCACGCGCGCCATGCCGGGTGCGAACGCCACGGCGATCGCCAGCAGGGCGTTGGCGCTGCTCTTGCCAAGCAATGTGACGATCAGGAGCGCGAGCAGAAGGCTTGGGATCGACATCACGGCGTCGACGGTGCGCATGATGAATTCGTCGCTGCGCCCGCCCAGGTAGGCCGAGGTGGTGCCGACCAGCGCGCCGACGAGTGTGCCGATGGCGGTGGCGATCACGGCCAGCAGCACGGTGGCGCGGGCGCCGAACAGCAGGCGGCTCAGGATGTCGCGTCCATATTGATCGGTGCCGAGCCAGAACTGCGCGCTCGGAGGCTTGTAGCGTCGCAGCGGCGCAAAAGTTTCCGGGTCGTAGGGCGCGACCGACGGCCCGAGCACGACGATCAGCAAAACGAGGCCGACCAGCAGCAGCCCCAGCGCGCCTTGGGGCGAGCGCAACAGGCGGTGCATGACCTCACGCATATTGAATGCGCTTGTCGATCCAGGCGTAACTCATGTCGGCCAGGAAGTTGGAGATCGCATATGTGGTGGCCATGATCAGGGCGCCGGCCTGTATCGAAGGCAGGTCACGGCTCTGCACTGCCACGATGAGTTGGCGCCCGATGCCCGGGATGGCGAAAATCTCCTCGACCACGATGACGCCACCGAGCAGGTAGCCGACGTCGAGCGCGACGATGGTGATCGTCGGCAGCAGCGCGTTGCGCAGCGCGTGTTTGTAGAGAACGGTGGCGCGCGACAGTCCCTTGAGGCGGGCCGCGCGCACATAGTCGCTGTGCAACACGTCGACCAGTTCGGAGCGCACCATGCGCGAGATGTGGGCGATCAGGATCAGAGACACCGTGACCACCGGCAGCACCAGATGCAGCAACCCACGGCCAAGATTCTCGGTGAGCGGCACGTAGCCGGTCGCGGGCAGCCAGTGCAGCCAGTCGGCAAAGCACAAGATGAGCAGCGTCGCCGTGACGAACTCGGGCAACGAAACGCCGATGTACGAAGTGACGCTGACAGCCATGTCACTGGCCTTGCCGCGCCGCACTGCGGCCAGGATGCCCATCGGCACGGCGAGCAGCAGCATCAGGGCGATGGCCAGAAAGGCCAGCGTCAGCGATCGCCCGAGCGCTTCGAACATCGCCGGGCCGACCGGCTGGCCGTTGCGCATCGAGACGCCGAAATCACCCTGCAGCACATTGCCCAGCCAATGTGCGTACTGAAGCCAGACCGGGTCGTTCAGCCCGAGCTGCTGGCGCACGGCGACGAGCGCCTCCTCGGTGGCGTTCTCGCCGAGCAGCATCACCGCCGCGTCGGCCGGCAGCACCTGCGTGATCGCAAAGACGATCAGCGACACCACCAGCAGCGTGTAGCCGATGAGCGCGATGCGTTTGAGAACGTAGGCTGGCGACACCCGCGCTCCGGTTCAGCGCGCCGCGCGGACCCAGTGCCGATCAGCCACGCTTGGGCGCATTGGCCGCGAGCGACACGTGGTCGAGCCGGAACACCGCCCCGCGCGGGTGCAATTGATAGCCCTGCACCCACTCGCGCTGGGCCGCCAGCAGATCGAAGAACGCCGGAATGATCGACGGCGTCTGCGCATACATCAATTTTTGCGCCTCGGCATAGAGTTCGCGACGCTTGGCTTCATCCACTGTGGCCCGCGCCGCATGGACCGCTTTGTCGAACGCGGCGTTGTTCCAGCGTGTTTCGTTCCACGCCGAATCGGAGGTGTAGAGCAGCGCGAAGATCGCGTCGGCGGTGGCTTGCATGTTGTAGAAGCCGACGTAGAAAGAGCCCTTCTTCCAGACCTGGTCGAGATAGGTGGCATGCGGCATCGTCTCCACGTTGATGCGAAACCCCGAAGGCTTGGCCATCTCGCGCATGGCGACGGCGAGTTGCGTGCGCACGGGTGGCCGATCGGAGGCGATGAGCGTCGCGTCGAGCCCGTTCGGGTAGCCGGCCGCGGCGAGCAGAGCCTTGGCCTTGGCGATGTCGGGCTTCTTCAGGGGCTGGTCGACATAGAAGCGGTAGGCCGAGTTCATCGGCGTGTCGTTGCCGGGCGTGCCATAGCCCTCGGTCACGAAATCGACCATGGCGGTGCGATCGATGGTGAGCGCCAGGGCTTCACGCACCCGCGGATCGTCATAGGGCTTCTGGTCGCAGCGGAAATTCACGTTGCAGAACTGTCCGGAAGGGACGCGCAAAGCCTTCACGCCCGAAGCGCTCTTGAGGCGCGCGAACTCGGTCGGCGGCAGGGTCGAGATCATGTCGGTGTCGCCGGAGATCAGTGCCGATCCTTCGGCGGTGCTGTCGGGATAGACCACCATTTCGACGCGGTCCAGATAGGGTCTGGGTGCATCGAAGTAGGCGTCGTTGCGCGCCACGACGATCTTGCGATCGCCCTCGTAGCTGACCAGTTTGAAAGGCCCGGTGCCGATGGCCGTACGGTCGAGTTGCGCGAGCCCTCCCTTGATCACCGCGGCCGGAATGATCTTGGCGTTGGTGTAGGCGAGAGTGACCGGCAAATCCGCGAATGGCGTTGCCAAAGTGAAGACCACTGTGTGGTCGTCCTTGGCCGTGACCTTGGCGATCGGGCCGATGTTCTGCCGCGCGGGCGATGCGGTCTTGGGGTCGAGAATCGCTTCGAAGGTGGCAACCACGTCGGCGGCGGTACAGGCGCTGCCGTCATGAAACTTCACGCCTTGACGCAGCACGAAAGTCCATTCGGTCAGTTCTGTGTTGCTGCTCCACGAAAGCGCCAGATCCGGCTCGACGCTCATGTCGACCTTCAGGCGCGTGAGCGCCGAATAGAGCATCTCCGACAGCATGTATTCGGGGTTGGTGCGCGTGAGCAGGGGGTTGAGCTTGGATGCCGCCTGGTCAACGCTGACCCGCAGGGTGCCACCGCGCCGCGGCGTTTGCGCCCACGCCGGCAATGGCGCTAACTGGGAAATGGCCAGGGCACCGACACTGGCGCCGGTGGTGAGAAAGCCGCGACGATCGAGGTTGTACATAAAGGTGCTCCTAAGCGGGTTGGTATTGCGACGATTCTGGATTGAGGGTCGGCTCGAAGTCGGCCGCCAAGTACGCCAGCACACTGCGTGCCAACGCGACCATGTCGGTGGTGGTGGTGTGTTCGCCCGGCGAATGCACGTTGCGATTCGGCCGGCCAAGGCCACCGAGCAACACCTCTTGCATGCCGAACTGCTGCACGTAGCCGAAATCCGAGCAACTCGCGGCGCCCCAGCGTTTGAAATCTTCAGGCGCATAGCCAAAGCCGGCGCCGACCGCGCGCTGCCAGCGCGGCCAGTGCGCACCGTACGGGTCGCTGACCGGAATCAGATGGCCGATCAGGTCGATATCCACCGACAGACCGGGTTCGCGCGCGACGCACTCGCGCACCAGCGATTCGATCTGCGCGCGAATAGCTTCGAAATCTTCTTCCGGCGCATAGCGGCGACACACCGTGATTTCGAGCAATGCCGGAATCTGCCCGCCGCAAGTGCCGCCATGCAGCGCGGCAATGCTCAACTGAGCCGCCAACGGCCCGCTGGCATGCGGTGGCGGCGGCAGCTTCGACGTTCGCTTCGCCACTTCGGCCTTCAGGTCGTAGAGCCGTTGCAGCAGCGGCAGTGCGCCTTCGATGGCGCTGCGTCCAGACCCGATGCGATTGCCTTCGCCGGCATGCACCGTTTGTCCACGCACGCGAATCAGCAAATTAAACAGCCCGAAGCAGCCGGCCCAGACGCGGGCCTCGGCGCTGCCGTTGAAGTTGACGATGTGCCCTTCCAGCCGGCCCTGTTCGGCCAAATAACGCACACCGGGATACAAGCCACCCTCCTCGTCAGTGCACAAGAGCAGCATCGGGTCATAGGCGAGCTCAACACCATGACGCTCGGCCGCGCGCAAGGCCAACAGCACGGCAGCAATCGTGCCTTTCATGTCAGCCGCGCCGAGCCCTGTCAGGCATTCGCCATCCCGTTGCAGGCGCAGCGGATCGCCTTGCCAGCCGGCGGCCGGCGGTACCGTGTCGACGTGGAAATACAGACCGCACGTCGGCTTGCCGCTTCGCCGCGTCGCGATCAGATTGGTCCGTGGCCCGGCGGCTGGGCCACCGGGTACTTGCCATAGCGCCTCGGGCACACGCACACGTTCAGTCGCGAAGCCGAGTGGCCGCATCACCGCATCCATCAGGTCGGCGAAGGGGTCGTAGCCTCGGCCCGGCGGGAACGAGGTGTCGCAGGCGATCAACCGGGCGAGGTCGGACACCGCGGTTTCGACGTCCGCATCGATGTCCGCCCATGCGGCATCGAACTGGGGTGATGGCAAAGTGTCTTCCTCCTGCCTGCGCTACTGTCGCAGCCTTGTCAAACTATCGCGTAACGGGCTTGCCGGCATCGGATCGCTCGCGCTCAATCATCTTAACCAGCCGCACCGTCGGCGCCCAATGATCCACACCCGCCTGGCCAACTACAACGTGCGAGAAGACGCCGCTGACGTCGTTCGTCTGCTTGACGCTTATGCGCGCGACCCGGCCGGCGGCGGCAAAGCGCTGGCGCCTGCCGTGCTGGCGCGCCTGCCGCAGGCGCTGGCCGCGCGACCACAGGCCTTCAGCGTGCTGGCCTTCGATGGCGAGGCGGCGGTCGGTCTCGTCAATTGCTTCGAGGGTTTCTCCACCTTCGCCGCGCGACCCCTGGTGAACATTCACGATGTCATCGTGATGGCAAGTCATCGCGGCCGGCGCATTGCGCCGCGCATGTTGGAGCGGGTCGAGACCGAGGCGTGTGCCCGCGGCGCGTGCAAGTTGACGCTGGAAGTGCTCGGAGGCAACGCCGCAGCCATGAAGGCGTATGTGCGACAAGGCTTCGCCCACTACACGCTGGATCCAGCGCTCGGGCACGCTGTGTTCTTGCAGAAGCCGTTGTAGCGCGGGCTGCGTCGAGCGACGGCACGCGCGAGCAGCGTGGCGCTCAGGCCGCGCCAGCGCCCTCGTCAAGAGCGCGTGACCGGCGGCTGCGTCTCCTGCTTGGTCGCTCCGTACTTCCCCAGCTCCCACTTGGCAATCGCATTGCGGTGTACTTCGTCCGGCCCGTCGGCAAAGCGCAGCGTGCGCGCGTGGGCGTAGGCGTAAGCCAGCGGAAAGTCGTCACACATGCCGCCGCCGCCGTGCACCTGGATGGCCCAGTCGATGACTTGGCAGGCCATGTTCGGCGCCACCACCTTGATCATGGCGATGTCGTTCCTGGCGACCTTGTTGCCGGCGACGTCCATCAACCAGGCCGCCTTCAGCGTCAGGAGGCGGGCCATGTCGATCTTGCAGCGGGCTTCGGCGATGCGTTCCTGCGTGACGGTTTGCGCCGCGACGGCCTTGCCGAAAGCGACCCGTGACGAGGCGCGTTGGCACATCAGCGCCAACGCCCGTTCGGCCAGGCCGACCAGGCGCATGCAGTGATGGATGCGCCCCGGGCCGAGACGGCCCTGGGCGATCTCGAAACCGCGGCCCTCGCCGAGCAGCATGTTACCGGCCGGCACGCGCACGTTGTCGAAGGTCATCTCGACATGTCCATGTGGCGCATCGTCATAGCCGAGCACGCTGAGCGGGCGCAGGATCTCGATGCCTTTGGCGTCGGCCGGCACCAGAATCATGCTTTGCTGTGAATGGCGCGGCGCCTCGGGATCGCTCTTGCCCATGACGATGAAGATGGCGCAACGTGGATCGGCGGCGCCGGAGATCCACCACTTGCGGCCGTTGATCACGTAGTCGTTACCGTCGCGCTCGATGCGCGTCGCAATGTTGGTGGCGTCACTGGAGGCGACATCGGGTTCGGTCATGGCGAAAGACGAACGGATCTTGCCTTCGAGCAACGGCTTCAACCAACGCGCCTTGTTTTCCTCGGAGCCGTAGCGCGCAATCGTTTCCATGTTGCCGGTGTCGGGCGCCGAGCAGTTGAAGACTTCGCTGGCCCAGGGCACCGCGCCCATCAGTTCGGCCAGGGGAGCGTATTCCTGGTTGGTCAGGCCAGCGCCCGCGTAGCCGGAGGCAGCAGCGCTGTCCTCGGGCAGGAACAGGTTCCACAGGCCTGCCTCGCGCGCTTTCTTTTTCAGATCCTCGATGGTCTGCAGCGGGGTCCAGCGCTTGCCCGCCGCGGTGTTGGCGGTCAGCTCTGCTTGGTAAGCAGCTTCGGCCGGCAGCACCTGCTCTTGCATGAAAGCGCCAACGCGCTGTTGCAGCTCTTTGGTCTTGGCAGAATATTCGAAATCCATGGGGCGTCCTTTTCTGGCAGGTGGGCAGAGAAGGCTGGCGGCGCCATCTCCATGTTCAGGCTCTTTCGGCGAATTGCCAGGCCAGTTGCGCCATCGGTTTGGCGCCGCGACCGGACGAGGCGGCCTCGTCGCTCGAAGCTGTACCGGCTTCGGCCCGCTTGGCGATACCCTGAAGGATGGCGGCAATGCGAAACAGGTTGTAGGCCAGGTAGAAGTTCCAGTCGGCGGCCAAAGCTTCGGGTGTCGTGAGCCGGGTCCGCTCGAGATAACTGGCAATGTATTGCTTCTCGGTTGGGATGCCGAGCGACGCCAGGTCGAGCCCGCCGAGTCCTCGGAACGTTCCTGGCGGAATGTGCCAGGACATGCAGTGGTAGGCGAAGTCTGCAAGCGGATGACCCAGCGTCGAAAGCTCCCAATCGAGCACGGCGATGACACGCGGCTCGCTCGGATGAAACACCAAGTTGTCGAGGCGGTAATCGCCGTGCACCACCGAAGCGAGGCGGGCGTCTTTGGCGCTTGCTGGCAGGTGCGCCGGCAGCCATTGCATTAGGCGGTCCATCGCGGCAATGGGCTCGGTCACCGAGGCTTGGTATTGCTGGCTCCAGCGGGTAATCTGGCGCTCGACGTAGTTTGCCGGTTTGCCGTAGTCGGCCAGCCCATGCCTCGCCACGTCGACGCTGTGCAAGGCGGCGATGACACGGTTCATCTCGTCGTAGATGGCGCCGCGTTCGACATTGGATAAGCCGGGCAGCGACTGCTCCCAGAGCACGCGGCCTTCCGCGAAAGTCATGATGTAGAAAGACCGGCCGATGACGCTCTCGTCGCTGCACAGGCCAAGCATCTTCGGCACCGGTACGTCGGTATCGGACAAGCCGCGCATGACCTTGAACTCGCGTTCGATGGCATGCGCCGATGGCAGCAATCTGGCAGCTGGCCCCGGCTTGCTGCGCATCACATAAGTGGCGCGCGGCGTCTTCAGCTTGTAGGTCGGGTTCGATTGGCCGCCCTTGAACATTTCCACTTCGATCGGCCCGGCAAAGCCTTCGACATGTTGCTGCATCCATGCAGTGAGCGCACCGAGGTCGAAGCGGTGCTGCGCCCCGACGGCGCGCGTGCCGACGAACTTGTCGTAGTCCTGGGTCATGGAACGCGGGGCTTGGTTTGATGGAAACCATGGCGCTGCAACGTCGGCGCTTGCATCAACT
>JBDSYU010000073.1:0-18923 GCA_039925525.1 Variovorax sp.
CCAGCTACCAGAGCATGTACAAGGCAGCGCAGATCGTCAGCGAACAGCTCAAGGCGGTCGGCATGAAGGTCCGGGTCGATGTCTTCGACTGGGCCACTGCCATCAATCACCGGCGCAACAAAGAGGCGTGGAACCTGTGGTTCACCGGCCAGGGCTCGGGCCCTTCGGTCGGCCCGTTCTCGGCACTGAAGGACGTCGTCTCGCCGCAGAACAACCAGTTCGTTGCCGACCCAACGCTTGACAAGATCTTCGCGGACATGGTGTCCGGTGCCACCTTCGAGGAACGAAAAGCCACCTTCGCCAAGTTCCAGGAGCGCGTCTATGACCAGGTGCTGTTCCTGAAGTTCGGCGACCTGGTTCGCAAGCAGGCGGCCCGCGCCGACATCAAGGGGTTCGAGCCTTATCGCATCCCGCGCATGTGGAACGTGTGGAAGGCAGACTGACGTTCGCACAGCACGACGGCGCATTCGCGCATGATCGAATTTGCCATCCGGCGGCTACTGGTCGCCTTGCCGGTGCTGCTCTTGGTCAGCCTGATCTCCGCGTCGATCATGGAGCTTGTGCCCGGTGATCCAGCGGCACTGATTGCCGGGCAGAACGCCAGCGACATCGAGATCGCCGCGGTACGCGAGCAGTTGGGGCTGAATCGTCCCTTCATCGCGCGGCTTGGCGCCTGGTATGTGGATATTGCCCACGGCGACCTCGGCAACTCGATCCTGCTCAACCGGCCAGTGACCCAGGCGATTGCCGAGCGCGTTCCGGTGACCCTCGCGCTGGCCGGCTTTGCGCTGCTGCTGACGGTGGCGCTCGGCGTGCCCTGCGGCGTGATCGCCGCGGTGAAAGCCAACACCTGGATCGATCAGGCGGTGCTGACTTTCGCGCTGTTCGGCGTGTCGGTGCCCAACTTCTGGCTCAGCCTGATGTTGATCGTGCTGTTCGGCGTCATGCTGGACTGGTTGCCGGCCGGTGGCTACATCCCCTTCGCCGACGATCCCGTCGGCTGGTTCAAGTGCCTGATCCTGCCGGCGTTCTCACTGGCGCTGCTGCAGGTCGGGCTGCTTGCGCGCATCACCCGCGCGACCATGCTCGAGGTGCTGCAGCAGGACTATGTGCGCACTGCACGCGCCAAAGGGCTGCCGGTGTCCTGGGTGATCGGCAAGCACGCCCTGAAGAACGTGATGGTGCCGGTGATCACAGTCATCGGCATCAGCTTCGGCCTGCTGCTCTCCGGATCGGTGGTGATCGAGACCGTGTACTCCCTGCCCGGCATGGGCCGCCTGCTGGCCAGCGCGGTTTTCGGACGCGACTACCCGATGATCCAGGGCGGCCTGCTGGTCACGGCGGCGGTACTGGTACTGCTGAACCTGGTCGTCGACCTGCTCTATGCGGTGGTGGATCCAAGGGTGAAGTACGGGTGATCGCCGAGGCTTTGGGTGACCCCCGAAGCGCCGAGCCGGCGCCGCCGCGCCCGCCGTCCCTGTGGCGAAGGCTGGCCCGGCATCGCCTCTTCATGACCGGCGCAGTGATCCTCGCCATCATGCTGCTGCTGGCGGTCTTCGCCGACCTGATTCAGATCCTGCCACCGGAGAAGATGCAGGTCCGGCTGCGCTTCAAGACCCCGGATTTCCCGTATCCGCTGGGTACCGACAACTACGGCCGCGACATCTGGAGCCGGCTGGTGCATGGGGCGCGGCTGTCGCTGGCGATCGGCTTCTCGGTCGCGCTGGCAACCGGCATTCTGGGCACGCTCATCGGCGTCATGTCGGGCTATTTCAAGCGCCTGGACGGGCCGCTGATGCGGCTGATGGACGCGCTGATGGCGTTCCCGGCCATCCTGCTGGCGATCGCCATCGCCGCGGCGCTCGGTCCTTCGGCGATCAATGCCGTGATCGCCCTGACGGCGGTCTACACCCCACGTACCGCCCGCATCGTCCGTTCCACCGTGCTGGTGGTGCGCGAGATGGATTACGTGCAGGCCGCCAAGGCCTGCGGCGCGCGCGCCCTCTGGACCATCTGGCGCCACGTGCTGCCCAACAGCATGGCGCCGCTGATCGTGCAGATCACCTTCATCTTCGCCTATGCCATCCTCGCCGAAGCGATCCTGAGCTTCCTGGGCGTCGGGCCGCCGCCGCCGACGCCGACCTGGGGCAACATGATCGCCGAAGGCAAGGACTACTTGCGCGAGGCGCCGCACATCTGCCTGTTCCCCGGCATCGCTGTGGCGCTGGTCTGCCTTGGCCTCAACCTGCTCGGCGACGGCCTGCGCGATGTCCTCGATCCCCGATTGCGAGTGCAGATTGGCTGAGCCGTACAAAACCGAGCCGCACAAAAATGCCGAACCGGCGCCGCCGCTGCTCCGCATCGAGGACCTGCGCGTTGTCTTCGGCCCGCCCGGGCACGAACAGGTCGCGGTGGACGGCGTCTGCCTCACGCTCGCACCCGGCGAAGTGCTCGGCGTCGTCGGCGAATCGGGCTGCGGCAAGAGCCTCACGGCGCTGTCGATCCTCGGCCTGGTTCCGAACCCGCCTGGACGCATCGCCGGCGGACGCATCCTGCTGCACGGCCGGGACATCGCCCACGCCAGCGAGGCGGCGATGAACCGGATTCGCGGCAAGGAGATCTCGATGATCTTCCAGGAGCCGATGACCGCGCTCAATCCGGTCTTCAAGGTGGGCGAACAGATCGGCGAAACCTTGCGGGTGCATGAAGGCATCTACCGGGCCCAGGCGCGCGAACGGTCGCTGCAGCTGCTCGAGCGTGTCGGCATCAGCAACCCGCGCCAGCGCCTCGATCAATATCCGCATGAGCTCTCCGGCGGCATGCGCCAGCGGGTCATGATCGCCATTGCGCTGGCCTGCCGGCCGAAGATCCTGATCGCCGACGAACCGACCACGGCACTCGACGTCACCATCCAGGCGCAGATCCTGCTGCTGCTTCGCGATCTGCAACGCGAACTCGGCATGGCCGTCATGCTGATCACGCACGATCTCGGCGTGGTGGCGCAAGTGGTGGACCGTGTGGTGGTGATGTATGCGGGCCGCATTGTCGAGGAAGGCAGCGTCACCGAAGTGTTCGAGCGGCCATCGCATCCGTACACCCGGTTGCTGCTGCAAAGCATTCCGTCGCTCGACCAGCAACAGGAGCGGCTGCAGACCATTCCCGGCATGGTGCCGAGCCTGTCGAACCTGCCAGCGGGGTGCCGCTTCCATCCGCGCTGTCCGGATGTCCAGCCCGCCTGCCGGGAGCGCGCGCCAGCCGCGTTCGAGATCGAGCCCGGCCACTACGCCGCTTGCATCGCGGTCAACGGGTATCGCCATGCACAGTGATCGCCCGATGACAAAAGGCCAGTTCACGAAAGGCCAATTCACAAAAGGCCAACTCGCGAAAGGCCAATACACCCAAGCCCACGCGATCGACGCGCACGGCATCCTCGAAGCCGGCGCCGCCCCGTTGCTCGAAGTGCGCGGCTTGGTCAAGCACTTCCCGATGATGCGCGGCGTGCTGCGGCCACGGCAGGTCGGCGCAGTGCGCGCGGTGGACGGTGTGGACTTCGACATCGCCGACGGCGAAACGCTGGGACTGGTCGGCGAGAGCGGCTGCGGCAAGACCACCACCGGCCGGCTGGTGCTGCGCATGATCGAGCCGAGCGCCGGCACCATCCGCTTTGCCGGCGAGGATCTGATCGGCCTCGCGCCGGAGGCGATGCGCCAGCAGCGCCAGCAGATGCAGATCATCTTCCAGGATCCGTACGCGTCACTCGACCCGCGCATGACGGTCCGGCAGATCGTCGACGAGCCCCTGCGCATTCACCGCACCGGCGACCGCGCGGCGCGGGCGGCGCGTGTCGCCGAACTGCTCGATGTGGTCGGCTTGCGCAGCGAGTACACCGACCGCTATCCGCACGAATTCTCCGGCGGTCAGCGCCAGCGCATCGGCATCGCCAGGGCGCTCGCGCTCAAGCCGCGCTTCATCGTCTGCGACGAGCCCGTGTCGGCGCTCGATGTCTCGATCCAGGCGCAGATCGTCAACCTGATGCGCGACCTGCAAAAGGAATTCGGGCTGACCTACCTGTTCATCGCGCACGACCTGGGCGTCGTGAAGCATGTCGCCGACCGCGTCGCCGTGATGTATCTGGGCCGCATTGTCGAAATTGCCGACAAGCAATCGCTGTATCGCTCGCCGCAGCATCCCTACACGCAGGCGCTGCTCGCCGCAGTGCCGATCCCGCGACCCTCGGCCAGGCAGGCGCTGCTGCCGCTCCAGGGTGAGATCCCCAGCCCGAGCAACCCGCCGTCCGGCTGCCACTTCCACACCCGCTGTCCGCACGTACAGCCGCGCTGCCGCGTCGAGGCGCCGGCCCTGCGTCCGATCGCCCAAGGGCACTGGGCTTCCTGTCACCTGCTCACGCCGGTCGCGTAGTCCCGGTCTTCATACCCAGTCGATCGATGCCGCGCCGACAAGGGCTCCTCGAAGACTTTATTTTTCAGACCCACGTCAGAACATCACCAAGCCACCATGACCAAATCGACCAGCAGCCGCATCACCTCCGAAATCGACCTTGAACGCGACGGCAAGCACGTCGGCTTCCTGCGCGTGCCGCATTCGGTGCACCGCTCGGCCTACGGCTGGATCCCGATTCCGATCGCCTGCATCAGGAACGGCGATGGGCCGCGCGTGCTGCTGATGGCGGGCAATCATGGTGACGAATACGAGGGCCAGATCGCCTTCGGCTCGTTGCTGCGTGAACTCGAGGTGAACGACGTGCGTGGCCGCATCGTCTTTCTCACCTCGGCCAACTTTCCGGCGGCGATGGCCGGCAGCCGCACCTCGCCGATCGACGAAGGCAACATGAACCGATCATTCCCGGGGGACATCGACGGCGGCATCACCGCGCAGATCGCCTGGTATATCGAGCACGTGCTGCTGCCCCAATGCGACTATGTGTTCGACCTGCATTCCGGCGGCAGTTCGCTGATGTACATACCCAGCGGCCTCAGCCGCCGGCTGGCCGATCCGCAGCGCATGGCGCGGGCGATCGAATTGCTGCAGGCCTTCGGCGCGCCGGTCAGCTACATCACGGATGCACCGCAGGGCGAGGATCGAACGCTGACTGCAGCGGCGGGGCGCCAGGGCGTCACCCATCTGGGCACGGAACTCGGCGGCGGCGGTACCCTGACTATCGCCGCGCTGCGCATCGCGCGCGAAGGTGCGAAGCGGGCGCTGAAGCGGGTCGGCGCGCTGGCCGATCGGGTCCAGGTCACGCCAACACCAGCGACCCGCCTGATGCAGGTTCGTGGCTCGGACTACTATATTTATGCGCCGGACTCGGGCCTGTTCGAGCCGTTGGTGGAACTCGGCGATGACGTCAGCGCCGGCCAGGAAGCCGGACGCATTCACTTTCTCGACACGCCCTGGCGCGAGCCGACCATCGCCCGATTCCAGCGCGCCGGCACGGTGCTCTGTAAGCGCATGCCATGCCGTACCGAGCGCGGCGATTGCCTGTTCCATCTGGGCACGCCGTACGAGGAAACGCTGCAGGGATCGAACGCTACCAATGGAAATGAATGATGAAACTGCCCGATGATGGATCGACTGTGGATCGCCCTTCTTTGGAATTCCGCAGCGACAACTGCGGGCGCGCCGCACCGGAACTGATCGATGCGCTGGTCACGGCCAATGAAGGTGGCGCGCTCGGCTATGGCGGCGATGCGCTGACAGCGGCTCTGCAGTCGCGCTTCACCGAACTCTTCGAGAAGCCGGTGCGGGTCTTTCCTGTACCCACCGGCACCGCCGCCAATGCGCTGGCGCTGGCGGCGTCGAGCACGCCGTTCGGCGCGGTGTATTGCAACGCCGAAGCGCACATCAACACGTCCGAATGCAACGCCACCAGCTTCTTCGGCGGCGGCACCAAACTGGTCTCGGTGGCCGGAGCGCACGGCAAGGTCGACGCCGCGGCGCTGGAGGCTGCCATCGCGGTCTCTGGCAAGGGCCTTGCCCACAAGAGCCAGCCGGCGGCTGTGAACCTGGTTCAGGCAACCGACCGGGGCGCGGTCTACACAGTGGCTGAAGTCGCAGCCGTTGGCGAGATCGCTCATGCGCATGGGCTCGCCGTTCACATGGACGGCGCGCGCATCGCCAACGCCGTTGCGACACTCGGCTGCACGCCGGCCCAGGCAACCTGGAAAGCGGGTGTCGACATCCTGTCCTTCGGCGTCACCAAGAACGGCGGGTTGCTCAGCGATGCGATCGTGGTGTTCTCGCCGGAGAGCGTCCCCGACCTCGCCTTCCACCTGCGGCGCGCCGGCCTGGTCTGGTCGAAGATGCGTTTTGCCTCCACGCAGGTGATGGCTTATGTGCACGACGATCTGTGGCTGCGGCTTGCGCGCCAGGCCAATGCGGCGGCAACCGCGATCGCCAACCGCATTGCATCGCTCGGCGGCGTCACGGTTATCGCGCCGGTACAGGCCAACGAATTGTTCGTCGACATGGCACCACAGGCGCTCTCGGCGCTGGAGGCCGACGGCGTTCTCTTCTATCGACGCGGCCCGCGGCTGGCGCGCTTTGTCTGCCGTTGGGACACCAGCGCGGCGGAGGTGCAGGCATTGGGGGACGCGATCGCGCGGCATGCGCAAGCGCAAGGCTGAGGCGCGGCTAAGGCACGACCAAGGCGATCGCCGCATGCTCCTCGGCCAGCATGTCGCTGCATCAGCCCACCGAAGTTCATTGAAGGAGCGCACGCGATGACCACCGCATCCAAGATCTGGACCCGGATCGATTATGAAAAGGACGGCAAGCAGAACGGCTGGCTGCAGTTGCCGCACTCGGTCACGCGCTCGGCCTACGGCAACATCGCCATTCCGATTTCGGTCATCAGGAACGGCGCGGGACCCACCGTGTTTCTCATGTCCGGCAACCACGGCGACGAGTACGAGGGCCAGATCGCCCTTTGCAAGCTGGTGCGGGAACTGGCGCCGGGCGAGATCGCGGGGCGAATCATCGTCCTGCCGGCGGCCAACCTGCCTGCGGCGATGGCCGGCGTGCGCGTCTCGCCGATCGACCAGGGCAACCTGAACCGCGCGTTTCCCGGCGATCCGGATGGCACACCGACGTTCGCCATCGCGCACTACATCGA
Organism: Variovorax sp.; assembly: GCA_039925525.1. Classification (GTDB taxonomy): domain Bacteria; phylum Pseudomonadota; class Gammaproteobacteria; order Burkholderiales; family Burkholderiaceae_C; genus Variovorax. Next base: position 7,133 of record JBDSYU010000073.1, read on the forward strand.
CTCGGTGCTCTACCCGATGGCGAACTTTCATCACGACCTGCATTCCGGCGGATCGTCGCTGCAGTACTTGCCGTTCGCCTCGATGCGCCAGGGCACCGACCAGGACTTGAACCGGCGGGCGCTGGCGGCGCTGAAGGCCTTCGGCGCGCCGATCGGCTTGGTCTGGGCCTACAGCCCCGACCTGCGGCTGTCGTCAGTCGCTGCGATCAATCGCGGACTGGTCGGGCTGGGCGGCGAGTTCGGCGGCGGTGGCGCCGTGAGCCGCAGCGGGGTGCGGCTGGTCGAGCAGGGGCTGCGCAACCTGCTCGCCCACGCCGGCGTGATCGAGGAGGCCCGCGCCGTTGGCGACTTCGACGGTCCGACCCGACTGATGGAGGTGAAGGGCCGTGACTACTATGTCTATGCGCCCGAGGCCGGACTGTTCGAACCGGCTGCGGAGCTGGGCGACAACGTCACGAAGGGTCAGCTTTGCGGCCTGGTGCACTTCGTCGACAACCCGGCGCGCGTACCGGAGCCCTGCCACTTCGATCGCGACGGCATGGTGATCTGCAAACGCCACTACGGTCGCGTCGAGCGCGGCGATTGTGTGGTGCACCTGGCGACGGACTTTGCAGGCTGAGCTGCCCCGACTTTTAACGACGCCCCGAGCTCCGACGCCACCGAAAATTCATGCACCCTGCGACCTGCGACCTGCGACCTGCGACCTGCGACCTGCGACCTGCGTGTATACATACATACTGGAATGCGTTCCCGGCAATCGCCCAACCGCTAAGTTCGATCTCTCAACCAAACCTTGCAAGGAGTAGGGCCCTATGAAACCGCTGATCCGACTGATTTGTGCCGTGCCGGTCGTTCTGGCAGCGCTCGCTGCAGCGCCGGCAATCCAGGCCGCGGAGTATCCAAACAAGACGATTCGCCTCCTGGTGCCGTTTCCAGCCGGAGGCGCTGCCGATTTCGTCGCCCGGTTGCTCGCGGCGGACATGTCCGGCACGTTGGGCCAGACGATCGTGGTGGAGAACCGCGCTGGCGCCAGCGGCAACATTGGGATGGACGCAGCGGCGCGTTCGACGCCCGATGGCTACACGCTGCTGCTAGCCAGCGCCTCGCTCGCCATCAACAAATCCTTGATCAAGGCGACGCCGTTCGATCCCGAGAAAGACTTCACACCGATTTCGCTCATTGCCATGGTGCCGTCGGTGCTCCTCGTGCCTGCCTCGCTGTCGGTCAACTCCCTGGACGATCTGGTCAAGCTGGCCAAGGCCAAGCCGGACACCATCAATTACGGCTCGTATGGCATCGGAACGACCCAGCACCTCGCCTCCGTGATGCTCGGATTGCGCACCGGGGCGCACCTCACTCACGTGCCATACAAGGGCGCCGACACCATGATGCCCGACCTGATCGCCGGCCGCATCCAGATGTCGTTCAACAACGTCGCTTCGGCCCTGCCCTACCTCAAGTCGGGCACTCTGAAGGCACTGGTGGTCGGCCTACCGGAGCGTTGGCCGAGTTTGCCGGACGTACCGACTTTCACCGAGGCCGGACTCACCGACATGGACGTATCGAGCTGGGTTGGCCTCTTCGGCCCGGCTGGCTTGCCGGCGACCGTTGTCGAGAAGGTGCAGGCCGCCGCCGCCGCGTCGCTGAAGAACCCGGTGACCCGGGAGAAAATCCTGGCCGGCGGCAACCTGCCGGTCGGCGGCACGTCAGCGCAGTTGTCGCAGTTCGTGTCGTCTGAGATTGTGCATTGGCGCAAGGCGATCGAAGCTTCAGGCGCGAAGGCTGAATAGCAATCGGGGGCGAGGGGCTGTTCATGATGCCTGACCCGAATTCCGATTTCGAAACGCTCCTGCGGCGCGGCAGGCATCTGGCCGGCTTCGCAGTGATCGCCGATTCCCACCTCGAACCCGAACTGCCGGGAAGCGCGGCGCCTCGCTCCAACCTGCGCAACCGGCGGCTGGTGCAAGGCCTCGCGCCCCTGGCGCCGGCGTTCGCCCTGCACCTGGGCGACATTGTCCATCCGGTGCCCCAGGCCCCGGGCCACGACAGCACCATGACACTCGCCGCCGCCCTGTACGCCGGACTCGACGTGCCGCTGCTGTGGACGCCGGGCAATCACGACATCGGTGACAAGCCGAGCGACATGATGCCGGCCGCCACCGTGACCGAAGAATGGCTCGCGGGTTACTGCCGCGTTTTCGGCGCACCGTGGATGACGCACCGCTTCGCCGGATGCGTGTTGTTGCTACTTAACAGCCCCATCCTCAACTCCGGCCATGGCGTCGAGCGCGAGCAGCGCGCCTGGTTCGAGCAGGCCCTGCGCGATGCGCGCGGACAGCGGATCTTCATCGCCACCCACTATCCGCCTTACCTGGTCTCGCCGGATGAGCCTGGCCACTACGACAACATCGACCTGCCTGCGCGCGCGTGGCTGCTGGACCTGCTGCGCCAGCATCGCGTCGAAGCGATGTTCTGCGGCCACGTGCACAACCTGTTCTACAACCGGATCGGACCCACCGAGATCTACATGCTGCCATCGCCGTCGTTCGTGCGCCGCGATTACAGCGAGATGTTTCCGGTGGAGGCCGCTGACGAGTTCGGCCGCAACGACACGGAAAAGCTGGGCTACTTCTGGGTCGACGTTTATGAACACGGACACGTCGCCCGCCTCGTGCGCAGTGAATCCGCTGGCAACGGCGACGAAGGCCTTGTTGGCCTTGGCGCGAACTCAGCGACGCTGCGGCCGGGTCATCCCAAGGACCCTGGCGAAGCACCTTTCGGCGTCTACCTGCGCCATCCCTGGTCCCCGCGTGTCGACCTGCCCCATAACCCGCCGGTGGACGAATTCGCGCGACGCACGGTCCGTAACGACTACGCTGTACAGGCGCTTTGGGACACCGGCATCCGCGCCCTGCGCGCGCCAGTTCAGGACCTGCAGGATGCCCAAGTCCGCGAGCGCATTGCCGACATGGTGGCGCTGGGCCACCGGTTCACGTTTTTTGCGGCCGGCCTGCCGGAGCCTGGGTTGCAAGACCTCCTCAGGGACCATGCACTGCTGGTGCATCGCTGGGAATGCGTCGTGCCCGCCCGCGATGTCGCCGCACTGCTGGATCGCATTGCGCCGTTGGTGCGTGAAACCGGCCTCACACTGGCCGTCGCCAATCTGCGCAGCGCCGCGATGGGCAACACCGGCAAGCCGGCCGGCAAGCACTTCACGGCACCCGGTTTCCTGCCGGAGGAATTGGATCTGGTGCGCGAGATGCTTGCCGCCGATACGCAGCGCCTGCTGCGCGCCGTCTGTTTCAGGATCGGCCGACATGCGATGCGTGAAGCGGACCTTGAGTCGATTCGTGAATTTGCCGCCCATGCCGGAGTCACGGCGGTCGTCACCTGGGCTCTGATGCCCGACGGCCCCAACGACGCCGCTCTGGATGATGACGAAGCGTGTGAGCAGGTGGAGCGGCTGTGCAGGCTCGCAGAGCAATTTTCGGGCATCGATTTCCTTCTCGACACCTTCATGGACATCGACCGCGGGTACTACCCGAGAGTCGGCCTGCTCGACCGACGCTGCAACCTGCGGCCGGCCGGAGAGATGTTGCGGCGCCGGCGCGCCAACGCCATCTGAGGCTCTAGCGGACCCACTCAACGGCGGCAAGGCCGATGGTGCGCTTGCCTTCGACGCGACGAAGGTCATGGCGCCGCTACCGCGCGCTTATCAGTGGGCGGCTAGGCATGCATCGCCGAGCGGCGCGCGGCTGAACGCGTAAAACTCGGCGAACCGCGGACGCCCTACATGAAGTTCGGCGACCGCATCCGCATCGAGATGCTCGATGCCTCAGGGCAGTCGGTGTTTGGCGCGATCGACCAGAAGCTCGTGCAGTTCCAACGCAGTTGATCGATGTCGTAGACCTGCTTCTGCTCGCACAGGAAGGTGACTTCACGGCGCCGTGTCGGCTATTTTCCTGCTTCGTTGGCGGCGATTCGGGTTGCCCGCGGCTGGCTTCAGGCTCGAGAAAATCGGCCCTTCCACCACCTGAGCAAGCGGCAGCGGCATGGCCGCGGTCTGCGCCGCTTCATCCGGCGGCAGTCCGAAGCCGACCAGCACGCAGAGAACCAGGTGCTGCGGATGACTGCCGCGCGTCGGCTCGATCAACATCGTTTCGATACCGTAGAAAATTGCGCCCAGCACGATGTCCCGCGCCACGCGCACGTTGGGGAGCCGCAATCGCCCTGCACGGTGCGCAGCTTCGAGGTCGCGCGTCAGATAAACGTCGATCAACTGCCCGCGCGCCGCGATCCGGGTACCGACGCGCGTGATGAAGCTGCCCCACAGCGGATAGCGCAGTGCGATGCCCATGTAGAGCCGGGTGCCCAGCGCGAAGCGTTGCACCGGATCGTCGTGCCCCAGCACCAGCGGATCGACCACGCGCAGCACCTCATCGCTCATCGCCGTCGCCAGCGCCAGGAGCAGTTCCTGCGTCGTCCTGAAGTGGTTGTAGAAGGTGCCGCGCGAAACGCCAGCGGCGGCGATGAAGTCGTCGATCACCGCGTTGTCCGGCCCTTTTTCCGCGAACACCGAGAGCGCGCTTTTCATCAAGCGCAGCCTGGTTCGTTCACGCCGTTCAGCGCCGACGCGCACCCGGTGGTCCGCGGGCGCCGCCTGCCGGGCGGCAACACCCTTGCCAGTGCGCCGGACTGCCGCGGCGCTTGTTTCCTCCGAACCCAGGGAAATCCCTACCATTTTTGATCTTTTGTCATATTGACGCAATCGTCAATACAAACGAAGCTTCGTTTTGTACATAAGGTCTAAATCGACATAGTCTAAAGCGATCCAGTCACGGCGCCTCTTCGACGAGGTTTTTTTCTTCCACCCAAGCAGCATGAGCACCGAATGCATCCCGATGTACGACGTTCTGCAGATCGGCTATGGCCCAGTCAGCGAGATCATGGCGCTTGCACTGGCGCGCCAGGGTCGCAAGGTGGCGGTGTTCGAGCGCTGGCGCGAGCGCTACCCGCTGCCACGCGCGGTCTGCATCGACCACGAGCTGTACCGTGTACTGTCGGCCCTCGGCATGGGCACGCAGCTGCCCAAGGTCAGCCATGCCGGCCCCTGGTACCGCTGGTACAACGCCGACTGGAAGGAACTGCTGGCGATCGACTGGTCGGCCGAATCGATCTCGGGCGGCCCGGAAGTCAACTTCGTGCATCAGCCGACGCTGGAGAAAATGTTCGAGGAAGTGGTCAGCACCTGCACCAGCGTGGACTTGAAACTCGGCTGGGAAGCGGTCGAGGCGACGCAGACCGACGACTACGCGCAACTGGTCGTGCGCGACACCGAAACCGGGCAGCAGCGTACCGTGCGCGGCAAATACCTGATCGGCGCCGACGGCGCGAACAGCCTGGTGCGTCAAGCGATCGGCGGAGGCCAGGAAGACCGCGGCTTCGAGGCCGACTGGCTGGTAATCGACGTGCTGCCCAACGAGGGCGTGACGCTCGACATTCCGCCCGCCGCGCAGTACTGCAACCCGCTACGGCCGACCACCATCGTGCCGGCCGGCATCAAGGACGGCCGCTATTTCAGGCGCTGGGAATTCATGCGGCTGCCGCACGAAACACGCGAAGAGCTCGAGCACGAACATGTCGCCTGGAGCCTGCTGGAACCCTGGGTCAAACGCGATCAGGCGAGCATCGTGCGGCACAAGATATACAGCTTCCGCTCGCTGCTTGCCGACACCTGGCGCAAGGGCCGCATGCTGATCGCCGGCGACGCCGCGCATGTGATGCCGCCATTCATGGGCCAGGGCATGTGCGCGGGCTTGCGCGACGACTGGAATCTGGCCTGGAAGCTCGATCTGATCCTGGACGGCAAGGCCGACGATTGCCTGCTCGACACCTACCAGACCGAACGGCGGCCGCATGTGAGCGACGTCATCGATCTTTCGATGTATCTGGGCAAGATCATCTGCATCCCGGACCCAGTGAAGGCGGCCGAGCGCGACGCGGCGTTCTTCGGCGGCAGCGCGCCACCGCCGCCGGCGTTTCCGTCGCTGACCGGTGGCATCGTGCGGCGCGACACAGGCGGCGCGCGGCAGTCGCCGGCCGGCCTGCTGAGTCCGCACGGCACGATGCGACAGCGCAACGGCAAGACCGCACGCTTTGACGAGTTCACCGGCGGCGGCTTCGTGCTGGTGGCAAACAATGAGCAGGTCGAGGCGGCACTCGGCGGCAGCCAAAAGGCATTTCTCGATGCGCTCGGCGCCAAGCGCGTGCGAGTCGCTGGCGCCGATGCGAGTGGTGCCAATGCGGAAAGCGACGACGCACTACTCGATCTGGACGACAAGTTCCTGCCTTACATGCGCCAGCATGGCATCGAAGCGATGTTGGTACGGCCGGACTATTACTTGTATGGCGCAGCGCCGCAGGCCAACGGCGTGAACGCCCTGGTCGACGACCTGCGGGCAGACCTTGAGCGCCATGGCGTGCACAGTTTGGTCGTAGCAAAGCGCGCATAAACACTCTTGGCGGCTGCGAAATATCTGCACGTCTCGACCACCTCAGCCGCCTCACTCGCAGAATTACTTTTCATCTTTCACCTTCACCTCTCAAAGGATTGCTCCATGGCCAATCGCCGCTACCTCTTCGCCGGCGCTGCGTGCTTGCTCGCCGCGGCGCTACCGGTTTCCGTTTTGGCGCAAAACGCCTACCCGGACAAGCCGATCCGCATCATCGTTCCGCTGCCGCCAGGTTCGCCGGTCGACACCATCGGCAGGAAGCTCGCCGAATCGATGTCGGCCAAGCTGGGCACGCCGGTCATCATCGACAACAAGCCGGGCGCGGCGTTGACGATCGGTGCCGCTGAAGTGGCGCGCGCCAAACCCGACGGCTACACATTGCTGCTGACGGTTGCCGAACCGCTGGTGTCGGCCGTGGCGACGATGAAAATCTCCTACGATCCGCAGCGCGATTTCAGGCTCATCAGCAAAGTCGCCGCGTCGAGTACCGGTCCGTTGCTCGTTGCTTCGGCCAAGGTCAAGGCGAACAACCTGCCGGACTTGGTCAAGGAAGCGAAGGCGAGCGCCAACCCCATGTCGTACGCTTCGTTCGGGCCGGGCAGCTACCCACAGCAAATGATGGAAACGTTGGCAAAACAAACCGGCGCGAAATTCAACGAGATTCCGTACAAGGGCTCGCCGCCGGCGCTGGTCGACGCCATGGCTGGCAACATCGATCTCACGTTCTCGTCGATTGACCAAGCCAAATCGCAGATTCAGGCTGGCCAGATCAAGGCCATCGCGGTCGCCTCGAAATCTGCCCTGCTGCCGAACGTCGGCACTTTTAGCGAAGCCGGATTCGACAATTTCGTGTTTCGCAACAAACCCTGGATCGGGTTGGTCGGCCCGGCCGGGCTTCCCGACGCGGTTGCGCAGAAGCTGCTGGACGCCGCGCAGGCCGCAGCAAAGGAGCCATCGATGGTGAGCTTCCTCACCAGCATCGGCTTCGATGCCGTGGGCGGCACCCCGGCGCAGTTCCAGCAGGACTACCAAGCCGAGTTCGCCGTCGTCCCCGACCTGATCCGCTCGCTCGGCGTCAAGCCGCAGTAGACGGAAGTCGCCATCTTCACGAGAAAAATGCCTGAACCCGATCTCGGCGTTCCAAAGTTCTCGCTCGAGGAGCGCGAGCGCCGCTGGACGCGCGTGCGATCGCTTATGGCGCGCGATGACATCGACGCGATCTTCGCGCCGCCGAACACCGGCCTATTCGACATGTTTCAGGCCAACGTTCGTTATCTCACCGGGCTCGGAGGCAACCACTGCATGGTGGCGGCGGTATTCCCTCGGGAGGGCGAGGTAACGGCCGTCAGCAGCCCCGACGTTCACAAGTCGATCTGGCTGCAACGACAGGATTGGGTCGACGACATTCGAAGCATCAGCGCCGGCTGGGGATTCACCGGCGAGGCCGTTGCGCGATTGAAGGAGCTTGGAAACATCAAACGGCTGGGCGTCACCGGTCTTTCCGGCAACACACGGTTCCCTGAAGGCGTGACATCACACGGCATCGTCGAGCGGCTGCGCCAAGCGCTGCCGGACGTCGAGTTGGTGAACGTCAATGCACTGATGGAGGAAGCACGCTTCGTCAAATCCGAGGAGGAGATCGCCTTCCTCCAGGCTGGCGTTGTTCTGGTGGAGCGGGCGATCGACATTCTTGCGGCTGAGGCTCGACCTGGCGTTCCCGAAAACGTCGTCTACGCCCACATGATTGCCTCCATCGTCGAAGGCGGCGGCGAGTTGCCATCGATGATCCTCTGGTCGGCCGGCTGGCCCCAGCCTCCTTCCAATGCCTACATGCCGACGCGCCGGCCGCTGCAGCAGGGCGACATGATATTGACCGAAGCCGAGGCCCGCTGGGGCGGCTACGTTGCTCAGAACACGCAGCCCCTGTTCATCGGTAAAGCGCCGACCGAATACCGCGACATGTTCGCGCGACAGCAGGAAGCCATTGCCCTGATCTACGATCTGCTTCGCCCAGGGGAGACCCTGGGTCGGATCGCGGCTCGGGTCGCAGAGATGTCGGACGACCGCTTCGACTGCGTCATCCTGATGCACGGGCGAGGCTTGGGCGACGACTCTCCGCTAGCTGTTTTCGGCGTTCGCGATGCGGTGATGGCGAACTGGGTCATCGAAAAGAACAGCGCGTTCATCATCAAGCCGGTGGTCTCCAACAAGGATGGGACCAAGAGAATCTATTGGGGCGACACCGTTGTCTGCACGCCGAACGGGGCCAGGCGACTGGGCAAGCGGGCACCCTCCATCCTGGAGGTGGGTTGACAAAGGCTGCCTCCATTCGCTCTGCGTAAAGTTGCAGTTGCAATACGGGAAAACGATGACGACCACCGAACCGAGACTCGAACGCTCCTATCAACTGCGCTTCACCGGCGACTGGGGCAGCGCCAACTTCCACAAGATCTGCGCCTGGCTCTGCGCCGAGTTCTGTGCCCGCGCCGGTCCGAAAAGCCGCGCCACGATCCAGAGCATTCGCGGCGGCGGCATCGAGGCCATCTATCAGGTCGAGGAAGGCGAAGTCGATCTCTGCCTCATTACGCCGGCAATGATCCTGCCGCAAGCGCTCACGGGTGAAGGTCTGTTCGAAGGCCGCTCGGCGCCGCATCTGCGCGCGCTCGGGGTGCTGCCGCAGAACGACTGCATGGTCCTCGCGCTGGACCCGAAGTGCGGTATCGATTCGTTCGAGGCGTTGCGCCGCGAACGCCCGGCGCTGCGCATCGCCGCGTCGCGCGACGACGGCAGCAACTTCATCGGCTACGTCAGCCGCCTGATGATGGCCGCGCACGGCATCGATGAAGCGACGCTCAAGTCATGGGGCGGCAGCTATGTCGAAGATACGCAGCCCAGCGAATCCGTGGGACGCATGGCCGGGGGAACGGTCGACGCCGTGCTGCAGGAAGCGATCATGACGCCGTATTGGGCGGACATTGTCGAAGCTGGCAAGGTGATTGCGTTGCCGGCCGAGGAAACGGCGCTGAAGCGCCTCGCCGCCGACCATGGCTTTGGGCGCAATCGCTTGCCGGCCGGCTACTGGGACGCATTGAAGGCGCCGCTCGACGCACTCGATTTCTCCGATTTCGTCGTCGTGGTGCGTGACGACATGCCGGGTGACGTGGCACATCTGCTCGCCTGGTGCCTGGCCGAAACCAGCGTCGGCATCGAGCGGCAGTTTCGTCATCTACCGCTCAAGCGCAGCCCGGTCAGCTATCCGTTCGAGCCGCGGAAGATGGCCATGCCCAGCATCCCGTTGCATCCAGGCGCGCGCCGCTATTACGAAGAGGCGGGGCATTGGCAGGGCACTCGCAGCGGCCAATGATCCCGGTCAGTCGAACGCCTCTCGCGCCGGCGTCGGGTTGGACGTTACGCCACCCCATCGGGCTTCGATCAGCTTCTTCGCCACGTCGCGCGCAATCTCGATCGTTTCCTGGATCGTGCGGCCCTGAGCGACCAAGCCTTGCACTTCATCGCTCGTGGCCAAGTACATGCCTTCGGGCAACTTTTCAATGTGCAACTGGATCATGTGTTCCATTGAAATGCCTCGGTTGATTCGTAGTCACAAAGCTCTGAACAGAACGATCAAGCACTCATTCTGCCTTACGCGTTCTGCTCGACGTCGCTGCTACGAAGAAACCGGGCATTTGCAGGGCACCCGAGGCCGACTGCCTCCATGCGTTTGACGTTTTCCCGGTAGCGAAACCCTGCGAGAGCGCCCATTCAGCTGCCAACGATCAAGGGATGGTAGGACGCTTCCCGCGCCGCAGACAGCTTTGACATGGCGCCATTCAATTCAGCGTACCCGCGCCGTCAAAGCTCGAACCATCGCCTCGTACCCATGCGCCTTTGCCAGTTGCAGTGGCGTGCGCCCTTCGCGGTCGGCCAACTGAGTGTTGGCGCCGGCATCGAGCAGCGCCTGCAAGGTGCGCTGGTGCCGCGGCCCGCCGTCGCCGAGCACAACGGCTTCGATCAACGCAGTCCAGTGCAGGTTGTTCACATGGTCGAGCGGCGCGCCGGCAGCAATCAGTTGGCGCACCACGCCGTCGTGCCCCAGGTGCGCCGCCGCGATGAGCGCGGTGCCGTCGTAGCGGCTGGTGACGAGCTTGGCACTTGCACCCATAGCCAGCAACACGCGCAAGGTTTCTTCATCGTCGGCCACGGCCGCAATGGTTACCGCGTCGTAGCGGCCGCTCTCGAAAGCGCCCGGGTCTGCGCCCGCTTCGAGCAATGCCCGAACGGCCGTGCGCTGCCGAGCGAAGGTGGCCACGTGCAGGGGCGTGCGGCCGTGCGCGTCACGCGATTCCAGCGCCACGCGCAAAGCGCTGGCCAGCCGCTTGATGCCCGCCACGTCGCCCTGCCACGCCGCGGCGTGCAGGCCGCCATAGGCAGCCGCTTCGACGGGTGATGGCGGCACCTGGGCGACGGCAGGCCGGACGAACGCGAGTCCCATCGCCAACGTCAATCCAAGCGCCGCTACCGACAACCCGCCAGCGACCGACCCTGTGCGAAGCGCCTTCACTTCAGTTGGTCCGCGACTTTTTCAAGTGCCGCGACGGCGCATTGCTCGTCGAGGTTCCCGCCGGGCGCGCCGCCGACGCCAACGGCACCGATCACCTCGCTGCCCACTTTCACCGGCACACCCCCGCCGAGCAGCAGGAAGCCCGGGATGTTGACCAGGTTTGCTGCGCCGGGGTTCTTCTGCGCGCCTTCCATCATCGCCAGCGTGTTGCTTTTCGCCGAAGCCGAGGTGAAGGCTTTTTGCTGGCTCGCAGCCAGCGTGTGCGGGCCGGCGTTGTCGGCGCGTTGCACGGCGCGCACGCTGCCGGCACGGTCGACCACGGTCGCGGCCACGGCATAACCTTTGGCTTGGCAGGCAGCGACGCTGGCCGCAGCAATCTGGTTGGCGAGCTCAAGCGACATGTTCTTCTCGCTGCGAACGGTTTGCGCTTGGCCCAACGAGGCGCTGGCGGCGATGGTGATTGCACAGAGGCGGACGATATGTTTCATCAAAGAATTCTCCAGTTGCATCCGGCCGCAATTCGACCGTCAAGGCATTCTTGAAGGCGGGCGCCCGTCGCGCCATGCGTGCGCATACGCGAAAACCTCCGTAGAACTACGCAGCCGCCGCTTCGTCGACCAACACCGCATATCGACGGATCAACTGCGCCAGCGACTCGGCCTCCAGTTTCGCCAGAAGGTGCGCGCGATGGGTCTCGACCGTGCGCGGCGAGAGCGCG
>JBDSYU010000074.1:0-9810 GCA_039925525.1 Variovorax sp.
GGTGCCGCTGCCGGCGAGCAGTCCGGTGGGATGGAACTGCACCATCTCCATGTCGCGCAGCGGCAGCCCGGCGCGCAGCGCCATCGCCATGCCGTCGCAGCTCTTGTCGCCCGACGGGGTGTGGTAGCGATACATGGTCGGCCCGCCGCCCGTGGCCAGCAACACCGCCCTGGCTTGCACGAAGACAAAGCCGCCGCTTCGCATGTCGATCATCAACACGCCGGCCAGCGCCGTGCCATCGGCGGTCTTGATCAGCTCGATCGCGCGATGCTCTTCGAGCCGCTCGATGCCGCGCGACCAGACCTGCTCGGCCAGGCGGTTGATGATCTCGATGCCGGTGAGGTCGCCCTTGTGCACGGTGCGATCGAAGGTCTGTCCGGCAAAAGCCTTTTGATGCACCGTGCCGTCGGCGTTGCGATCGAAGAAGCAGCCGAGTTCGTTTTCCAGCTCGTGGACACGCTCGACCGCTTTCGTCACCAGCGTCCAGGCCAGGTCCTGGTCCGCCAACCACTTGCTGCCTTCGATGGTGTCCATGAAATGGCGCTCGACCGAATCGCCAGCGGCCAAGGCGACGTTGTAGCCGCCCTGCACCATGCGCGTGCAACCGCACTTGCCGAGCAGGCCCTTCACTGCAACGGTGATCTTCAAGTGGTGCGCCGCCTGATGCGCATGCAGCGCGGCGAACAGGCCAGCGCCGCCGGAGCCGAGGATCAGGATGTCGGTTTGCAGCCGCTGGACGGCTGGTTCCACGTCAGTTCGCGTCAGGTTCACGCCTTCACTCCGAGCCCCGCCAGCACCTCGGCGCGCCGGGCCTGGGCGTCGTGCGTGACCACGTCGTACAGACTGTTGCGATGACTGTCCATCGCCACCAACAGCGGCCCGAAATCACGAACCCGAAAGCGCCACAGCGACTCGGGATTGAGGTCGTCCAGATCGACCGCTTCGATCTGCTCGATCCAGGTGGTTTCCAATGCCGCGGTACCGCCGATGATCGCCAGGTAGACGCCGCCGAGTTCGACAAAGGCATCGGCCGAGGCCTGGCGCAGCCCACCCTTGCCGATGACGATACGCACGCCGTACTGCGTCATCAGCGGCCGCGTGAAGCGCTCCATGCGGTCCGAGGTGGTGGTGCCGATGCAGATCGCTGCGTATCCCGCTGGGTACGCTTCGCTCTCGGGCACCTTCTTCACGTTCGGCGCCGTGTGGATCACTGCATGGCCGCGCAGATCGAAGCGCGTGCTGCGGCCGCGATCGAACATGTGGATCTGCGTCGCGTCGCGAATGCCGTAGAGCGTGCGCTGCAAGGTGACGGTGTCGTTGACCTTGAGAGCCCGCACCTGCGCCTCGGTCACAGGCGTTTCAAGTTCGTGATGGGCCATGGCTGTGCTGCGAGCCTGCGTGAAAGCCGATTGGAAGCCGGCTAAAACCCGTAGGCCACGCCGGCCGGCGTGAAGCTGGCCCGCGCCCGTCGGGCCGAATGGCATTGCATGTTGACGGCGATCGGATTCATCGTGATGTGCGTGGCAGCCAGCTCGATCTGCACCGCGAAGGCCGTCGAATCGCCGCCGAGCCCCTGCGGCCCGACGCCGAGTTGGTTGACCGCCGCCGACAGTTGCCGCTCCAGGGCCGCGCCTTCGGCATCGGCGCAGTGGCTGCCGAGTTCGCGCGTTGCCGCGCGTTTGGCGAGGGCCACGGCCAGGTCGGAGGTGCCGCCCAGGCCGACGCCGACGATAGTCGGCGGACAGGTCTTGCCGCCGGCAGCGAGCACGCAGTCGATCACGAAGGTCTTGATCGCATCGATGCCCTCGGCCGGGATCGCCATCTTCAAAAACGAGTTGTTCTCCGAGCCACTGCCCTTGGGGATCATTTCGATCGACAGCAGATCGGGCACGTCGCTGAAATCGATGTGAATCACCGGCACTTCTATGCCGCACGAACTGTGCTCGTTCTTGCGCGTGAGCGGATGCACAACCGAGCTGCGCAGCGGATGCTCGCGGGTGGCGCGCTCGCAGCCGCGCCGAACCGCCTGCTTGAGCGCGTGGCCGTCGACCTCGATGCCGCGGCCGATCAGCAGGTTGTAGATCGGTACGCCCGTGTCCTGGCAAAGCAGGTTATCGGTGTCCTCGGCGACCTGGATGTTGGTGACCATGGTGCCGAGCACGCTCTTCGCCGTGGCGCCGCGTTCGCTGGCCTGCAGCCGCGCAAAGCCGCTCTTGATGTCGGGCGGCAGAATCTTCAAGGCCCGGATGTAGAGCTGCTTGGCTGCCTCTTCGACAGCTTCCAGATCGACTTTCATCACACGGTCAGTTGGCGGTGATCTTGCGATTGGCGACGACGCTGGCCCAATGGCCGGACTCGCTCTTCATGTCTTTGGCGAACTGCGCCGAGCTGTTGCCGATCGGCTCCATGCCCTGCGTGTAGAGGCGCGCCTTGGTATCGGTCTCAGCCAGCACCTTGGCGGTGTCACGCTGAATTTTGGCAACGATGGCCGCTGGCGTGCCGGCCGGGGCGAACAGGCCAAACCAACCGGTGTTGACGAAGCCGGGCAAGCCGCTTTCGGCCACCGTCGGCACCTCGGGCAATTGCGGCGAGCGCTCTTTGCCGGTGACGGCCAACGCCCGCAGCCGGCCCTTGCCGAGCAATGCCGATGCAGCGGCAAAGTTGCCGACCACCACCTGCACCTGGTTGCCCATCAGATCGACATAGGCCGGCGCTTCGCCCTTGTAGGGCACATGGGTGATGTCGATCTTTGCCGCATCGGCAAAATTCTCTCCGGCCAGATGGACCTGCGTGCCGACGCCGGCCGAGCCGAAGTTGAGCACGCCGGGTTTGGCCTTGGCCAGTGCGATCAACTCCTTGATGTTCCTGGCCGGCGATGCTTCGGGCACCACCACCAGCATCGGGCCGCTGGCCACATTGCTGATCGGCTGCAAATCCTTCTCGGCGTCGAAGGACATGGTCTTGTAGACATGCGGATTGATGGTGATTGCGCCCGAGCCCATCAGGATGGTGTAGCCGTCGGGCGAGGCCTTGGCGACCAAATCGGCACCCAGGTTGCCGCCGGCACCGGCGCGGTTGTCGACCAGCACCGGCTGGCCCCACAGCGTCTGCAGCTTCTGCGCAATGAGGCGCGCCACCACGTCGGTGGTGCCACCGGCCGAGAACGGCACCACCATCCGCACCGGGCGCTCGGGCCATTGCTGCTGCGCCTGCGCGGACCAAGGCAGAACAAGCGCGAGCGCGCCTGCGCCGAGGACGAGATGGAAGTGGCGGCGGCAAGAATTTTTCATGGTGGGTCTCCGTTGTAAAACTTGAAAACGACTCGATCGATCGCCGTCAACCGAACAGCGACAGCGCGAACGCCATCCCGGCCACCGCGGCAAAGCCGACCGCACCGGCGATCCAATTCTTGCGCAAGTCACCGCCGTTGCCGAATTCGATCAGCAGGAGCCGCACGCCGCCCGTCAGGTGCAGCGCGAGCAGCACCACCAGGCCCCACTCGCCGAACTTGAACAGGCCACGATCGGCGAAGCGCAAAAAGCCGTCGAGGGCGGCCTCGCCGTGCAGCGCCTGCCCAAGGGCCCAGAAGTGCAATGGCAGAAACAAGGCGAGCGCCAACCCCGACAAACGGTGCAGCAGAAACGCCCAGTACGACGGATGCGCGCGGGCCCGCCAGTCGACGCGTTGTGCCCCGCTCGCCTTCACGCCACCACCGCAAAGACGGCGCGCAGGCCGAGCAACAGGATCAGCGCGCCGAATGCGCGACCGAGCCACAGCGCCAGCGCATCGCTGGCCGCCCACCACTCGCGCGCAATGTTCGACAGGCCGACCGGCACATGCACCGCGCAGGCGAGCACGAACACCACATAGAACGCGGCGAAGCCCCAACTGCCGCGCGTGCGATCCAGAATCTCACCCGCGCTCAGACCGCCGCGCACGGCATAGATGATCACCGCCAGATGCACCAGCACGCACATCCCCAGCACCATCGCGCTGATGCGCTGCCAGTACCAGCGCTTGGCTTGGGCGATGGCGACGGATTGCGACGTGCGCGTCATGTGTTCACAACTCGTTGCGCACCGCAGCGCGCGCCACGATGCGCTTGAGCCCGGCGATTGACAAGGTCGGCGTCAGTTGCTTGGGACAGCGCTCGGTGCAGGAGCCTTGCGTATGGCAGACATGGCAACCGGCATCGCCGGCGACGGCACGCAGGCGCTCGGTCTGCTCGCGGTCGCGCACGTCGTTGACCAGCGACCAGGCCCGGTTCAACGCCGCCGGGCCAAGAAACGCCGGCCGCCATGCAACCACGTCACATGAGGCGTAACAAACCGCGCAGCCGATGCATTCAATGGCCGCGTCGGCCTTGGCGCGCGCAGGCGATGCGGGTTCGACACGCTCAAAATCCTCGTGCCGCGTGCGCGTTCCCTTGAACTGGCCCTTCGCTTCAGCCCACTTGTCGAAGAATCCGCTCATGTCGGTGACCAAATCCTTGATCACCGGAAGGTTGGCCAACGGCGCAATCTCGAGTTCGACTTGCCCCTGAGCGTCGCCCGTAACCTTGGCGACATGGGTGCGACAGGTCCAGCGCGCCATGCCATTGACGGTCATGGCGCACGAGCCGCACATGCCGACGCGACAGGCGAAGCGGTAGGCGAGCGATGGTTCGAGTTCCCGCTGAATGTAGGTGACGACGTCGAGCACGGTCTGGCTCTCTTGCCGCGGCACTTCATAGCGCGTGAAGCCGCCTTGCGCCTTGCCGCGCCACACCTTGACGGCGAGCGTCGCCGTCACTGGCGTACCTTCGCGCGAAGCGCTGCGGTATTCGCCCTTGGGGCGGCCCGGCGCGCTCACTGGACTACCCTCCGCGCTACGCGCTTCGAGATGAGCGCTTGGGAGCGGCCCGTCGCGCTCATGCGTGCGCCGCCTCTTTGGCGTGCGCCACCGCCATCTCGCGCGGCACGATCACGGCATTCTTCACCGCGAGAATTTCAGCCATCACGCTCACGGCGATTTCGGGCGGTGTTTTGCTGCCGATGTAGATGCCGATCGGGCCGCGCAGGCGTGCCAGCGATTCCTCGGTCTGATCGAAGTGCTCGATCATCCGTTGACGGCGCGCCTCGGCATTCCTCCTCGAGCCGATGGCGCCGACATAAAACGCTTCAGTCTCCAGCGCTTCGAGCAAGGCCAAGTCGTCGAGCTTGGGGTCGTGCGTGAGCGCGACGACGCAGCTGCGGCGGTCGGGGCGAAACGCCGTCACCGCGTCGTCGGGCATCGCCGTTGTCATGCTGACACCGGTCACTGAAAAACTGCTGCGGTATTCGCTGCGTGGGTCGCACAGGGTGACGGCGAAGCCGCTGAACTGGGCCATCGTCGCCAGATATTCAGCCAACTGGCCGGCGCCGATCAAGAGCATGCGGTACTCGGGGCCGAAAGTGTTGACGAGGGCTTCGCCATCGACCTCGAGCGCTGTCGGCGTCGCGGCTTCGTCGATTACAACCGAGCCATCGGCCAGGCGCACGCGGCGTTGCATCAAGCGACCTTGCTCCAGCTGGCCGACCAGCGCCGCCATCGCCCCGGCGTCGGGGTCGAACTCCAGCAACAACTCCAGCGTGCCGCCGCACGGCAAGCCGAAGCGATGCGCTTCGTCGGCGCTGACGCCGTACTTGATGAACTGTGGCGCGCCACCGCGCTTCAACGCGTCGCCGAATGCGTGAGGGCTATCGGCCTGGTCGAGGTTGACGCGGTTGGCGAATAATTTTGAGTCCCCGCCTGCGCGATATCGTGCGATCAGATCGTCTTCAATGCACCCGCCAGATACCGAGCCGACCACCGCCCCGTCGTCGGCCAGGGCCATGATCGAGCCGACCGGGCGCGGCGACGAGCCCCAAGTGCGAACTACCGTCGCCAGCAAGGCATGGCGCCCCTGGGCGCGCCAGTCGCGCAACTGGCGCAGCACCATCACATCGAGGTTTTCCATGCTCCGCTGGCCTGTGAAAGTTCAGGCGCCCGACTCGCCGACGTCCTTCTTGCCGCCGAGGCCGATCTTGTTCATGAAGCCGGCGACGCCCCCTCGTGGCGGCGCTGTCGATCCGTTCACATCTGCCGGGTCGGTCGTCGCCAACGTGGTCTTCTCAGCCGCCTGATCGGCATCCACCGGTGGCGCACCATGACGGCTTTGCATCTCGGCATCGAAACGCTTGAAAAAATCATCGGCCATCGACTTGGCGGCGCCGTCGATCAGCCGCTGGCCGAGCTGCGCGATCTTGCCGCCGACCTGCGCTTGCACGGTGTAGCCGAGCTCGCAACCGGCATCGCCCGGCGTCAGCGTGACGGCCGATGCGCCCTTGCCGAAGCCGGCGACACCGCCCTGCCCTTCGAACGCCAGCTTGTAGCTGGCCGGCGGCACGATGTCGCTGAGCGTGACCTTGCCGTTGAACTTGGCCGAGACCGGACCAACCTTGACGGCCATCGTCACGTCGTAGCGGTTGTCGTCGGTGGCCTCGAACTTGTCGCAGCCCTTGAGGCAGAGCTTGAGCGTCTGCGGATCGTTGAGCGCCTCCCAGGCTTGCTGTTGGGTGACGCCCAATTGGCGCTTGCCTTGCATGTCCATGATCTGTTCCTTGTCCTGTTCTTGGCCCCGTCAGCGTCCCAACTTCATCAATGCCGCAAGATGGCCGGCCAATTGTTCGAGCGCTGCCAGATTGTGAACCGCCAGCATCGCATCCGCGTGCCGGTGCAACACAGCGGCGCCGCGCGCCAATGGCGCATAGCCCTCGAAACGCAATAGCGGATTGAGCCACAGCAGTCGGCGCGAGTGGCGCTTGAGCCAGAGCAGTTCGCAATCGAGCGCTTCAGGCTCGCCGGTGTCAAGGCCGTCGGTGATCAAGAGCACGATGCTGCGCCGACCGACCAGCCGCCGCGCATGGCCACGACGCAGTTGCGCCAGAGATTCACCCAGCCGCGTACCGCCGGCGAAATCGTCGATCGCCGCGCCGGCGGCGGTCAGCATCGCGTCGCTGTCGGCGAGCCGGAAAGCCGGGGTCAAGTCGCTCAGACGCGTGCCGAAAGCAAAGACATCGCGCCGGATTGCACTGCCGCCGTGCCCCGCGCGTGCCCGCGTGGCCGCATGCAGGAACGCCAGCAGCAATCGGGCATAGCGCTCCATCGAGCCGGACACATCGACCAGCAACAACAACGGTAACTGCTCGTCGCGCCGTGCCAGGCGCGGCAGCCGCATGACCTCACCGCCGGTGCACGCCGCGCCGCGCAGCACGCCGGGCCAATGCATCCGCGCCTGGCCGCCGCCGTGCGGGTCGATGCGCAGCCGCCGGGTCGGCAAGGTCGGCACCGGCAATGCGATCTCGCGCGCCAGCCGCTCGACCAGGCTGTATTCAGCAGCGCCCAACGCGTTGAAATCGGCATGGCGCAACCGCTGTTGCTGGCTCGCCGACATCGCCGCGTCGAACTCGACTTCGCGATCGCTTTGCGCCGGCTTTGCGCCGGTCGACCTCGGCGCCGCCAGCGCGTCGCGCACTCGTGGCCTGCGCTGCACCGGATCGACCTTGCCCTCAGCGCTCGGCAACATCTGCGCCAGCATCTTGTTGGCAAGCTCGGGATCGCGAAACCAGGCGTCGAACAGCTCGCGAAAAACCAGCCGGTCCTGCTCGCGGCTGATCATCACCGCTTCCATCGCCGCGCCCATGTCCGCGCGACGGCCGATGCCCACCATGCGCGCCGCATCGGTGGCCAGCGCGATACGCGCCGCGTCCGTCGCTACGCCGGCCCGGCGCAACGCGCGGCCAAAGCCGGCGATGCTGGCGGGCAGCTTGCCGGCGCGGGCGTCGCCTAACTGCATGGTTTTATGCAATTTGCGGCGCGAGCAGATCGGCCGCCAGCTCGCGCGTCAATGCGGCGACGTCGTCGCGTTGCTTGAACAGGATGCCGGCGGTGTCGGCGACGATTTCGGGGTCCAGGGTGACGGTGTCGAGCGCGACGAGGGCGCGGGCCCACTCGACGCTTTCGGCAATGCCGGGGCTGCGTTGGAATGCATCGGCGAACGGTTGCTCGCGCAAGCGCTGCACGAACGCCGCCACCTGCTGCGACAGCTGCTCCCCGGCGTCTGGCACCTGGGCGCGCACGATCGCCAGTTCGCGCTCGCGCTCGGGGTAGTCGAGCCAGTGATAAAGACAGCGGCGCTTGACCGCGTCGTTCAGATCACGCGTTCGGTTGCTGGTGAGAATCGTCACCGGCGGCACCAACGCAGCAATGGTGCCTACCTCGGGAATGCTCACCTGGTACTCACCCAGGTATTCGAGCAGGAAGGCCTCGAAAGGCTCGTCGGCGCGGTCGACCTCGTCGATGAGCAACACCGCGCCCGGTGGCGGTGCCTCCAGGGCCTGCAACAAAGGGCGTCGGATCAAATAGCGTGGCTGATAGACCTCGGCCTCGATATCGCGCGCCGCGCCCTGCGCTTCCGCAGCACGCATGTGCAGCAGTTGCGCCGCATAGTTCCATTCGTAAAGCGCTTCGCGCTGCTCCAGACCGTCGTAGCACTGCAGCCGCAACAGCTCCCGCTCGAGGGCCTTCGACAGCGCCTTCGCCAGCTCGGTCTTGCCCACGCCCGGCTCGCCCTCGAGCAGCAATGGCCGCTGCAACTTGAGGGCCAGGAATACCGCCGTCGCGAGACGCCGATCGGCAAAGTAGCCAGCGTGTTCAAGACCTGAGATGACCGAATCGATGCTGTGGAATGTCATGAAAGCGGATGCGGACTACTGGACAACAGATGCGTACCACCGAACGCCGAAGTCGCAAAGGTTTCGCAGAGAACGCAGAGAGCGCAGAAAACAGCCGGATGAATCCTTGGAAGGCCTTTTGCGCCTTCTGCGTAACTTTTGCGAGTTGTGCAGCCAGGCGACTGGCTTTTTCTCTGCGTTTTCTGCGTCCGGTCGTCCGAATTTGCGCCGCTCAACCCAACGCCTTCTTCACCGCCCGTTGCGTCAGCACGCTGATCAGGTTGGCTCGGTATGCAGCCGAGGCATGCAGGTCGCTGTTGAGTTCGCTGTCGTCGATCTTGATGCCGGCTGCGGCTTCGGGCGTAAAGCTTTTGCTCAAGGCGGCTTCCAGACCGGGGTGGCGGAACACGCCATTGCCGGCACCGGTCACGGCGACGCGCACGCCGTTGTCAAATTGCGCAACGAAGATGCCGACCAGCGGGAAGTGCGAGGCCTTCTGGCGCAGCTTTTCATAGGCGGCTTTCTTTGGCACGGGGAAGCGGATGGCGGTGATCAGTTCACCCTCTTCCAGCGCCGTCGAGAAAAGGCCAGTGAAGAAATCATCGGCGGCGATTTCGCGCTCGTTCGTCATCACCGTGGCGCCGCTCGCGAGCACCACGCTCGGATAGCAGGCGGCCGGATCGTTGTTGGCGACCGAGCCGCCGATGGTGCCCATGGCCCGCACCTGCCTGTCACCGATGCGCGATGCCAGATCGGCCAGCGCTGGGTAGGCAGCCTTTACGTCCGGGTGATTGGCCACGTCGAGGTGGCGCGCCATGGCGCCGATCTGCAAGGTGTCGAAATCCTTTTTGATCGTCGACAGTTCCTTGATGCCGGCCAGGTCGACCAATTGCCCCGGATCGGAGAGGCGCAGTTTCATCGAGGCCAGCAAGGTCTGGCCGCCGGCCAAGGCCTTGGCGCCGGCTGCGGTGAGCTTGGCTGCATCGGCCAGAGTCTTGGGTTGTTCGAGGGTGAAGGCGTACATGGCTGCGATCCTTAACGGGTTTGAGTTTGCTGCGCCGGGCGGCCTTGCGTGCTG
>JBDSYU010000075.1:0-11766 GCA_039925525.1 Variovorax sp.
GCATGCGACTGCTTTGCGCCGTGCCGCGGGCGTTGGCCATTGCCGTTTGCCGATGCAGGCCGACCCAGGCTGATGACCAGTCATGAAAAGTCGGAAGAACAAATCATGATCGCCACACTTCAGATACCACGCATGCTGTTCGGGGTCGGCGCGATTTCCGCGCTGGCGGCTGAACTTGAAGCGCTCGGTGTCAGCAAGCCGATGCTGGTCACCGACCAGGGACTGGTGAAAGCCGGCGTTGCGGCCGCGGTGCGCGATGCGCTCGGCAAGGACCTCACGCCAGTCATGTTCGACAACGTGACCGAGAACCCCATCTTTGCCGACGCCGACAGCGGCGTCGCCCTCTACCGGCGCGAGGGCTGCGACGGTGTCATCGCGGTCGGAGGCGGGTCGGTCATCGATACTGCGAAATACATTGCGCTGCTGGCGACCAACACGGGCACCGTCGCCAACTACGCGGGGGTGCCGAACGCGTCGCACGGCGCCGCTGCACCATTGGTCGCAATTCCGACGACGGCCGGCACCGGCAGCGAAGCCGACGGTTCGGCCGGCATTCATCCCGACCCCACCTCACCAGCGGTAGGGATGGGCTCCAAGAAGTTGATTCCCAAGCTCGCCATCCTCGATCCGAATCTGACGGTGAGCTTGCCGCCGCGCCTGACCGCGGCAACCGGCATCGATGCCATCTCGCATTGCATCGAAGGCTACCTGTCGAAGAACGATATTCCGCTGGGGGAGACGATCGCCCTCGACGGGCTGCGGCGCGCGATGCGTTTCATCCGCCGCGCGACGGCCGACGGCAAGGACATCGAAGCGCGTGGCCAGATGATGCTTGCCGCCTTCGCTGGCGGCGTCGCCATCGAAATGGGCCTGGGCCCCGCGCACGCCGTGGCCATCACATGTGGCGACCAGGGCTTTCACCATGGCATCCTGAGCGGCATCGGACTCGTCAGCACACTCGACTTGACGGCCGTGCACCAGCCCGAACGCGTTGCCGATTGCGCGAGAGCCATGGGTGTCGATCCCACAAGGTCGCTCGCCCAGGCTGTTGCGTCTTTGATGCGCGAACTGGGCCTGCCGGCGACGTTGGGCGAACTGAACTACAAGGCCGGCGACATGCAATCACTGGCGCAGTTGGCACACAAGAGCCACTTCAACATGGCCTCTCGCTATCACCCGCTGGCTTTGGAGTACGCCGCCATGATGGAAGCGTCTCTCAGTCCCGGCTCGCTCCGGCCCGCCTCGAACACCCCGGAGGGCTGAAGGTGGAATCCCGGCGCTGGCCCGAACGCCTGTACCGCGTCGGTCAGACGATTGGCGTGCTGTCCGCAGCGCTGATCGCGCTGATGACGGTCACCGATGTTGGCCTGCGCTACTTCTTCAACAAGCCGATCTTCGGCGCCGCCGAGATCGTCAACGCGACCTTGGCGATCCTGGTCGGGGCCGGCTTGATCGTCGTCGCGGCACTGCGCATCCACATCAGCGTCGATCTGTTCGACGCGCCGCTGCGGCGCCTGCTCCCGAACGGTTATCCGCGCTGGGTGTACCTCTGGAACGTGCTCGGCACCGCCGCATTGGCGGCGCTGCTGGTGCGGCATGCGTGGCACACCGTCGATGCCAAGGAGTTGACGGCGGTTCTCGAATTTCAGATCGGCTGGATCTATGCCGCCACCGCCGCACTGGTGGTAGCCGCCTTCGCGGTGCTGATCAGCAATTGGCGCGCCAAGCAAATGACAGACGACGAAGACGACTACGTATGACTGCCGCCCTCGTCGGCTTCGCCATCCTGCTGGCGATCAGCTTCACCGGTATCCCACTGGCGTTCGCGACGCTGATCGTCGGCTTTGTCGGCTTTGCGCTATCACGCGGTTTCGACTCCGCGGTGGCCATGGCCGGCCAGCAGATCGCCGAGATGATCATCAGCCCGAACCTGGTCGTCGTGCCGATCTTCATCCTCATGGGCGAATTCATCCGCCGCGGCGGCATCGCCGACGAGCTGTACGACTTCGGCAACGCGTTGGTCGGCAAGCTGCCAGGCGGGCTGGCCATGTCGACGGTGATCGCCTGCGGAGCCTTCTCGGCCGTCTGCGGATCGTCGGTGGCTACGGCGGCGACGATGACCAAGGTGGCGATGCCGCCGATGCGCCGCTATGGCTACCACGACAGTTTGTCGGCGGGCACCATCGCTGCCGGCGGCACGCTCGGCATCCTGATTCCACCGAGCATTCCGATGGTCATCTATTGCATCTTCGCGCGCGAAGACATCGGCCGCATGTTCATGGCCGGCGTCGTTCCTGGCTTGTTGATGATGCTGGCGTTCATGACGACGATCGGCATCTGGGTCAAGCTGCGCCCGGACACAGCACCCGATGCCGAGACCATGAGCTGGTCGCAACGCCTGGCCGCGATGAAGAGCACCTGGGGCTTCGTCACGTTGTTCGGGGTCGTGCTCGGCGGCATTTACCTGGGCGTCTTCACGCCGACCGAAGCCGCCAGCGTTGGCGCGCTCGGTGCCTGGCTGTTCTCGTTCGCGCGCGGCGGCATGCGGCGGTGGGTCGACTACCGCGAAGTGATCGGGGGCGCGGTTGGCATCAGCGCGAGCGTCTTCGCGATCGCGTCGTGCGCGTTGGTTTTCTCGCAGTTCATCAATGTCACCGGGCTGCCGTATGTGGTGCTCAACCTCGTGCAGTCGATGAATCTCTCCGGCACCAGTTTGGTCATTGCCATCGGCGTGTTGTGCATCCTGATGGGCATGGTGTTCGAGGCGCTCGGCATCCTGGTGCTTATCGTCCCGATGTTCCTGCCGTCGCTGCAGGGTCAGGGCGTCGACATGATTTGGTTCGGCATCATCGTCATCATCCTGATCGAGCTTGGGCTGATCACGCCGCCGGTGGGTGTCAACGTGTTCACCGTCAAGGCGGCGCGCCCGGACTTGAAGCTCACCGACATCTTCATCGGCGTCGGGCCATTCGTGCTGGCGATGATGGTGACGGCGGTATTGATCCTGTTGTTCCCGGCCATTGCGGTGGGCCTTCCGAACTTGATGCGCTGAAAGCACACACCACGGCAGACAGACCGAGCGATCAGTGACCGAAAAGCACTGGGTCAGGGTTTGACAAGCACCTTGTATTCGGCCTTGAAGTCGTCGATCAAGGCCGTCGCGTCAACGCCCTGTTTGGCGGCAATTTCAGCGTACTGTTTGTAGCCCGGTTCGGCAGCGGTTTGCAGCGCCGCATAAAAGGCAGGGTCCACATCGACAACCTTCACGCCGGTGGCTTTCATCGTTGCCAGCGCGTCGGCCGAAGCCTTGTTTGCGCCTTGGCCAGCACGCGCCGCAAAGGCCTCGCCCGAAACCGCCATGATCGCCGCGCGGTCTTTCTCGCCAATGGAAGCCCACTTTGTCTTGTTGATGAAGAGGGCAAAGTTGGTCGCCGTCGCCGTTGCAGGAAAGCGGGTGATCGTCTTGACGTAGGGCGCCGCCTTGAAGTCGGTGACCGCTTCATAGGACATGCCGTAGATCGCATCGACGACGCCCCGGCTGATCGACTCGCTCACCTGAATCGCCGGGCTCGTGATCGGGCTGATGCCAAGCACCTTCAACAAATCCGCCGCCGGACCCGGCAGGCCCCAAACCTTGTGCGCCTTCAATGCATCGACAGACTGGATCGCCCTATCGTCTGCGCTGTAGAGCTGCCCACCGACGATGGAAAACAGCGAGAGCAGGTGCACATCGGGATACTGCTTCTTATCCGCCAAGCGCTTTTGATAGACGCGCCAAAGTGCTACCGACGCCGCTTCGGCGTCCGACGTCAACCATGGCAGCGCCGAGAATTCAATCAACGGCGCCTTGTTCTTGGCAAAAATATTGGACGTGAATGCAGCGTCGAAGATGGACGACTCGACGCCGCTCAGTTGCTGGTTCGGCGGTGCCAGAGAACCAGCAGCAAACTCGATCTTGACGCGCCCCTCCGTCGCCTTTTCAACATCTGCCGCCCAAGCGTGCAGGATCGGCGTCAGATAGTAGGTTGCGGGAGTGAAATTGTTGAGCAGAACCTTCGTTTGCGCGTGCACGGAAACAGCAACGACGGCAAGTGCGAACAAACTGTTTTTGAACCATCTTCGAATCATTCGACTGCTCCCTTGCGTGGACTTGTTGAGCGCGGATTTTATTGCGGTATAGGTGAACGTGGGGTCATCAAAGGGGCGCACGAAGCCGCGGGTCATGCTGTCGGATGGAAGTGCCCGCAGATCCACGCCTGGTCAACATGAACCGGTCGCGTGACAGCGTTGGCTTTATCGATCCATCCGAGGTATCGCTTGTAGGAAATCTGCATCTATGCAGCTCGATATCGCCGAGCGTAAAGTCACTGCCATTCCTTCAGGCGTAGTAGCGCGCGGCATGTACCGGGCGCCAACAGCCAAACGAGATCATGACCACTGCAAGCGACGACCAAACTGCCTTTGCCTGCCAAGACGCGGTGCTGCGATTCACGGCCCATTTCGATAACGGCGAATATCGCGAGATGGAAATTTTCTTTGCGCCCCACGGCATCTGGAAGCGGCCCGACGGCGACATCGTCGGCATTGCGGCGATGCGCGAGCGCATGGCGGCGCTTAAAAACGATTGGGTGATGCGACACGTCATCACGAATTTGCGCACGAGCGTCATAGACGCTGACCATGCCCATGTCGATTCCTACTTCACGGTCTACATGCACGTCTTCGGCTCCGAGCCGGTCACTCGGCCGGCGCCGCTGTCCGGCCCGGCGTCGGTCGGCCGCTACCACGATGAACTCGTTCGCGTCGATGGCGCCTGGAAAATTGCGCTGCGCCAGCCGATACATGACCTCAAGCGCGCCTGAAACTGATTTATTCCACCCGCAACGGCCGGCCTTGACCGGCGCCAGGAGACCTGCATGTCGAAAACCATCAAACCGACGACCTTCGCCCACGTTGTCTACCGCACCCACCGCTTCGAAGAAATGCTCAAGTGGTACCAGACCGTGTTCGGCGCCAAGCTGCAGTTCAAAAGCGATGTGATCGCCTTCCTGGCCTACGACGACGAGCACCATCGCGTCGCCTTCCTGAATCTCTCGATCATCAAGCCCAGCGACGGGCCGGCCCCGAAGATTCGGGACGTTGGCGTCGATCACGTGGCCTACGGCTACCGGTCCTTGACCGAACTGCTGGAGAAATACGCACAGTTGAAGGAGCAGGCCATCCTGCCCTATTGGTGCATCCATCACGGCATCACCGTCTCGATGTACTACGCCGATCCGGACGGCAATCAGATGGAGTTCCAGGTCGACTCGTTCGGGACGAACGACGAGGCCAATGCATTCATGGCCGGGCCGCATTACGAACTCAACCCGATCGGCGTCGAGTACGACCCGGAGGAGATGTTGCGGCGCGTCCGCGCAGGCGAGCCTGAAGAGACTTTCCTGCCTCGCCATGAGCATCTGCCGGTCGCGCCAGTGCGCGGCTCGCTCGGGCTCGCATAGCTTGGTAGCCAACTCGACCGACCCCTGAAGGACGCATCGCATGCCCCGCAAAGTCATCATCAGCTGCGCCGTCACCGGCTCGATCCACACCCCGAGCATGTCGCCGCATCTGCCGCTCACGCCCGACGAAATCGCCGAGCAGGCGATCGCCGCGGCCAAGGCCGGCGCCGCGATCCTGCACTTGCACGCGCGCAATCCCGAGGACGGTCGCCCGGCCTTCGATCCGGCCATATACCGTCAGTTCGTGCCGCGAATCCATGCCGCCACCGATGCGGTGATCAACATCACCACCGGCGGCGCCGTGACGATGACGCTGGACCAGCGGCTCGCCGGCGCCTTGGACTGGTCGGCAGAGATGGCGTCCTGCAATATGGGCTCGATGAACTTCGCCATCTTTCCGATCCTGGAGAAGATGAAGGAGTTCAAGCACCCCTGGGAGCGCGAGTACATCGAGGGCACCCGCAGCGCCATTTTTCGCAACACCTTCGCCGACATCGAGCAGGTGTTCGAGCGCCTCGGCCAGGGCCATGGCACCCGCTTCGAATTCGAGTGCTACGAAGTCGGCCACCTCTACAACCTCAAGCATTTTGTCGACCGCGGCTTGGTGAAGGCGCCGATGTTCCTGCAATTCGCGCTTGGCATCCTCGGCGGTATTGGCGCCGATCCGGAAAACCTGGTGCACATGAAGCGCATGGCCGACAAACTGTTCGGCGACAGCTACCAATGGTCGGTGCTGGGCGCGGGACGGCACCAGTTCCCGATGATCCTGCAAGCGGCCCTGATGGGCGGCAACGTGCGCGTCGGGCTCGAGGATTCGCTCATGGTCGGGCGCGGCAAGCTGGCCAAGACCAACGCCGAGCAAGTGAACTTGATCCGCGAAATGCTTGAGAAGCTCGGCATGGAGATCGCAACTCCTGACGAGGCCCGGCAAATGCTTGGGCTGAAGGGCCGCGACAAGGTGAAGCTGCATTGAGTTTGCATCGGCGCTGCGCGCTGGCGGCCTGCCGTATCGGCGCTGACGTCTGGCGCACGGACCGACATCTATGACTTCAGGCTGACCCGTCAGCGGGCCGCCGTCTTTGCACCTGTCGGTTTGATGGGCATCCCCAAAAC
Source organism: Variovorax sp. (assembly GCA_039925525.1). Taxonomy (GTDB): domain Bacteria; phylum Pseudomonadota; class Gammaproteobacteria; order Burkholderiales; family Burkholderiaceae_C; genus Variovorax. The sequence continues at coordinate 6,615 of JBDSYU010000075.1, forward strand.
CTCGAGTTCGCTCTGACGCAGCAGCGCCTTCAGCAGCGGCGGCTCGAAGTGGCGCTTGACGGTGATGGCGTAGAAATGCTCCACCAGGTCGGGCACGACGCACTACTCGACCAGCACGCCGCTCTTCAGTTCGTCGCGCACCACCACCGATGCAGCAACGCGTCCGCGCCCGAATCGCGCGCCAGCAGCCGCAGCCGGCATCTCGACTTGGCAGGTCGCATTTCTGCACGACTATCGCTGGCAGCAGGACGTCGGGTTCAAGGTGCTGGAACTCATCATGACGGCGCCGATGATCGTCACGTATTGGATCAACCTGCAGAACTACGCCTCGACTGTCGACAACCAGCGCTACGGCAGCGGCAACAAGGTGCTGCACAACGTGGTCGGCGGCAATATCGGGGTCTTCGAAGGCAACAGCGGCGATCTTCGCGTCGGACTGCCCATGCAGTCATTGCACGACGGCGAAGCGCTTCGCCACGCGCCTTTGCGTCTGAGCGTCTTCATCGAGGCGCCGCAGAATCCGATTGATGCGTTCGTCGGCAGACACGACAACGTCAGCCGGCTGCTGAACCACCAGTGGATGCACCTGTTCCGGATCGGCAACGACAGCGACAGCGACATCTGGCGTTACCTGCCCGGCGGCCCCTGGGAGCGTTTACCGAAGGCGCCGCTTGACCTCGACGTGACTTCCAGGCTGTGAAGTAGACCTCGCGTGCGATGGCAGAGCTGCGCTCGCTGGTGGCGCCGACGGAGCCGGATCAAAAGGCTGGCGTGTCCGGACCGCCGCCGCTGAGCTGGCCTGCGAACAAGGGCGGCCGGTTTGCATCAGCTGGGCCGGGAGTTCCACCCGAGCCCGCTCAATGATCCAATACCTTTGAAAGAAACTCCGTCGCCCTGGGTGTACGTGGCTTGGAAAAGAAGTCCTCGCTCGCAGCATCTTCGACAATTTTGCCTTCATCCATGAAAACAATACGATCAGCGACGCGCCGGGCAAAGCCCATCTCGTGCGATACGACAACCATGGTCATACCATCCTTCGCGAGCGCGTCCATGACCTGGAGCACCTCGTGAATCATTTCTGGATCGAGCGCCGACGTCGGCTCGTCGAAGAGAATGGCCTGCGGATCAAGCGCCAGCGCTCGAGCAATTGCGACGCGCTGCTGCTGTCCACCCGACAGATCGACCGGCATGGCATCGCGTTTATCCTCAAGCCCGACCCGTGCCAAAAGCTGCTGCGCACGCTCGACAGCTTCACGCCGCGAACGGCCGATGGCGTAGACCTGAGCCAGCACAATATTATTCAACACCGACATGTGCGGATACAGCTCGAAGTGCTGGAACACCATTCCGATTCGCGATCGCAGTTGTGGCAAGTTGGTAGTTTTCGCGCCGACCTCTATACCTTCGACCTTGACGCTCCCGGCCTGATATGGCTCCAATCCATTGATGCATTTGATGAGCGTCGATTTGCCAGATCCGGACGGGCCACAAACAACGACGACCTCGCCGCGACCCACACACATGGAACATCCGCGCAGTACGGGAGTCTTCCCATAGCGCTTTTGCAGATCAATTATTTCGATGACTGGAATAGCGTCCAGTTCCATGTCAGGTCCTCACCGCGAACCGGGTGTAAAGCACACGGCCGACCATTGAAAGGCCGTAACACATGGTCAGATAGGAAATTGCGATTGCCGCCAGCAAAGTTATCGGATGGAAATCTCTCGCATTGACAAGAAGCGCAGCGCCAGTCAGCTCGGTTACGCCGATAATGGAGGCCACTGAGGTAAACTTGAGCAGGCGAACATATTGATTGAAAATCGATGGAATCGTGCTGCGCACAGCCTGGGGTGCGATGACAAAACGCAACACTTGCCATCGCGTAAGCCCGGTCGCCAGGGCAGCCTGAATCAAGCTCGGGCGTACCGAGCGCAGGCCCGAGCGAAAATCTTCCGCGATGTAAGCGCCTATGAATACTGAGAATCCGACCAGCGCTGCACCGTACGCGGACGACCTGTAGCCAAACAGTGCGGGCAACGCGAAGTACGTCATCAACAGCACGACCAGCAATGGTGTACCGCGGATAAACCCGATAAACACAATCGATAACGTGTTCAGCAGCGGCGTGCGGACGAAACGGATGATTCCGAGCGTTGCACCGAGCATCGTGCCCCACAAAATGCTCCAAAAAGACAGGTCGATTGTCGTGATCAGGCCTTTCGTCAGATATGGCAGATTTTGAACAATGACATCAGGCATCGGCAAACCTCGCAGACGACGCATCATTGCGCGCGCCAGGCAGCAGCATCACGAGTTGACTGGCGATGGTGACCATGATCAGATAGATCACGGCGATCGTTATATAGACTTCGAATGTGCGGAAGGATTGTCCGTCGATGGCGCCGGCCTGGTAGGTCAATTCGGCAACGGCGATTACCGAGGCCAGTGATGAGTCCTTGATCAGTTGAGAAAACAGACTCGCCAACGATGGCGAGATGATACGCAAGGCTTGCGGATATATGACGAACCGAAACGCCTGAAATCGCGTCAGGCCAGTCGCCAAGGCAGCTTGCATTTGGCCGCGGCGCACCGACCCGATGCCGGCACGCACCACTTCGGCAACGTAGGCGCCTGAATACAAGCTCAGCCCCAATACGGCGCAGGCGAAAGCCGGCAAGCGCAGGAATGCCAGCGCCATGTACCAAACGTACATATGGATCAGCAGCGGTACATTGCGCATCGTCTCGACAAACAAAGCCGACGCAAAGCGCGTCGGGCGTGAGCCTGTCGCAGCGCCAGTACCGACAATGAACCCCACGACGATCGCGACCGCCAGGGCCACCATCGACATTGCCACGGTCATCAGAAGCCCGTGAGCGATGAGACCGCGGGCTTCCCAAATGGGCAGCCAGTCGAACCGGTAATTCATCATCGCCTCACATCTGCTGGCCGCCTCTTATGGCCAGACTTCAATCGCTACTTCGGGTTCGGCGTCGAACCATTTTTTGTAGAGCGTTGCGTATTCGCCCGAAGTCCACATATCCTGAAGCGTAAAGTTGATGACGTCGCGCAAAGAAGAATCGCCCTGCCGCACACCAATGCCGAATGGCTCTGTACTGAAGCGATCGGGCAGAATGACGAATTCGGCATTGTTTTTCGAAAAGCCCTGCAATATGTTCAGGCTCCCGGTCAGTGCGTCGACGCGACCCTGCACCAAGGCAAGCCAGGCGCTATTGTAATCCTTGAACGCGACGATCTTCGCTCCTGGAGCCGCATTAGCGATATTTTTTTCCAGCGTCGTGCCTTGTTGCACCGACACCTGTTTGTTTCCGAGATCCTTGACGCCACGGATGCTGCTGCCTTTAGGGACGATCAGCGATTGGGCGCCGGTGTAGTAAGTGATGCTGAAATCGATGGCTTTATCACGCTCTTGCGTATGCGTCATGGATGCGGCAGAAAGGTCCACATTTCCACTGACGAGCAAAGGAATGCGGGTTGGCGAGGTGACCTTCACAAATTCGACTGGGACACCGATCCGTTGCGCAACCTTGCGCACGATATCAAGGTCAAAACCAACAGGCTCGTTCTTGTCATTGAGTGAACCGAACGGTGGCGTGTCGAACTTGACACCTGCCAGCAATTTGCCCCTACCTTTTATTTGCGTAATGGTGTCTTGCGTTTGCGCTTTCGCGTCGGACGTGGCAAGCGCGGCAACGGTGATGACCGCCGCAGCTGCGACTGAAACAATCAACTTTCCAATAGTTCTCATGGTCTTGATTTCCTTGGTTGAATTAAAAGCTAACCGATGCCAGCTTTGGCGATTCGTTCCAGGGCGATATCCAGATCCTGGTCCGATATGGTCAGCGAAAAGCGCAGATGTCCTGCACCCGCCGGACCGAACGCCGAACCGGGAAGCGTGGCGACATCGATGGTATCGAGCCAGCGCTTGACAATCTTTGCATCGTCGCCCATCACCTTTGGAAAAAGGTAAAAAGCGGCGTCCGGCATGCGGCATTCGATGCCCTCGATAGTCGAAAGAACATCGACGGCGCGTTCCAGGCGCTTGCGGAACAAATTTCTGTATTGCGGGACCAGTTCGTCATAGAGTCCCAAGGCCTCAACGCCGGCCGCCTGGATGAAGGGTGGCACGCAATAGATCGAGTGTTGCAGGTATTTGACGATCTGTTTGGCGAGTCCGGACGGCGCGGCAAGATAACCGAGACGCCAACCGGTCATGCCGAAGGTCTTCGACGTACTGTCGACGACCAGTGTGCGCTCGTGGCCAGCCGCTGTGGCCTGTGGAAAGACGACCTGCTTCTCGTAGTTGAGATCGGCATAGACCTGATCGAAAATGATCCAGAGGTTATGCCGCTGTGCGATATCGACAATCGCATTCAACTCTGCTGCCGGCAGAATACGCCCGGTCGGATTGGCTGGAGAATTCAAAATGATCGCCCGCGTCGCCTTCGTTATCGACTCTTCAACGAGCTGCGGATCGACACTGTCGAGCATGGCCACAGCCACGGGCGTTGCGCCGCACAATCTGACGCATGGGCCGTAGCTGACCCAGCCAGGCTCAGGAACCAAAACCTCGTCACCAGGATTTACCACGCCCATCAACGCCGTGAGCAATGCGAACTTGCCGCCCGGTGTCACCAGAATGTCGGATGGGTCGTAGGTCGCACCGCTGCGATTGCGTTCATACCGCACGATCGCTTCACGCAGGAGTGGCGTGCCCGCTGGTGTTGAATAGTGCGTATCGCCGCCACGCATTGCGCGCTCCGCCGCTTCGATGATTCGCGGATCGGTCGTCAGGTTCGGATCGCCACTCGATAGACCGAAGATCTTCCGGCCAGAGGCACGGCTCTGTCTGATCCGCTCAGACATTTCTACCGTCGCCGACGCCTTCATCGAACTGACGCGCTCTGCGAGTTTTGGCTGTCCGAAAACCGACAAGTTCACTTGGCCATCTCCATGAATATGTTTTGTCTATCGAATCTTTGTGGTTAACCGGCATACGAAAGCCCGCCGTCGCCGTGTTGGCAATTCAGCCGGCGACCCGGCGGCAGGAAGCGCGGGATAGGCGTCAGAAATTTCTGTTCGTGGCGCTTTCTTATCAGTCCGCGGCGCTCTTGGACCACTCATCATCATC
>JBDSYU010000076.1:0-6225 GCA_039925525.1 Variovorax sp.
GCCAGGGCAAATCGCCCGAGGACAAGCTTTTCATTTGCACGGGCGGCGGCCCTGGCATCATGCAGGCAGCCAACCGTGGCGCGCAGGAAGGTGGCGGTCTGAACATCGGCCTGGCGATCGCGCTGCCGATGGAAGAAGAGGCCAATCCCTACGTCACACCGCAGCTCAGCTTTCGCTTTCACTACTTCGCCATCCGCAAGATGCATTTCATGATGCGGGCCAAGGCGCTGGTGGCATTTCCGGGCGGCTTCGGCACGCTCGACGAACTTTTCGAAGTGATCACCCTGGTGCAGACGCGCAAGGCCAGGCCGGTGCCCATCGTGCTGTTCGGCTCCGACTACTGGAAGCGGATGCTGGACTTCGAGTGCCTGATCGACGAAGGCACGATTTCACCCAGCGATGTCGACCTGGTGCAATACGTCGACACCCCGCAGGACGCGTGGGAGACGATCAAGCGTTTCTACGCGCTCTGACGGCAATTGACCGGAAAGCGTCGCGGGAGTCGGCGCCGCTTGCGATGTCGTGAAGTTGCGGAAAGCTCGACGAGGTCCGTGCTTCTACGCTGGCCTTATCCGCAAGGGCGTGAGCCGCGTAACGCCAGAGATTGCGCTGCGCCTGTGCGCGGCGTTGGGCGTTCTCGCGAGGTCTGGCTCGGGATGCCGAATTTGAACGACCTACAGGGGCGAGGCAGCAGATCAACCTTCAGCGTGTCACACCGGCACATCTTTCAGCGCCGAGCGCAGCGCCTCGACGCGCGCGCGATTGACGCCAAAATCTTTTTGCCCGAGGCGGCTGGCCGATCGCACCTGGATCACGCCGGCCTGGCGATCGAGATATAACTCCACGTCATCGGTGAACTTGAGCCACTGCGTGGTGCATTGCGCGTAGACGTACTCGGGCGTGCGCTGGATGATCTGCGTGTCGGGCAGCGCCGCCAGGGCATTGGCGACCCGCGTGAAGGCACGGTCGGCATCGCCGCTGAAGCGCAGCGGCTCGATCTGCGCGTAGCGGCGCTGCTTGTGCTCGGGGAAGAGCCCAGCCTGACTGCTGACGCTGTTGGGCGTGGCGTTGGGCGGCATCAGCCGGCCCTGGCCCACGCCGAGCTGAGTCGGCACCTTGCCGCGCAGCCAGCCCATCTGTCCGGCCAGCAACAAGACGAGCGCGAGTAGCACGACCATTCCGAAGATCACCTGCAGCACCGTTATCCACATCGCTCGCGTCCTTTTTACGGGTAACCACGCTGCTGCGCGGTCAATGTCCGGCATTGTCCATATCCAGCCGCCACACCGCTCGAGTGCCGCCGGCGACCGCCGCTGCGACGATCCAGAACACGCCGGCGGTGCCGACGGCCGCGCCGAGCGAACCGGCCAACATCGGCATGGCAACACTTGAAGCGTTGACCAGCATCATGCGCAGGCCGAGCGCCTCACCCACGCGATGCGGCGGCGTGATCTGGTGCAGCATGCTCATCACCATCGGCTGCACCGCGCCGAGAGCCGCGCCGAGCAACATCGAACACAAAGCCATGCTCCACGGCGACGACAGCAAGGGATAGGCGATGAACGCCAGCACCGTGACCACGCTCGACGCGAGAATCACCAGCCGCTCGGGCACCCGGGCAGCAAGAAGCGGCAGCATCAACCGCACAGCCGCGGCGGCTACGGCAAAAGCGCCGAGGATGCTGCCGATCACCGAAGCCGGCAGTTCGAGCGCGTGGCCGATCAACGGCAGCATGAACGAATGCACGTCCCAGCACGAGGACTGCAGCCAGTTGACGAATATCACGCGACGGAACATCGGTTGGCCAAGCAAATCGATGGCGCGCGACGGCAGCACTTCGCTCGTCGGCAAAGTCAGCTCGCCCTCCTTGGCTTTGCGCGCCAGCAACCAACAGGCCACCGGCATGAAGGCCATGACCGCGAAGGCCACGCGAAACGACGTCAGGTCGCCGGGGGCACGTCCCGCGTGATCGATCAACAGCCCGGCGCCGAACGGACCGACGAAATTGGCGAGTGCCGGCGCGATGGCCAGCCAACTGAAGACACGCCGCAACTGGCCGGTGCCGACCGCCGTACGGCCGACGTGTCGCTGCAGCGCGATCACCGAGGCACCGGTGGCACCGCCGGTGGCCAATGCGGCCAGGCACAACGTGGCAAAACTCGGCCACAGCGCCGCCGCCGCAACCCCGATGCTGGCCGCGACGACCGAATACCTGAGCGGTCGCTGCAAGCCATGCCGATCGGCGAACCGCCCGGCCGGCAAGGCAAGAAATACCTGCGTCAAGGCGAACAGTGCGATGAGCAGGCCGACGGCAAAGGCGCTGTAGCCCAGTTGCAACGCCAAGAGCGGCGCCGCCAGGCGCAGGCCCGACATCGTTGTGTGCAGACAAATCTGCGCCGAAATCAGGCGCAGCAGCTCGCGCGTTGTCACGTTGCCGGCACGTGCCGCGCCTCGCCTTCGGTGGATGCGGCAACGTCTGCACTTCGGACCTGGCTCTGACGTGCTTGCACATCGGTAGCGCTTGCGAAGGTTGCCGAGCCCACCGAGTTCAGCGACTCGGGTTCTCGGTCATCGGGCAGCGCGCTATCCAATGTCGCAGGCGAGAAGGTCTTGCTCGGCTGCACCCCCAGCTCGCGCAGCATTTCCGCTTGCCGGATGGCGTTGCCTTTCCCACCCGTGAGCTTGCCGAACGCATCCCGATACGCGCCTTGCGCCGTGTCGAGCGACTTGCCAACCTTTTCCAGATCGGCGACAAAGCCGGCCAGCTTGTCGTAAAGCTCGGCGCCGCGTTTGGCAATCTCCTGTGCATTGCGCGTCTGCGCTTCCTGCCGCCATAGATGCGCGACGGTGCGCAAAACAAACAGCAAGGTGGAGGGACTCACCAGCAGCACGTTGCGCTCCCAGGCATAGCTGCCCAGGTGCTCGTCGGCCGAGATGGCCCACATGAAGGCCGGTTCGACGGGCATGAACATCAGCACGAAATCGAGCGAGCGAATGCCATAGAGCGCCTCGTAGCGGCGCTTGGAAAGCCCGTCGATGTGCCGGCGCACGGAAGCCACGTGTTTTTGCTCGGCGGTGCTGCGCTGGGCCTCGCCTTCGGCACGCACGCCCTCTTCATAGGCAAGCAGCGACACCTTGGCGTCGATCACCAGCCGTCGCTCCTCGGGCAGGTGGATGACCACGTCGGGTTGCGCGCGCGAGCCATCTTCGCGGTCTTCGCTTTGCTGCACGTGGAATTCGATGCCGCGGCGCAGGCCCGACGCCTCGAGCACGCGCTCCAGGATCAGCTCACCCCAGTTGCCTTGTGTCTTGGTCGAGCCCTTCAGCGCGTTGGTCAGGTTGCGCGCCTCGGCGGTCATCACCTGATTCAAGTCGAACAACTGCCGCACCTGCTCCGACAACGCCGAACGCTGTTGCCCTTCCGCGACGTAGAACTGTTCGACCTTGCCCTGAAAGTCGGACAAGCGCAGCCGCAACGGGTCGAGCAAGGCGCCGAGGCTCGCCTGGTTCTGCTCGGCAAAGCGCTTGCTCTTTTCTTCGAGAATGTCGTTGGCGAGCGCCTTGAACTGGTTGCCGAGGTGCTCGCGTGCTTCGATCAACAGCGCGATTTTTTCCTTGGCCTGGCTTCGCTCGAGCGTGTGCACCTGCTCGGCTTCGTGGCGCTCGGCGGCGATTCGCGTCTGCAGTTCAACCAGTTGCGTGCGCAATTGCCCTGCATCTGCACGCGACGCGTCATGGGCAACGCGCAGCCCGGCCAATTCGTCAGCCAGTTGCGGCAGCCGCTCGGCGCGTTCCGCGAACTGCGCGCGCTCGTTGCTTGCCGTATCGAGCGCGCTTCGCCAGCCCTCCGCTTGCTGACGAAAACTGCGCAACGTCTCATCCAGACCATCGCGTTCGGCCTGGAACAGGCGTGCTCGCTCCTGCACTGTGGCCAGCAATGGATTGAGCGCAGCTTCGGCATCGGTGCGGCCGCTGTGCATCGCTTGGGCCTTGGCATCGTCGAGGCTCAGACGGAACGCCGCCTCCGCGCCACGCCGCGTTCGACTGGCGCCCCAGAGCCAGCCAACGAGCAGACCGATCAGCAATGAGACTCCGACGGACAAACCCAGCAGCAACCAGGTATTCCACTGCGCGCCTTCGCTCATTTCAGGACGCCATCGACGTGTCGCTGTTCATCAAGCGACCGACGGCACAGGTGTGACGAGGTTGAGCGGCCCACTACCTTCAAAAAAAGCGATGAGGTTGTCGGCCGCCAGCTCGGCCATGGCACGACGCGTCGGAAGGGTGGCGCTGGCGATGTGCGGGGTCAGCACCACGTTGGGCACACTGAGCAAATCGGCATGCACGTTGGGCTCGCCTTCGAACACGTCGAGGCCGGCGGCGGCGATGCGCTTGTCGCGCAACGCCGCGGCCAGCGCCGCATCGTCGACGATGCCGCCGCGCGCCAGGTTGATCAAGGTGGCGGTCGGCTTCATCAATGCCAGTTCGGCGGCGCCGATCGTGTGGTGCGATTCAGGGGTGAAAGGCAGCACCAGCACCACGTGATCGGCCGCGCGCAGCAGTTCCGCCTTCTCGACACGGCGCGCCTTGCACTGGGCCTCGATCTCCGGCGCCAGACGCGACCGGTTGTGATAGATCACCTGCATGCCGAAGCCGAGCGCCCCGCGCCGGGCGATGGCCTGGCCGATGCGGCCCATGCCGATGATGCCAAGGGTCGAACCGTGGATATCGACACCGGCGAACATGTCATAACGCCAGCGCTGCCAGTGGCCGGCCCGCAGGAAATGCTCGCTTTCGGTGATGCGGCGGGCTGCCGCCATGAGCAGCGCAAAGCCGAAGTCAGCGGTGGTTTCGGTCAGCACGTCGGGCGCGTTGGTGCCGACCACGCCATGGGCGCGCATGGCCTCGACGTCGAAGTTGTTGAAGCCGACGGCCTGGTTGGCGCAGATCTTCAAATGCGGACAGGCTGCCAGCAGTGCGGCGTCGATACGCTCGCTGCCGGTGGTCAGTACGCCGGCCTTGTCGGCCACTTGCGCCGCGAACTGCGCGGCGGTCCATAACACATCGTCCTGGTTCGACGTCAGTTCGAAATGTTGGGCGAGGCGCGCCAGTGACTCGGGAAAAGTGGCGCGCGCCACCAGCACTTTGGGTTTGTTCGTTGCAGTCATCGTTCAAATGTTTTCAGCGAATAAAAAGCAGGGTCACGATCACGTAAAGCGGCACCAGGCACACCACAGACCAGCCCATGTAGCCGAAGAAGCTCGGCATGCGCACGCCGCGGCTTTCGGCGATGGCCTTGACCATGAGGTTCGGGGCGTTGCCGATGTAGGTGTTGGCACCCATGAACACCGCGCCGGCAGAGATCGCCGCTAGCGTCGATGCCATTGTCGTCATCAGCGCCTGCGCATCGCCGCCGGCAGTGTTGAAGAACACCAGGTAGGTCGGCGCGTTGTCCAGGAACGAACTGAGCAGGCCGGTGGCCCAGAAGTACATCACCGGGTCGGGGCTTCCGTCGGGGTTCGTCACCGCGGAAACGACAGCACCGAATGGCCCTTGTGTGCCGGCCTTGAGCATGGCGATGACCGGGATGATGGTGAGAAAGATGCCGGCGAAGAGCTTGGCGACTTCGAGCATCGGCTCCCAGCCGAACTGGTTCGATTGATGCACCTTGTCTGCGGTGATGTTGAATGACAGCACGGCGATCGCCACCAGCGCCACGTCGCGCACCAGGCCCGGCAGGCCCAGGGGCGTGCCATACACATCGAATACGACCGGCGATTTCCAAATGCCACTGAGCAGGACAAAAAAGACGATGGCGCCGAGCAGCCAGAAATTGCGCGCGCCATCAAAGCCGACGCGTCCGGTGTCGGGTGTCGGGTCGGCGGGCAGCACACCCTCCTTCTTGTAAAACCAGCTGTCTAGGAAGTACAGCATCACCAGCAAGGCGGCGACGATCACCAGGGTGTCGGGCAGGATGTTCTTGAGGGTCCAGAAAAACTCGACGCCCTTCAGGAAGCCCAGAAACAGCGGCGGATCGCCCAGCGGCGTGAGTGAACCGCCAGCGTTCGACACGACAAAGATGAAGAAGACGATGACATGCGCCTTGTGCACGCGATTGTCGTTGGCGCGGATGAGCGGTCGGATCAGCAGCATCGAGGCGCCGGTGGTGCCCATCAGGCTGGCCAGCACGGCGCCGATGGCAATGATGCCGGTGTTGAGGGCTGG
>JBDSYU010000077.1:0-12535 GCA_039925525.1 Variovorax sp.
CCTGCCAGATCGGGCGGTTGTCCTTCAGGTTGATGAGTTCGAACCCGCCAAGACGGAATACCGCGGCATCCGGTGCGGGTCGGTAAGCGTTCAGGCCCGAGCACAACATGCGGTTTGGAGGCGCGTATTTGCAATCCTGGTAGTCGATGTATTGGGCCGGGTTGGTCACACGAAGATCGGCAGGCTTTACCTCGGCGTTGGTCGGCTTGCCTTCCTTGTCGAGCGGCCACGCGTAGAAGCGGCGCGAACCCCAGCTCACGCCATGCAGCACATTGGCGTCGGTGTCATGTACCAGGCCGCCGATGTGATCGCCGTATTCAAAGACTTTCTCTGCCCTCATCGCTTTCGGATCGACACGATAGATGATCGAACGACTGTTCGGTCGGTACTCGGCGGCAGGCACCCAGATGCTGGTGCCGTCGTAGTCGATGCCGCCCGGATGGAACATGCTGCCTTCGCCCAGCTTCAGGTCGCCCAGCAAGTCGCCCTTGGCGCTGATGCGAAAGAGGTGCCCTTGGCCGGCGCCGGTGTCGCGGTCATAGCCATCCACGGGCGCCGCGTAGCGGGTTGTCGCCTTGGTGATCTCCACCGACGACACGTAGAAGTCGTCGCCGATCTTCACCATGCCTTGTGGATGAAAGGTGTCGAAACGCACGGCGATCTCGTCGACCTTCTTCCACTTGGTGCCGCGCGTCAGTTGCATGACGCGGTCGGCGAGCGACGCATCCGCGGCATTTGCCGGAAGCGCGATGGCGGCGGCCGATGCGGCGGCGCAAGCGCACAGCAAGAGCGACCGCAGTCTGGTTCGAGTAAAGGAAGGTTGAGTCATTGATGTCTCCAGGGTTTGGGTGAAGGTTTGCACAATATGCCTGAGCATTGTGACCAATCAAACGGTCGGTCGGCAACCCGTGAATTAAGGCAGGCCGAGTCCGCGCCCGTCGGGTCGCGCGGTTGAATCGGCCCGCAATAGCTGTTCTGATGCGGCCATGACACACATTGTTCGCTCCGTTGTCCTCGCCTTGTGCGGCGCGGCCCTTGCCGCCACGGCGCCGGCCGCCGACGTCGCCGTCTCGGTCACGATCGACCAGCCGGGGCTCTATGGCCGCATCAACATCAACCAACCGCCGCCACCAGCGGCGCTGCTGTACCGCCAGCCGATCGTCATCGTTCGGCCGCCGCAGCGCGTCGTCGAGCGGCCGATCTACTTGCACGTTCCGCCCGGCCACGCGAAAAAATGGGCCAAGCATTGCCACACATACGATGCCTGCGGCCGGCCGGTGTACTTCGTCCGCGACGATTACTATGTGCAACATTACGTCGAACGCGAGGGGCATGACGACAGCGAACGGCATGGTGAGCGGGATCACGACAGAAAACAAGACGGCGATCGCGGAAAGAGTCACGGCCACGGCAAAGGACACAGCAAGTCCCGCGGCAAGCACCACTGACGCCGGGGCGCGCCGACGCGGCGTTCACATCGGCTCCGACCACATTCCGATGCTTGTCTAGAGCCAGATCATTCAACGCCACGCGCCATCCAGTTGCGCTACCTACCTGATTGCAAGGTTCCGACGCGACCCTGGACAGCCGAAGCGGATGCCGGGCGCCACGCCCGATCAGCCTCGCTGGGTGTGTGGTGGGCCGGCGCTGCAGCGCTTGTATCGAGCGTCTTCTCGCCGAGAGAAGATTCAGCGTGCGCGCTTCGCTGCGAAGCCGGCGCTTGCACGAAGCTCTCCAACGTCGCCACCACATCCGCCGGCGTGGCCGTCGACTTCGGCGTATGGGCATAGATGTGCGCGCTGCGCTCCTTGCGATCGAACCAGATCGCGTCGTTCATTTGTGGCTTGGGCCGGGTGGCGGCGAGCCAGACGATGGTGTCAGCGCCTTCGGAGTGATCGCGCAAGACTGATTTCAGGATGGCCCGAAAACGTGGCATCGACCGGCCGACGCTGGCCGTGTCGACCCAGCCGGGATGCATGGCGTAGAACGAGCGGCCACCGCCCGCGTACTTCTGGCGCCAGAAGCTGGTGAGCATCACTTGCGCCCGCTTGGCCAGACCGTAGGCGCGCGGGCCGGAGTAGCCCTCGCCGATGATGTTCAGGTCTTTGGGCACCATCGCGTGGTTGTACATGCCGCCGGACGAGACCTCGATCACCGCGGCATTGGGGCTCAGCAGGTCGCGCTCGAGCAGCTCACGCGTGAGCAGGTAGTGGCCGAGGATGTTCGTCGCAAAGGAGGTCTCGATGCCCTCCTTCGTCAGGATCTGGTCGCGCTTCTGGATGCCGACGTTGTTCACCAGCACATCGACGCGCACCCCGCGCGCCTGCAGTCGATCGAGCATCGGCCAGATGTCGGCCTGCAACGAGAAGTCGGCAACTTCGGTCTGCACCTTGCCAGGATGCGTGGTCGATGCAGCGAAGGCCTTCATCTTGTCCAGGCTGCGCGCGGCAATGATCACCGTGGCACCACCATCAATGGCCGATCGCGCGGCCGAACCGCCGATGCCTTCGGAGCCGCCGGTGACCAGCCATGTCTGGCCAGCGAAGTCACCCTTGATAGGCCGCCAAAACACACGGCGTGCGTGATAGCCGATGCGGCTGTAGCTGCCGGTGAATCGGCAATAGAACGTGATGATCTTCTTGAGCGGGGCGTTGGCCATGGCCGGTCTCCTTGGAATGATTCAGATGCGCGGCGCGCGGTGGCGCCACTTACAAAGATTCAGGGTGTCTTGCCCTGCGCGCGCAACAGTTGCGCGTGGTCGTAGTAGTCGCGCCAGAGTGAAATCAGCGGCCCTTCGAATTCCAGCACCCCGACCACCGGGCACGAACGGCTGATGCCGTCGATGACGATCTCATCGGTGCGCTCCATCATCACCGCGCCATCGATGACGCCGATGCGTTGGATGTGCAGGAACACTTTCTTGTTGGGGTTGGCGAGCTGCATCATGCGTTGGTAGAAGGCTTCGCGCCCGACGATGGGCTCCTTCATTACCGAATGCAGCACACCGTTCTCGGTGAACAGGTCGGCGCACTGGCGCCACGCCTTGTCCTGCCAGCCCGCGGCCATCTGGCGGACCACTGCAATTTTCTGTTCGTCGTTCAGTTCTGTGGGCATGGTGGGTGGGTCTTTAGCGGGACGTGAGTGCGCGCGGGATCGGGATACCGGACGCGCAGGACGCGCTGGTTTCGCGAAGGCGCGAAAGAGTCTGAGAGGTTTAGAAGCCGCGAGTGATGAGGACACCAGTTTCAGGCAAGGAATCGCACCAGGCAAGAATTACCTTTTGTTTTTCTCGACATGCGGGAATCACGAGAGAAGGATTTCGTCTCGGGCGGCATGGCTGCTGTCGCGTCACTCGCCCGACCACCGGGTCACGTTTCCGGCTGCCAGGCAAAAGCCCCAACCTCGCGCTTCAGTTGCATGCCCAGCTCTCTGCGCCTGGCCGCCGGCATGCGTGAATTGATCGCGGCGACGCTGATGCCGGCGTAGCTGCTGCGCGACAGGCGGAAGCCGCAGCCCACCCCGTTGGTCTCGTCGCTGCGAAAGTCTGGCATTTCGGCGAAGCCGGTCTTGCGGGTATCACGCACCATGCGCTGCAGTTTGTCCAGCGTGATGCCGAGTCGGCCGTATTCGGCGGCGTGGCGTGTGTACGTAGCCGCGACCTCGCCTTCGGGCAGGCTCGCCAGGATGCTCATGCCGACCGAACTGACGCCGAGCAAGCGACGCATGCCCGGCTCGACGACGAAGGCCTTGATCGGGTACGGTCCCTCCTGGCGGTGCAGGCACAGCGCGTGATCGCCACTGCGCACGACCAGGAACACGGTGTCGCCGGTTTCGCGCGCAATGCGCTGCAGCGTCGGGCGAAAGCGCTCGACCACCGGCGTCATGCCGGCCGAGACCAGTCCGAGCTGCATGGCCTCGATGCCCAGGCGATAGAGCTTCGACGGTGCGGGCCGATCGAGAAACCCTTCCTCCAGTAGGCACGCCAGCAATCGGTGGGTGGTGGAGCGGTCTTGCCCCGATTGAGCGATGAGGTCGGTCAGGCGCACGCCTTGGGGGTGGTGGCTGCCGACAACTTTGAGCAAGGCCAACGCCTTGCTGGCGCTTTGCGCGCCGTTAATTCGTTGCTTTTTCTCGTCCATTGGGATTATTCTTTGAAAAATGTTGTTCCGTGAGAACTGGCGCATTCTAATGGCGGTGTTAGCGAGCTACCCACACGCCTGGCAACCCAGGCACCACTCGTCAGTCAAACAGGAGATATTCAATGGCCCACTCGAACCGACGCCTCGCGATCGCCCAGGCGGCAACCATGCTTGCAGCCGTCATCGGCTTTGCCCCGGCTGCCCAGGCACAAGCACAGGACTATCCCAACCACATCGTCAAGATCATCGTGCCGTTCGCCCCCGGCGGCGGCGGCGACGTGCTCGGACGCATCGTCGCCAAGAAGCTCGGCGAAGAGTTCAAGCAGACGGTCATCGTCGAGAACAAGCCAGGCGCCAGCACCATCATCGCCACCGACATGGTCGCCAAATCGCCGCCCGACGGCTACACCATCTTGTTGAACGTGCCGCTGATCGTGCAGACAGCGAGCCTGTTCAACAAGTTGCCCTACGACCCCCTCAAAGATCTGCTGCCGGTGGCCGACCTGAATGGCTCGCCGGTGTGGTTCGCGGTGGGGACGGACAAGGTCAAGGCGACCACGCTCAAGGAATATGTAGAGCAGGCCAGGGCCCATCCGCGCGACTACAGCTATGCCTCCATCGGCCCGGGTTCGTCCGGCCACCTGTTGGGTTATGAGCTGAATGAGGCCAACAAGCTCGACACCATCCACGTGCCGTACAAAGGCAGTGCTCCGGCGATGCAGGCGCTGCTCGCCGGCGACGTGGCGTCGGTGTTCCTCGACTACGTGACCTTGAAACCGCAGCTCTCGGCCGGCAAGGTGCGCCTGCTCGGCGTCACGGGCACCGAGCGCTCGCCGCTGACACCCGAGGTGCCGACCTTGGCCGAAATGGGTTTCAAGGGTTTTGAAGCAGGCACCTGGGGTGGCCTGTTCGTGCCCGCCAAGACGCCGCCCGCCGTCGTGAAAAAGCTCGAAGACGCGGTCCATAAAGTAATGGCGGACCCCGAATACGTCGAGCTCATGAAGACCCTCGGCTACACGCCTGGCCACTTGACGCAGCCGCAGTTCGCCAAGCTGGTTCAGGAGGAGTACACCCGTTGGGGCGACCTGATCAAGAAGGCCGGCGTCAAGCTCGACTAGGTAGATCGGCGCGAGTGGGCGCGGCTTGCAACCGAAGTTGTCAGCCGCGCCAATTTTTTCTAGAATGAGTTCAGTTAAGAAAGTGAAAGCTGGAGACACGATGGCGGACGACAACCCATTGCTGGGCACCTGGCATTTGCTGCGCTGGGAAATTACCTACGGCGACGACCGTACGCCGACCCTGCCCTACGGCGATGCAGCAAGTGGTTTGATCGTTTACAGCGGCGACGGATGGATGAATGCCTGCATCGCGCGCAAGCGCAGAGCGCGGCTGTCCAGCGACAGCGTGCGCAGCGCACCCGAAGCGGAGCGCCTTGCGGCTTTCGAAAGCTTCTTCCAATATGCCGGTCGTTACCGGATCGAGGGCCGCGCACCACACCGGCAAGTGGTGCACAGCGTCACGCATTCACTCAACCCCAATTTCGTCGGCACCGAGCAGGTGCGCGACATGCATTTCGATGGCGGCAGGCGGCTGACGCTGTCGGCTTCGGATGCGGTGCCGCGCAACACCGTTCTTCGACACCATCGCCTCGTCTGGTCACGCGATCCCCAGGAGCTCGCGCAATGAGTGCCGTTCTGAAAGCGGATGCAGCGATGGATTTCACCGCGGATGCCATCGTTGCCGCGTACCCCGTCGGCATCGCCTTGTTCGAAAAGCATCGCGTGACTTTTGAGCGTGCTGCGGCGGCATGCCGCGATCGTGATTGCTGGAGTTCATATCCGGACCTTCCTGGCAAGTACCCGGACGCACAGGCGGCGCAAACGAAGGGTGAAGCGGCGTTTCGCACTCACTTGAACAAGGCTTTCGCACTCGATCAGCCCGGCACCGTGGCGACGATTGGCGAAGAGGTTTCGCCCTATACACAGCGACCACTGGGCATCACCTATCCGCAGGCGGACATCGACCAGCTGTTCGACGTCGCCGAAACAGCGATCGACTCTTGGGCCGCAGCGCCCATCGATACGCGCATCGGTGTGCTGATGGAAGTGCTCGACACCCTCTACCGCGACCATCTGTTCGAAATCGCCCATGCAGTGATGCATACGACCGGCCAGAGCTTCAACATGGCCTACGCGGGTTCTGGTGTGAACGCCCTCGACCGCGGCATCGAGGCCCTGGTCCATGCCAGCCAGGCCATGCACGCCATTGCGCCGCGGGCGCGCTGGGAGCGCACCTTCGGCTCGGCGCAGATCGCGCTCGACAAGACCTATCGTTTGGTGCCGCGCGGCGTGGCCGTGTGCTTCACCTGTGCCAGCTTCCCGACCTGGAATGCCTGGCCCTCGATGCTGGCGAGCTTGGCGACGGGCAACGCCGTCATCGTCAAGCCGCACCCGGACACGGTGCTGCCGATGGCCATTTCGGGGCGGGTTTTTCGCCGTGTGCTGACCGCAGCCGGTTTCGATCCGAACCTGGTCATGCTCAGCGTCGACAGCCGCGCCGAGCCGATCGGCAAGCGGCTGGTGCAGCACCCGAAATGCGCCATCGTCGACTTCACCGGCAGCGTCGCCTTTGGTCAATGGGTCGAGCGCAACGCGCATCCGGCGCTGGTGTTCACCGAAACCGCCGGCTGCAACACCGTGGTCATCGAATCGGCTGACGATCTCGAGGCCGTGCTGCGCAGCCTGGCCACCACGCTGTGTCTGTTCAGCGCCCAGATGTGCACCAGCCCGCAGAACATCTATGTAGCCAAGGCCGGCGTGCGTACGCCGCAAGGCCTGGTGCCGTTCGATGCCGTCGCAGAGCGCTTGGCCAGCGCCGTGTCGGCGCTCACGCGCGACCCCAGACGGGCGTCGATGATCCTGGCCGCCTTGCAATCGCCACAGACCGTGGCCCTGCTCGAGCAAATGACTGGCGATGGCGAACAACGCGGCGAGGTGTTGCTGCGACCGGCTGCGTATGTCCACCCGGAGTTTCCTGATGCGCGTACCCGTACGCCGCTGATGCTCAAGGTCGACACCACCGCGCGCGACCTGTATGGCGCCGAGCGCTTTGGCCCCGTCAGCTTCGTCATCGCCTGCGAGGATGCGAACGATGCGCTGGCGCAGGCCACGCAAGACGTGCGTGCGTTCGGTGGCCTGACGGCGTTTGTCTATTCCAATGACGAAGACTTCATCGCGCGGGCCGAGGCGGCCTATGCCCGCGCCGGTGCGCAGCTCACGATCAACCTGACCGGGCCGATGCCGCTCAACTTTGCGGCTGCCTACAGCGACTATCACGTCACCGGGCTCAACCCGGCCGGCAACGCCAGTCTGACCGACCTGGCTTTTGTCGCCGGCCGCTTTCGCATTGCCCAGTCGCGCCGTCCGGCCGACCTCGAATCCGCGGGAGCCACCGGCACCACCGTCTCAACTTGAAGGAGAACCTCATGGGTCAAAACGACATCCCCGTCCTGTCCGGCGGCTTCGCGCCGATCGAAGAAGAATTCACGCTCGAACTCCAAGCCTCGGAGGGCGAGATCCCGAAGGATCTCACTGGCATGCATGTGCGCAACGGCCCCAACCGTCGCTTCGCAGCCGCGGGCCGCTATCACTGGTTCGATGGCGACGGCATGCTGCATGCCGTGCGCTTCAAAGGCGGCCGGGCGCAATACCAGAACCGCTGGATCATGACCGACGGGCTGAAAGAAGAGCTCGGTGCTGGCGCCGCGTTGTGGCAAGGCATCAAGGACCCGCCGCGCAAGGATCGGCCCGATGCGCCGATGAAGAACACCTCGAACACCGACGTCAAGTACTACGCCGGCAAGCTGGTCTCGATGTGGTATCTGGGCGGCGACGTGTATCAGTGCGACCCCAACGACCTGTCGACGGTTGGCAAGCTCGACTTCGATCCGCGCATGAAGGGTCTGCCGGTTTCGGCCCATTCGAAGGTCGACGAGCGCACCGGCGAATTCCTCTTCTTCGCCTACGGCAAGGAGTCGCCGTACATGCACTATGGTGTGATGGATCGCGCCGGTAAATTGCAGACCCTCATGCCGGTGCAGTTGCCGGGGCCGCGTCTGCCGCACGACATGGCCATCACGCCAAACTACTCCATCGTGCACGACCTGCCGCTCTTCCACGACATGGAAGCCTTGGCCGCCGGTCGCCACAAGCTGAAGTTCCATCACACACTGCCGTCGCGCTTCGGCGTCATCCCACGCCACGGCACGCCCGAGCAGATCCGCTGGTTCGAGGCCAGCCCGACCTACATGTACCACGCCGCCAATGCGTGGGAAGAAGACGATGGCCAGGGCGGCGTCGAGATCGTCATGACCGGCACGCCGTTTCGCCTGCCACGCGATTGGCGCGGCAACCTGCTGGTCGATCATTTCCCGAAGATGCTGGCCAACCTCGAACACGATTTCATGTTCTACGAATGGCGCTTCAATCTGCGCACCGGCGAGACGAAGGAGCGCGTGCTCGACGACATCGTCAACCAGGAGTTTCCGGTCATCAACTCATGGATGCAGGGCTACAAGACACGGTATAGCTGGAACGTGCTGATGGGCCGCAGCAACCGCTCGGAAGACCCGCGCTTTTGCGGCTTCGTGCGTCAGGACTTGGAGCGCGGCATCAGTACGAGTTATCACGAAGGCGTGCACAAGTGGTTCAGCGAGGCACCTTTCGCGCCCAAGGACAACTGGAAAAACGAAGACGACGGCTATCTGGTCGGCTTCGTCTGGGACGATGAGAAGAAAGCCTCGTTCGTCACCATCTTCGATGCCGCAGACGTGGCGCAAGGGCCGGTGACGCGTATTCCGCTGCCACATCGCGTACCCAACGGCTTCCACGCCACCTGGGTCAGCGGCGAGCGGCTGGCGCGCGGTTACTGATCGACTTCAAGCAGAGCGCGCCATGATCCTCGTGCCGCAACACAAGATCGACGCCTACACCGCGCGTGGCTGGTGGGGCACGCAAACGCTCGGCGCGCTGTTCGAGCAGCATCGGCGCGAGCGCCCGGACGAAGAAGCGGTGGTCGATGCGCCGAACCGCGCCGACTTCGCTCACGGCACGCCGCGGCGCCTCACCTGGGCGCAACTCGGCGAGCAGGCCGATCGCTTCGCTTTGCTGCTGCTCGCACAGGGCATACGGGCGAGCGACGTCGTGCTGGTGCAGTTGCCCAATTGCGTCGAGCAGTTCATCGTCTATGTGGCTTGCGCACGACTGGGCATCATCGTCACGCCGGTGCCGATCCAGTATCGCGAGCACGAGCTGTCGCACATCATCGAGGTGGCGAAGCCTCGCGCGGCCGTGAGCTTCATACGCATTGGCAAACCCGGTGGCGGGCATGCGGCCGCTGGCATGTTCGTGGCCTTGAGTCAGGCGCATGCGACGCTGCGTACGGTGATGGCATGGGGCGAATCGGTCGAGGCCGGCATCGTCGATGTCGGCGCTGCGCTGGCCGCGGCGCCGACGCCGGCGCAGCGACAAGAGCTCGAACAAGCCGAGGGCGATGCCGCAATCACGGCCAACGACGTCTTCACCATCTGCTGGACTTCGGGCACCGAAGCCACGCCCAAGGGTGTGCCGCGCAGTCACAACGAATGGCTGGTGGTCGCGCCGTCGATCATCGAGGCCGGTGAGATCAAGCCTCATGCACGCCTCCTGAATCCTTTTCCGCTGGTCAATATGGCCGGCTTCTCGACGGCCTTCGCGGCGTGGTTGATGCTCGGGGCCACGGTGGTGCAGCACCAGCCCTTCTCGCTGCCGGTGTTCCTGCAGCAGTTGCGCGACGAACGCATCGACTACACCATCGCCGCCCCGGCCATCCTCAACACCATGCTGCAAAACGAACAGTTGCTGGCCGGCATCGACTTCGTGCGGCTCGCCCACATCGGCTCGGGCTCGGCGCCGCTGTCCGAATGGATGGTGCGCGGCTTCGCCGAGCGCCACAACGTGCAGATCGTCAACTACTTCGGCTCCAACGAGGGCGCCGCGCTGGCCGGCAGCCATGTCGACATTCCAGACCCCGAACTGCGGGCGCAGTTCTTCCCGCGTGCCGGCGTGCCGGAGCACAGCTGGAAAATTTCCACGACAAGAAAAATCCGCACCCGGCTGGTAGATCCCGATACCAATGAGGACATCGACGAAATCGGCCATGTCGGCGAGATTCGCTTCCATGGGCCGACCATCTTCAGCGGCTACTACAACGCGCCCGACCTCACGCAGCGCGCCTTCGACGAGCACGGCTTCTACAAGACCGGTGACCTGTTCGAGATCGCCGGCGACCGCAAGCAGTTCTATCGCTATGTCGGCCGCTCCAAAGATCTGGTGATCCGTGGGGGCGTCAACATCTCTTCCGAAGAAATCGAAAACCTGCTGCTGGCCTGCCCCGGCGTGCGCGAGGCCGCCGTGGTCGGCGTGCCCGACGATGTGCTTGGCGAAAAAGTGTGCGCCTGTGTGGTGTCGGCCGATGGAGGGCAAGTACTCACGCTGGCCGCCATCACGGCGTTCCTGCGCGAGCACAAACGCGTCGCGGTCTACAAGTTGCCCGAGTATCTGCTGGCGCTCACCGAGCTGCCGCGCAACCCGGTCGGCAAGATCTTGAAACGTGAATTGCGCGAGCGAGCCGCCGTGCTGGCAACCTCGGAGAAGGCGACCGCATGAAGCCCGTGCTGCTGCTCATTCCCGGCATGCTCAATAGCGCCGCCGTCTGGGCCCAGGTCGCGCCGCTGCTGGCCGACGTGGCTGAGGTACGCATCGCCAACGTGCAGACGCAGGCCAGCATCGCCGATATGGCCCGCGACGCCTGGGTGCAACTGGCCGATGTGCCCGACGCCACACCGATCATTCTGTGTGGCTTTTCCATGGGCGGCTACGTCACTATCCAGATGCTGGCCGATCTGCGCCGGCCGATTGGCGGCGCTGCCTTTCTCGACACATCGGCACGTCCCGAGACGGCCGAGGGCGCCGCCCTGCGCGAGAAGGCCATCGCCTCGATCGGGCGCGACTTCGACAAATTCACCTCCGGTCTGGCACCCTTCAGCACGCATCCTTCCCGACATGCCGATGCTGCCTTCATGGCCCACCTGCTCGGCTTGCTGCGCGAATTGGGCGGCGCCACAGCCATCCGCCAGAACCGCGCCATCATGGGGCGCGGCGACCACCGCGAAGCGCTTGCGGCGCTTCGCATTTCCACCCTGGTGACGTGCGGCCGCGGCGACCGCATCACGCCGCCGGAGCTGTCCGAAGAGTTGGCAGACCTCATCCCGTCGGCGCAGCTCGAATGGATCGACGACGCCGGCCACATGACACCGATCGAGCAGCCAGCGCGCGTGGCCGAGCTGCTTCGGTCACTCATTTCAACCACGCCAACCGGAGACCCCGAATGAATCGTCGTCAAACCATTCAGCAGCTCAGCGCCCTCGCCGTCATGGCCGCCGCGCCTTCGCTTCGCGCTCAGCAGGCGGCAAACTTTCCCGATCATCCGGTGCGCATCGTCGTGCCCTTCGCACCGGGCAACACGCTCGACACCGCGGTGCGCCAGGTTGCCGAGGAGTTCAAGACCAACACCGGCCAGCAGCTCTGGCTCGACAACAAACCCGGGGGCTCCGGCATCATCGCCGCACAGGCGGTGAAGATGGCCGCGCCTGACGGCTACACCCTGCTGCTGGCCAACACCAGCATGTTCACCGTCAACCCGCACACCTTTTCCAAACTCTCCTACGACCCCGACAAGGACTTCCGCTCGGTCACCAATTTCCTCGGCGCCTCGATGGTGATGGCGGTCAACGAGAACGTGCCCGCCAGCAACGTCAAGGAGTTCGTCGCCTGGGCCAAGGAGCGGCCGGCCAAGGTGTCGTTCGCCTCCTTCACTGCCGGCAATTCGTCGCACTTTGCCGGCGTCATCCTGAACAAGCTGGCCGGGCTGGACATGGTCCACATCCCGTTCAACGGCTCGCCGCCGGCCACGGCTGCACTGCTCGGCGGTCAGGTCGATGCCGCGTTTTTGCCGCTCCTGGCCGTGAAGAAACAGGTCGAAGCCGGCAAGGTCAAGGTGCTGGCGGTGACCAGCCCCGCGCGCTCGCCGCTGCTGCCGCAGGTCGCCACCTTCAAGGAGCAGGGCTACCCGGATCTGGATATCTACATCTGGGCCTCCATCGCTGCGCCAGCTGGAACGCCCGATGCAGTCGTTGCTAAGCTCAATGCCGAGTTCACCAGGATCCTGGGCAGCAAGGACATCAAGGACAAATGGGCGCCGTTCGATTTCGAACCCTTGCCATCCACGCCCGATGAGTTGACCCGCTTCCAGCATGCCGAGTCGAAGCGCTGGGGCGAAGCCGTGAAGCTCTCCGGCTT
>JBDSYU010000078.1:0-12413 GCA_039925525.1 Variovorax sp.
CACGCACCACAACACCGCCGACAAGTGGTGCATCTACCCGATGTACACCTTTGCGCACCCGATCGAAGACGCACTGGAGCAGATCACCCACAGCATCTGCACACTCGAGTTCGAGGACCAGCGCCCGTTCTACGACTGGCTGCTCGATCGCCTGGCCGAGACGCGCACGCTGCAAGACGGCCGAGTCATCGGCGCCCTGGTGCCGACGCCGCGCCCGCATCAATACGAGTTCGCCCGCCTCAACGTCACCCATATCGTCACGAGCAAGCGCAAGCTACGGCAACTGGTCGAAGAGGGCCACGTCGACGGCTGGGACGATCCACGCATGCCCACCCTCGCCGGCCTGCGCCGCCGCGGCTACACGCCCGAGGCCATCAAGCTGTTCTGCGAGCGTTCGGGCGTCACGAAGTCCGGCGGCTGGATCGACTACGAAGCGCTCGAAGGCGCCTTGCGCGACACCCTCGACCCCATCGCCCCACGCGCCATGGCGGTGCTCGACCCCGTCAAGCTCGTCATCACCAACTGGGGCGAACTGATGGGCAGCGACGAGGTGCTGGACGACTGCGTCGCGCCCGTGCACCCGCACCATCCAGAGATGGGCCAGCGCCGATTCAAGATCGGGCGCGAGGTGTGGATCGAGCGCAGCGACTACGAGGACGCACCGCCCAAGGGCTTCTTCCGGTTGTTTCCGGGGAACCGCGTGCGCCTCAAGTACGGGCATGTGATCGAGTGCACAGCAGCGACCCGCGATCAGGGCGGCAACTTGAGCGAAGTGCAGGCAACGCTTGTCGCAGATACGAAGAGCGGCACGCCGGGCGCAAACGCGGTGAAGGTCAAGGGCAACATCACCTGGGTCGCGGTGGCGGATGCAGTGGCGGCGGAACTGCGTCTTTACGAGCGCTTGTTTGCGGTGGAGAAGCCAGGCGCAGGCACTCTCGAGGACGAACTCAACTCGGCCAGTCTCGTGGTACGCCAAGGCTTTGTAGAACCAACGCTTTTTGCAGAAGACGGCGTTGTGTATCAATTCGAACGCCTTGGCTACTTCCGGGCGGACGCTCAGGCTCCAGCCAAAATGGTTTTCAATCGCAGCGCCACGTTGCGCGACACCTTTGCCCGGTAACCTGTGGAAGCAGCTTGCGAGATAGGCCATCCGAACGGAAATCCACCGTGTCGAAGTCCACTCTCCGGTGCGAACGCTGGGGTTGAAACTGGGTCGCAGGCCGCTTGAATTCGCGAGCTCACCGCAGTGCTTGGCGATGCTCAACGTTTATCAAACCGCATGCGCCTGCAACACTTCGAGGCTGGTCACTTCCAGCGCCTTGGCCAGCGTGCTTTCCAGTACCACGGGTGGCGCCACACTGGCATCGAACGCCTCCTGCCAGCGCAATGCGCACAGGCACCAGCGGTCGCCGGGTTTGAGGCCGGCAAAGCGGAATTCGGGCCGTGGCGTGGTCAGGTCATTGCCGCGCGCCTTCGAGAACTCCAGGAACGCTCGCGTGACCTTGACGCATATTACGTGTGTACCGCTGTCGCTGGCATCGGTGTGGCAGCAGCCATCGCGAAAGTAGCCCGTGAGCGGATCGTAAGAACATGGCACGAGCGCCGTGCCCAGCACATTCAAAGCTTGTTTTGGCATGGTGAGAAAAACGTTCGGGGGAACCGAGGCAGCAACCATCGGATGGAAGAAGAGACAATCCTAGACCTTGTACGCCATCGCGCATTCACCGATCCGCGCTGCACCTTCTTTGCCTCTCGCACCGCATGACATCTCCTGCCATCCTGAGCATCCAGCCCCTCGTCGACGCGCGCTGGCAAGCGCTCGATCCGTTCCTGTTCTGCGTTCATCACGACGACGCATACCCACGCGGCAACGCTCAGTTTGGGCCGGCGGCGTCATTGGCGGGGCGGCAGATCGGCGCCGACTTTGCCGGAAAGGACGGCTGGCGCATGTACCACGGCGAAACCGTGCCCGGCTTCCCGGCCCATCCGCATCGCGGCTTCGAGACGGTGACGATCGTGCGCGAAGGCCTGATCGACCATTCCGATTCGCTCGGCGCCAGCGCGCGCTTCGGCAACGGCGATGTGCAATGGCTCACGGCCGGTCGCGGCATCGTTCATGCCGAGATGTTTCCGCTGCTCAATGCAGAAGGGCCCAACCGATTGGAGTTGTTCCAGATCTGGCTCAACCTTCCGGCCCGAAGCAAGATGGCCGAGCCGCATTTCACGATGCTCTGGGCCGATGACATACCGCGGCATCGACACCAGGATGCACAAGGGCGCATCACCGAGGTGGCCTGTGTCGCCGGGCGGCTGCGCGATGGTACAAGCGGCGACGCCGACGCTGCGCCAGCGCCGCCGCCCGATTCCTGGGCGGCCCAAGATGAATCCGACCTGGCGATCTGGACCGTGAAAATGGCGCCTGGCGCCAGTTGGACGCTGCCGCGGGCGAAGGGTGAGGGTATCCGCCGCATGCTTTATTTTTTTGCGGGCGCATCGGTTGCCATCGATGGGGAGCGGCAAGCCGGTCATGCCGCGATCGAACTTGACGCCGCGCGTGATGTCGCGCTCGTCAATGGCGATCAGTCCGGCGAATTGCTGCTGCTGCAGGGCCGTCCGATCGGCGAGCCGGTGGCGCAGTACGGTCCGTTCGTGATGAACAGCGAGCACGAGTTGCGGCAGGCGTTTGCCGATTACCAACGCACACGGTTCGGCGGCTGGCCGTGGCCTGATGCCATGCCGGTCCATGGCGCAGAGCCGACCCGCTTCGCCGCGCATGCGAACGGGCGGCGTGAGGACCGTTCGATCTCCCAGAAAGCGTCCGCCGTTGAAGGACCAGTGTGATGGATTGCAGCGGGTACTCTCGAGAAATGGAAGCCCGCCAAGCCATTCGCGCCGTGCTGACCGACCCCTGTCGACCGCGCATCGTCGGCACGCAAGACACTCGCAGGTCGCTCCTTCTCGGCACTGCCGGCTTGCTGCTCTCGGCGACGGCGCCTTTCGCGGTACAGGCCGCACCGACCGCTTCGGCTGCCCCACCCGATGTCTGGCCGCGCGATCTGCCAGTCCCCGGCGGCGTCGCGCGGCTCCCGCTAGGAGCGGCTCCGACGCCGCCGCAGGCATTTATTCGAATTGGTCAAGCGATGGTCCCGCTTCTGATCACCGGCGATCCCGGACAATGGATCGCCGTGGTCGGCATCGCGCTCAGCGCCGTCCCGGGCGCTGCGAACATCACCGTGCGCGATGGCCCGCACGGCAGCACGCGGCGACTCAGCTACGAAATCAGCGCCAAGCGCTATTCCGAACAACGGCTCAGGGTCGAACCCCGCACCGTCGATCTATCGGCGACCGACCTGGCGCGCTATCAGCGTGAACGCGCGCATCAGGCATCGGTCATTGCCACTTTCAGCGCGCCGCTGCCAAACGAGTTGCGCATGCAGGCGCCGGTATCTGGTCGCCGCTCGAGTTCGTTTGGCCTGCGGCGTGTCTTCAACGGCAAGGCCCGCAGTCCGCACAGCGGCATGGACATCGCCGCCGTCACCGGCACACCGGTGTCGGCGCCGCTGCCCGGGCACGTCATCGATACCGGCGACTACTTCTTCAACGGCAACACCGTATGGCTCGATCACGGCGGTGGCCTGCTGACCATGGTTTGTCATCTGAGCACTATGGGTGTCAAGCCCGGTGATGAGGTGCCCACTGGCGGTGTTCTCGGGGCCGTCGGCGCCACCGGTCGTGTCACCGGCCCCCACCTGCACTGGTCGGTCAGCCTGAACCAGGCCATGGTCGATCCGGCGCTATTCATGGCCGCCTGAGGCCAAACAGCTATTGCAATTACTCGATGGACCCAACCTCATGACTCTGCCACTCGCAAACGAGCAGGTCCAGCCGGCAGCGTCGCGGGTACCGTCGGGTGCATGGACCATGCAGCTGTGCGCATGGGTTGCCGTGTTGCCGCTGACGGCCTGCGTTTCGACGCCTGAGCACGCGACGCTGGCGGAGCCGGCGCCGTTGTTTTCACCTGCGGCTTTTTTCAGCGGCAATACGACGGGCGAAGCGTCGCTCAAAGTCATCTTCAAGGGTTCCACACCGGTGCACGTGATGGGTCAGGGCCGGGTCGAGCCTGACGGCACATTGGTCCTGGTCCAGCGCGTCACCGAAGGCGACAACGCGCCGACCACACGCACCTGGCGCATCCGATCAGCGGGAGACAACCGCTATACGGGCAGCCTGACCGACGCCGAAGGGCCGATCGAAGGTGATGTCAACGGCAACCGCCTTCACTTGCGTTTTACCGCCAAGGGCGGCCTCGGCACTGAGCAGTGGCTTTACCTTCAGGCAGGCGGACAGGTCGCGCTCAATCGCATGGTGGTGCGCAAGTTTGGCGTACCGGTCGCGTCACTGGAAGAGACGATTCGCAGGGCGCAATAGTTCACGCAGCAGCCGTTTTCCGGCCGCTCCATGCAAGGCGCCGCCAGCGCATCCATCCCACGCGGCGTCAACACAGGCATGATGGCGGCCTCATTCAGGAAGAAGAGTTCTGCATGCCAGAAAAACGTGTGGCGCGAGAAAGTGCCTTTGATCGGCGTGATCTGCTTGCGAGTGCGGCCGCGCTGGCCGTGTTGCCGATGTCCGCCTTCGCCAAGGCTGCCAAAAAGAACGGCGCCCCTGGCAATGCCAGTGGCACGGCGCTGTTGCAACGCCTGAACGACGCCACCGACACGCCGGCCCTCGCCCGCGGCGCGCGCGGCGACGCGGTGGTTCGTGCTCAGGTGCTGCTCGATCGGCTCTGGTTCTCGCCGGGCCAGATCGATGGCGCGTTCGGCACCAACATGCAACGCACGGTGGCGGCATTCCAGACGGCGCATGAACAGAAGGCGAGCGGTCGCCTCGACGCCGCAACCTGGAAGGCGCTCCAGGGCGATGAGCCCCCCAAGATCCTGACCGAGCACACCCTGACCAAGGCCGAGGTGGCTGGCCCCTTTAATAAGACGCCAGCGGACATGATGGAACGCGCCAAGCTCAAGTCGCTCGACTGGGAATCGGTCGAGGAGAAACTGGCAGAACAGTTTCACACCAGCCCGCAGTGGTTGAAGGACGCCAATCGCGGCAGCCGCTTCGAGGCCGGCGATGTCATCGTCGTGCCGGCGGTAGCTGGCGAACAACCGGTGGCCAATGCCGCATCGATCCGCATCGATAAATCCGAGCGCGTGCTGTATCTGCTCGACAAGAAAGAGCGGAGCGTCGCGGCTTTTCCGATCAGCATCGGCAGCGCACAGGATCCACTGCCGATCGGCCCGATGAAGATCAAGAATGCCGCCAAGGATCCGACCTTCACCTTTGACCCGGCGCTGCTGCGCAACACTCGAAAAACCGACGAGAAGGCCGACATTGCACCCGGCCCCAACAACCCGGTCGGTGTCTATTGGTTCGGCCTGTCGAAGCCGCACTGGGGCATCCACGGTACGCCCGATCCAGCGCATGTCGGCACGGCAGAGACCAACGGCTGCATCCACCTGACCAACTGGGACGTGATGCGGCTGGCCCAGGTTGTCAAGGTCGGCTTTGATGTCGATGTCCGGAAGTAGAAACGGCTGAGAAGCCTTCGTGAGATGACGACGGCTCACGCGAGGAGCGCCCGGGCGCAGTGGCGGGTCTGCCCTCTCACCGGGGGACTGCCCGGGGCACTGGCCCTCTTACTGGCGCTCGCAGGGCTGCGGGCGTTTGCGGCGCCATCTCTGCTATCGCCGCCGTCCGCATCTGCATACACGTCGGCACTGCGCGAACCCGTAACGCCGCCGCCTCTGCTGATCCCCGTGCTGGGCGTGACCGCCAGCGCGTTGCGCGACAACTTCGTTGACGCTCGCGAGGGCAACACGCGCGTCCACGAAGCGATCGACATCACGGCGCCAAGCGGCACGCCGGTGCTGGCCGCCGACGACGGACGCATCGTCAAATTATTTCTGAGCCGACGCGGCGGCATCACCATCTATCAGTTCGACACCCGCGCACGCCTGGCTTACTACTATGCACATCTCGAGCGCTATGCCGATGGACTGGCCGAAGGTCAAGTCATCACGCGCGGCACGGTGATTGGCTATGTCGGCAGCACCGGCAACGCAGGTCCGGACTCCCCGCATCTGCATTTCGCAGTAATTCGCCTCCGGCCCGAACGGCATTGGTGGGAAGGAGAAGCGATCAATCCGTTCCCTTATCTGGGCGGCACACGCTGATCCTTGCGCGCCTGCCTGCGCACTTCGGCCGCCTCGCGCGCGGCCGCTGCCGTCGCAGTCCATGCGGCAAATTCGTCCGGAATTTCCAAGGTGATTCGGCCAAGTCCACCACTCCTGAATTCAGTAAGCACGATCTCGGCGGCCTTTTGCCGATCGACACGGGCGCCCGGTAGCAGCGCGCCGCGGCGGCGACCGATCGCATCGAGCAACGCATCGTCCGCCATGGCCGCGATTTCTGCCATGCCGGAAGAAGCTGGGACACTCGGGACAGGCGGGACTCCCGCCCTGGCGGCCGTTCCAGGAGCGACATCGGCACCGGCGAGCGTTGACTCTGCGGGTATGCGAAATCGCGAAGCGAGCGGCTCTGCGTAGTGGCGCTTGAGGTAAGCCAGCAGCGCCAGCGCCACTGACTCTTCATCGAAGGCATTGCGCCCGACGGCGCCGCTGGCCGCCAGCCATTCGCCGCTTTCCGGCACATCGATGCGCGGCCACAGCATGCCGGGCGTGTCCCACAGATAAAAATCGTCCGCCAACACGATGCGCTGCTCCAGCCGAGTCATGCCGGCCTCGTCGCCGGTCTTCGCTTGACGTTTTGCGCTGAGCGTGTTGATGAACGTCGACTTGCCGACATTGGGCACGCCACAGACCAGCACACGCATCGGCTTGGCAAGCCCGCCGCGGCCCGGCGCCAGCGCGCGGCAACTGTCGATCAGGGTCTGCCGCAGCTGCGCCGGCGCATGTGTGGCGTCAAGGGCCAGCGCACATGTATCCCTCCGGCTGTTGTAGTGCGCCAGCCAATGCGTTGTGCGCGCCGCGTCGGCCAGATCGCTTTTGTTCAGCAGCATCAGGCGCCCGACACCAGCGCGTTCGGCCGCCAACGCCGACAGCAGCGGATTGGCGCTCGACGCCGGCAGCCGCGCGTCGAGCAACTCGATCACCACGTCGGTCGCTTTCATGCGCGCAGCGATTGCCTTGCGCGTGCTGTGCATGTGTCCGGGGAACCACTGGATGCTCATGGCGAGCTGACTCGCAGCGCAGCGGCTCGATCGGCCGTCAAGGCCATGGCAGTTGCGAACGCCTGGACGAGAAGAGCCGACCGACGCGGCGCATCTGCTTCATCCCGGCAACGAGGCCGCGCCAACCGAAGGTCGCGCCGACCACGCGTTGCGCGCGATCGGCGTAGCTACCGGCCAGCGCCTCGATGCCCTGCTTTTCGGCCAGTTGCAGGTTGACAATGTTGCCGATCAGGCCCAGGTGCGTCAGCGCCTGCGGGAAGTTGCCGAGAAAGGCGCCGCTCTCAGGATCTATTTCTTCGGCATAGAGGCCAACGTCGTTGGCGCGTGCCAGAAGTTTTTCGATCAACTCGCGCGCTGCGTCGACGCGCCCATTGGCCAGTTCGGCATCGGCCAGCCAGGAACTGCAGACGACGAACGCACCTTCGCCGCCGCCCACGCCGTCATCGCAACGATAGCGGGCCACAAACTCTCCCTGCCCGAGCGTCTCCCTGACATCGTCGATGGTGCGCTTGAGCATTTCCGCTTCGAGCGGGAAACCCAGCATCGGCGCGAGCAGAACCGATGCGTCGGTGCCGCCGTCGTACGCTTGCTGCAGGCGGCCCTTGCCGCTCTCCTTCCCCTCTTTTCCCTCTGCGCCCTCTCTGCTCTCTTTGCCCTCTTTCGCATGCGCCAGGATTTCCGCCTTCACACGCTCGGCCAGGGCCCGCCACGAAGCGTCTTTGTCGAGCAATTGCGCAGCCCGGTCGAGGCCGGCCCAACTCATGAGCTTGCCATGCACGAACTGGCGCGGATCGCCACGCATCTCCCAGATGCCCTGATCGGGCTCATGCCAGTGGTTGGCGATGAAAGCCGCGATGGCGCCCAGCAGGCGCTTGTATTGCTCGTCCAATCGCCCCCCAAGCCGCTGGTACATCAGCGCCAGGTCGAGTGTCTGTCCATACACGTCGATTTGTCGCTGCAGGTAGGCGCCGTTGCCGCTGCGCACCGGTGCGCTGCGGCAGTAGCCTTCCAGGTGCTCGTGTTCCTTCTCCGGCAGCTTGAGTTCGCCGTCGATGCCATACATCGGTCGCACTTCGGGCAGCGAGCGGGCACAGGCGTCGAGCAGAAAATCGTGAAAGCGTTGCGCTTCGCCGCTGTAACCGAGCACCGACAACGCATATAACGCAAACGATGAATCGCGCACCCAGCAATAGCGGTAATCCCAGTTGCGCTTGCCGCCGATTTCCTCGGGCAGCGATGTCGTCGGCGCGGCCACCATGGCACCGCTGGGTGTAAAGGTCAGCAGCTTCAGCACCAAGGCGCTGCGCTGCACTTCATCCTCGAACTTTCCGCGGTAGCGGCAGTAGCCGATCCACTCTTCCCAAAAAGCCCGCGTCGCATCGAAAAACGCATCGATGCGGCTGAGCGGCGACTGCCCTTCGACCGTGTTGTCGGCCACGACCAGGTCGCGCCGCTCGCCGGATCGCATGCGCCATTCGCTGCGGGCGCAAGCGTCTGCCAGAGTGAACGGCAGGTCGGCATACAGGGTCGGCATTTCGCGGCCGGCGCGCACGGCACCTTCGCACAGGAGCAGCTCTGCGGATTCTGCCGCGAAGGCCATGGACGGACGGTAGGCGGTCTGCATGTCGACCTCGCCTGTCAGGCATTCCACCCGCCGCACGATCCAGCCCGGCGCATTGAGATGCACGTAATCGTGTGTGCGCGCAGCGAGCTTGCGCCCGACCGGCATGAAATCGGTCACCGCGACACTGCCCGAGGCGCACTCGAACACCGTGCGCAAAATGTTGGTGCCGGGCAGGTAGGCGCGGCGGCTGGTGAACTCGCCGCGGGGATGCAATGACCAGAAGCCGCCACGCTGATCATCAAGAATCCGACAGAACAATGGATCGGCATCAAAGCGGCGCAGCGCCGCCCAATCGATGCGCCCGTCCTTGGCCACCAACGCGCAGCCGTGGCAGTCGCCGATCAACGCATAGTCGGCGATCGGCTTGTAGGCTGCGGACGAAGCCGAAGCCGGTGGCGATGCCGCTGTCGACGACGACGTCGACGCTTCCGTTTCGCGTGGTGACTGATCGTTCATCTTGGGTATTCTGCAAGGCGCGCATTGCGCCGCCACGCCGAGGTTACCGTGCCCGCGCACGCATTCCTGGTCGGTAGCAACCAAAAGGATGCGCAGGAGTCGAGACAACGAGGCTCTTGTGCCAGGGGCCCTTTTGACTTGCCGGGGAAGGTGCTTGGCGCCTATCATGCCTGCGCTGCCCGTGCGGCAATCGACTGCCGGGCTCACACCAAATCGATCGAAAGCGTTCTAATGAAACCGGTCTCCGATCTGCTCAAGCGCCGTGATTCGAAGGGTTGGCGCACCCGCCCTGATGCCACGGTCTTCGAGGCGCTGTCGACGCTCGCTGCGCTCGAGGTCGGCGCGCTGATGGTCATCGATGGCGAGCGCCTGGTCGGCGTGTTTTCCGAGCGCGACTACACGCGCAAGGTGGCGCTGCAGGGCAGGAATTCAAAGGAAGTGAAGGTCCGGGAGTTGATGACCGCCAATGCGTTCACCGTCACGCCAGCGACCGATACCCACCACTGTATGGCCTTGATGAGCCAGCACCGCATTCGCCATCTCCCGGTCGTCGAGGACGAACTCGTGGTCGGGATGATTTCGATCAGCGATCTGATGGATGACATCATTGCTGACCACGAGGTGACGATCGAGCAGTTGCGCACCTACATCCAGAGCTGAAATAGGCTGGATGAATCTACTGCGCTACGATTCCTTCACGCGTTCTGAAGGCTCGCTCATCCAGGTGTGCGGCTAAAGCCCCTATCCGTGCTTGCCCGGCGTCCATCCAGCGGCGCCAACGGTCTGGTCGGCCATTGCCATCGGGACCGGCTCCAGCGCGGTGGCCATGCTGTCGTTCCATCGATTGAGAAAGCCGAACAGCGCGACCACACCGAGGATCTCGACGATCTGGTTGTCGCTCCAGTGCGATTGCAATTGCGCAAACTGTTCATCAGTAACGCCATTCGGCTGACTGCCGGCGGCCAGCGCAAAGTCGAGTGCCAAGCGCTCTTTCTCGCTGTAGTGCGGACTGTCGGCATAGTTCCAGATATCTGCCAGCTTCTCTTCGCTGACGCCGAAATTGGCCGCGCCCAGCAGCGTATGCGCCTGGCAATAGAGGCAGCCCGAGGCCTTGCTTGCCAAATGACCGACGAGGCGGCGAAAGCCCAGATCGACTTCGCCTTCCGGATCCATCACGGCGCCGTTCAATTGTGCGAACGCCTGCACCATCTTCGGCTTGCGCTGCATCGTCAACACGCTGTTGGGGGTGAACCCGAGGGTGCTCAGGAAAAAATCGAAATGGGGCTTCAGTTGCGGCGTGGCCGACATCGGCAATGGGGCGAGACGGGGCATGCAGTGGATCCTTTGTGGCTAAATGACGTAGCCAATTCCTGAGAGTGCTCTCACTGTAAGCGCAAGTGACGGTCCTACGCCTCGCACATCGACCCGGCGCGATGCTGTAGCCTTCGTTGGCAGCGCCGGACCCATCGCCGGTGCGCATCATCATCAGCAAAGGAGCTTGGCATGCAAATTCAGGTGAACACCAGCAACGGCATCGAAAACAAGGAAACGTTGGAGGCCTGGGCCGACACGCAGCTCAAGAGCACGTTGGCGCGCTTCGTCGACGACGTGACGCGCGTCGAAATTCACCTGAGCGACGAAAACTCCGACAAGAAGCACGGCGCGGACAAGCGCTGTGTCATGGAAGCGCGCCTGGCGAAGCACCAGCCGGTGGCGGTCAATCACACGGCCGACACCGTCGACGAGGCTTTTCGCGGCGCTGAGGGCAAACTCAAACGGTTGATTGAAAGCACCCTCGGCAGGCTCGAACATCACCGCGATCGCGAATCGATTCGCAAAAATGCCATGCCGGAGTAAAGGCGGAGACACGGACGGAGCGTTGTCCGTCGGCTTGCTCCGTCAGCCGCGCAGCAGGCCCATGCCGACATCCGCATAGCGTGCACCTGCGGCGGCATCGCTGGCGAACACCTCGCTCAGCTGCGCGCATTCTTCGGCGTCGAGTTCGACAAGCAAAGCGCCCACATTGTCATCGAGGTACTTGCGCCGCTTGGTGCCCGGGATCGGCACGATATCCTGGCCTTGCGCAAGGACCCAGGCCAGGGCCAATTGCGCCGGCGAACAACCGCGCCGCACGGCAAGCCGCTTCACCTCGTCCACGAGCTTCAGGTTCCGCGCGAAGTTGTCGCCCTGAAAGCGCGGGCTGGCACGACGAAAATCATCAGGCGCCAGGTCTTCCGGCGAGCGAATCTGCCCCGAGAGAAAGCCACGCCCAAGTGGACTGTACGGCACGAAGCCAACGCCGAGACGGCGACAGGCTTCGAGCACGCCGTCGTTCTCCGGATCTCGCGTCCACAGCGAATATTCACTCTGCACCGCGGTGATCGGGTGCACGGCACAGGCCCGCTCCAGCGTGCCCGCAGCGACCTCGGACAGGCCGATGTAACGCACGTCACCGCGTCGCACCAGCTCGGCCATGGCGCCGACGGTGTCCTCGATCGGCGTCTTCGGATCGACCCGATGCAGGTAGTAAAGATCGATGGCCTCGACGCCGAGGCGTTTCAGACTAGCCTCGCAGGCCGAACGCACATAAGCCGGACTGCCGTCGACGCCGCGCTTGGTCGAATCTTCGGGGTCGCGCACCAGGCCGAACTTGGTGGCAATGAAAACGCGCTCGCCCTGCCCGCGCAACACACGGCCGACGAGCCGCTCGTTGCTGTGCGGGCCGTAGGCGTCGGCCGTGTCGAACAAGGTGACGCCGGCGTCGAGCGCGCGTTTGAGCGTGGCCACGGCTTCGCCTTCGTCGCGCTCGCCGTAAAACTCGCTCATGCCCATGCAGCCCAGGCCGATGGCCGATACCAATGGGCCATCGGACCCGAGTCTGCGCATTTTCATAAGCGGTACGGCTTCACACTGCCGAGGCGGGAACGCCGGCGGGAACGCCGGCGAGATCGAGGGGAAGCACGGTGCCGGCACTGCGCAGTCCGAGGCGCGACGCCGAAACGTATTGCTCGCGGTAGTTTTCGAATGGCATCGTGTCGGCGGACTCGATCTTCGCCTGGTCTTGTACCGAACGCTCGGCCATCTCTT
>JBDSYU010000079.1:0-11498 GCA_039925525.1 Variovorax sp.
ATGCTGCTGGTGATGCCGGAAGATCTGTCGATCGAGCGGGCGCAAACGATGAAGGCCTTCGGCGCCGAGTTGATACTGACACCGAAGAGCGGCGGCATGGAATACGCACGCGATTTGGCCGAGCAGATGATGGCGCAAGGCAAGGGCCGTGTGCTCGATCAATTCGCGAGCCCCGACAACCCGCGCATCCACTATGAAACGACCGGCCCGGAAATCTGGGCCGATACGAAAGGCGGCATCACGCACTTCGTCAGTGCCATGGGAACCACCGGCACCATCACCGGAGTGTCCAGGTTCCTGAAGGAAAAAAACCCTGCTGTGCAGATCGTCGGCGCGCAGCCCGAGGAAGGCTCTCGCATCCCGGGCATCCGCAAGTGGCCAGAGGAATACCAGCCGAAGATTTTCGAGGCCGACCGGGTCGATCGCGTCATCAACGTCGGCCAGAGCAAGGCGGAAGAGATGTGCCGGCGCCTGGCACGGGAGGAAGGCATCTTCGCCGGCATCTCGGCCGCGGGCGCGCTGTGCGTGGCGCAGGGCTTGGCGGCCGAAGTCAGCAACGCGACCATCGTTTTCATCGTCTGCGACCGCGGCGACCGCTATCTGTCGACCGGCGTATTTCCGGCATGAGCGCGCCGGGCCGCCCCAAGCGCGAATACTGCAGCGCGCAGCTCGAAGGTCACCAGTGAGCGTCGCAGATCCGAAATTCTGCCCGGTCTGCGCCACACCGCTCGCATCCATCGAGCAGATCGAAGACAGCGGACCGAAGACACGTCTGCGTTGTCCGGCGTGCAGCTATACGCACTGGAACAACCCGGTCCCCGTGCTGGCGGCGATCGTCGAGTACCACGGTCAGGTCTTGCTGGCACGCAACGCCGCCTGGCCGCCGACGATGTTTGCCCTTATCACCGGCTTCATGGAGGCCGGCGAGACGCCCGAAGGCGGCATCGCGCGCGAGGTAAAGGAGGAAACGTCGCTGGACGTCACCTCGTCAACGTTGGTTGGTGTCTACGACTTCCAGCGCATGAACCAGATCATCATTGCCTACCACGTCGTCGCCGAGGGTGAGATCAAGCTTTCGGCGGAACTGCTCGACTACCGGCTCCACGATCTTCAGGACCTCAAATGCTGGCCTGCCGGCACCGGCTATGCGCTGGCCGATTGGTTGCGCTCGCGCGGACACGAGCCGGTTTTTTTTACGGCTGCCGAAGCCGATGCCAGACGTCGAGGTCTGGACGCGCCGGCGTCAGCGTCCGACCAAGACTCTACTCATGAAAATCGATCGTGAACTCGACACGCGCGGCCTCAACTGTCCGCTGCCGATCTTGAAGGCGAAGAAGGCGCTCAACGACATGGCGAGTGGCCAGTTGCTGCGCGTCGTCTCGACCGATTCAGGCTCCATCCGTGACTTCGAGGCTTTCGCGCGGCAGACGGGCAACGAATTGGTCGAGCAGCAGAGTGCGCCGCCGGATTACACGCATGTCCTGCGGCGGCGCTGAAGGCCCTCACCCCGACCCTCCCGTCAACGGAAAGGCTAAGAACGCAGTCTCGCCTACAAGGACAAGGACTTGAGGTACTTGCGAAAGTCGGGCCCGACTTCTTCGTGCGCCAGCGCCAGTTCGACCGTGGCTTGCAGAAATCCTTCCTTGCTGCCGCAGTCGTAGCGGGTGCCCTGATAGACGTAGGCATAGACGTCTTCTTTCTTGAGCAGGCCGGCGATGCCGTCGGTAAGCTGAATTTCTTCGCCCGCGCCCTGCGGCTGATTGCGGATTTCATCGAACACGGCGGGCGTGAGCACGTAGCGGCCGGAGACGCCAAGCCGTGAAGGCGCGTTTTCGGGCTTGGGCTTTTCGACCATGCGCTCGATCTTCACAAAACCGGGTTCGGTTTCCTTGCCCGCGACGATGCCGTAGCGACTCACCTGCGCGAGTGGCACCTCCTGCACCGCCAACAGCGAGCATTTGAGGCGCTCGAAGGCGCGCGTCATCTGTGCCAGTACCGGTTCACCGCCGGGCTGGCCGATCATCAGGTCGTCGGCCAGCAGCACAGCGAACGGCTGGTCGCCGACCAGATGCTCGGCGCACAACACCGCATGGCCCAGGCCCAGCATGCGCGGTTGTCGCACATACGAGCAGGTCATGTCGTCGGGCATGACCGAGCGAGCAATCTCGAGTAGAGCCGTCTTGTTGCTGCTCTCCAATTGGCTTTCCAACTCATAGGCGATGTCGAAGTGGTCTTCGATGGCGCGCTTGTTGCGCCCGGTGACGAAGATCATGTCGCGGATGCCGGCGGCATACGCTTCTTCAACGGCGTACTGGATCAAGGGCTTGTCGACCACCGGCAGCATCTCCTTGGGCTGCGCCTTGGTGGCCGGCAAGAAGCGCGTGCCGAAGCCGGCCACGGGGAAGACGGCCTTGCGGACGCGCTGTGTCGAATCGTTCATGGATGGCCTTAGGTTCTGAATGCGCAGCAATGCTAAATGTCGGACGGGCCGGCGTCTGTCAGCCAAGGCGCAGCAACTGTTCGCGAAGGCGCTGGTGAGCGGCTTTGAAATCGATGGCGCGCTGACGTTCCTGCTCGATCACCGCCTTTGGCGCACGCTCGGTGAACGATGCATTGCCGAGCTTCGCCTCAACCTTGGCTATCTCGCCTTCGATGCGAGAGATCTCCTTGCCGATTCGTGCGCGCTCGGGCTCCTTGTCGATCTGCATCTGCAGGCACAGCCGAACCGCGCCGCGCATCACCACCGGCGCCGCCTCGCCGGCCTGTTCCCACGCGGCTTGATCTTCAAAGACCTCGACGGCGCTCAGCTTTGCCAACGCCTTGAGCACCGACGTTGCATCACGCAGGAAGCGCGCGTCAGTCGCGTTCTCCGCAAGCGCCAGCATCGGCAGGCGCGTTCCGGGTGAGACATTCATTTCGCCGCGCAAGGTGCGGCAGGCGTCGACCAGTTCCTTCAGGCGCGCCACATGCGCTTCGGCCGGTTCGTCGATGCGCCCGGGTTGGCTTTGCGGATAAGCGGCGATCATGATCGAGGCGCCGCCGCGGCCCGCCACCGGCGCCACCTTTTGCCAGAGTTCTTCGGTGATGAAGGGGATCACTGGATGCGCCAGGCGCAGCAGTGTTTCCAGGCTGCGGATCAGCGTGCGCCGTGTGGCGCGTTGCTGGTTGGCCTCGCCTGTTTGCAACTGCACCTTGGCGATTTCCAAGTACCAGTCGCAAAACTCGTCCCAGGCAAATTGGTATATGGCGCTGGCCACGTGGTCCAGGCGATAGTTGGTGAAGCCCTGCGTCACATCGGCTTCGACCCGCTGCAGCCGGGAGGTGATCCATCGATCGGCGGCACTGAACGACAGGTAGCGATGAAAGGGCTGGCCAGGCGCGCACTCTGCCTTGGCGTGTTCGGCCAGCCCGCAGTCATGGCCTTCGCAATTCATCAGCACGAAGCGCGTGGCGTTCCACAGCTTGTTGCAGAAGTTCCGGTAGCCTTCGCAGCGCTTGGTGTCGAAGTTGATGGTGCGCCCCAGGTTGGCGTACGAGGCCATCGTGAAGCGCAAGGCATCGGCGCCATAGGCCGGCATGCCTTGTGGGAATTCCTTCTTGACGCGCGCTGCAATTTTTGGCGCCGACTCAGGCTTGCGCAGGCCAACGGTCGATTTGTGCAGCAGCAGCTCGAGGTCGGCGCCGTCGATCAGGTCGATCGGGTCGATCACGTTGCCCTCCGCCTTGCTCATCTTCTTGCCTTCGCTGTCGCGCACCATGCCATGGATGTAGACATCGCGAAACGGCACGCGGCCAGTGAAGTGGCGGGTCATCATGATCATCCGGGCGACCCAGAAGAAA
Organism: Variovorax sp.; assembly: GCA_039925525.1. Taxonomy (GTDB): domain Bacteria; phylum Pseudomonadota; class Gammaproteobacteria; order Burkholderiales; family Burkholderiaceae_C; genus Variovorax. The sequence continues at coordinate 3,841 of JBDSYU010000079.1, forward strand.
ATGATGTCGTAGCCCGTGACCAGCACCGTCGAAGGCAAGTAGAGGTTGTAGTCCGACATCGACGAGGCTTGCGCATCGGTCGCGGCATCGGGCCAACCCATGGTCGAGAACGGCACCAGCGCCGACGAATACCAGGTGTCGAGCACGTCTTCATCGCGACGCAGCACTTTGCCGGGCGCTTGCGCCTTTGCATCGGCTTCGTTGCGCGCGACGTAGACCTTGCCGTCTTCGTCGTACCACGCCGGGATCTGATGGCCCCACCAGAGCTGGCGGCTGATGCACCAGTCCTGGATGTTGTTCATCCACTGGTCGTAGGTGTTGACCCAGTTCTCGGGCACGAAGCGCACCTCGCCGGACTTCACCGCGTCGATGCCCTTTTGCGCGATCGACTGGCCGGTGGCGTCCACCGCCCCGGCGCCGGGCCGCCCCAAGGCGGGGCCGGCCTCCTCGGGGGGTAGCGAACCACGCGCAGCGGCGAGCGTGGGGGCCTTGTTCAGGGCGACAAACCACTGGTCGGTCAGCATCGGCTCGACCACCTGGCCGGTGCGTGCGCAGATCGGCAGCATCAGCTTGTGCGGCTTGATTTCCAGCATCAGGCCCTGCGCCTCGAGGTCGGCGATCACCGCCTTGCGCGCATCGAAGCGGTCCAGCCCTTGGTAGGCGGCGGGCCCGTTGTCATTGATCTTCGCGTCGAGCGTGAAGATGGTGATCATCGGCAGGCCATGGCGCTGGGCGCAGGCGTAGTCGTTGAAATCGTGCGCGCCGGTGATCTTGACGCAGCCCGAGCCGAAGTCGCGCTCGACGAAATCGTCGGCAATGATCGGAATGCGGCGGTCGCACAACGGCAGGTCGACCATCTTGCCGACCAGATGCCGATAGCGCGCGTCATCGGGATGCACGGCCAGTGCGCCATCGGCCAGCATGGTTTCGGGACGCGTCGTGGCGATGGTCATGCCTCGCGTCTCGACGCCGTCAATGGTCTGTGGGCCATCCGCGAACGGGTAGAGGATGTAGTGCATCCAGCCGTCGCTCTCGACGCTCTCCACCTCCAGGTCGCTCACCGCGCTCTTGAGCACCGGGTCCCAGTTGACCAGACGCTTGCCACGATAGATGAGGCCCTCGTCGTACAGGCGCACGAAGGTTTCGATGACGACGCGCGACAGCTTGTCGTCCATCGTGAAGTACTCGCGCTTCCAGTCCACCGAAGCGCCCAGGCGGCGCATTTGGTGGGTGATGGTGTCGCCGGACTTTTCCTTCCATTGCCAGACGCGCTCGTTGAAGCGCGCGCGCCCGAACTCCTGGCGGCTGATGCCCTGCGACTGCAACTGACGCTCGACGACGATCTGCGTCGCGATGCCGGCATGGTCGGTGCCGGGCACCCATAACGTGTTGGCGCCTGCCATGCGCTGGTAGCGCGCCAGGCTGTCCATGATCGTCTGGTTGAAGGCGTGCCCCATATGCAGCGTGCCGGTGACGTTCGGCGGCGGCAGCTGAATGGCGAACGACGCCGCGCCCGGCTTGGCTTCGCCGCTGCCGCGATAGCCGGCGGCGGCATAACCACGCTCTTCCCAATGCCGCTCCCAGCGCGCCTCGATGGCTGCGGGCTCGAACGATTTGGACAGGCTTTCGAGGCCTGGTTGCATTGGGGTGTCGCTCATTGGCAAAGGCCGGAATTTTACGGGGCGGGCGGCATTGTCTGGCGCTGTCGCTTGGCGTTGACGCCTGACGCAGTAGCTGCCCACCGGCGCGCCGATAATCGCCGCCATGCTGTTCTTGCTGTCGCCCTCCAAGGCGCTCGATTTCGAAACGACAACGTCTGCGTTGAAGACCACTGCGCCGGTTTTCGGCGGCACGCGGGGTCCGGCGTTTGAGTTGATTGAATGGATGCGCGAGAAATCGGCCGCCGAGGTGGCGAGCCTCATGCACCTGTCTGACAAGCTGGCCGCGCTCAACGTGGCGCGCTACGCCACCTGGTCGCCGCGAGCCACCGTGCGCAATGCCAAGGCCGCGGCGCTGGCCTTCGACGGCGATGTGTACGGTGGCCTCGATGCACCGTCACTCAGTGCCGCGCAACTGGCCTGGGCACAGGAACATTTGTGCATCCTGAGCGGTCTCTACGGCGTGCTGCGCCCGCTCGATCGTTTGCAGCCTTACCGGCTCGAAATGGGTACCCAACTGGCGACGCCGGGCGCCGGTGACCTCTACGAATTCTGGGGTGAGCGCATCGCTGGCTACCTGAACCGGCGCTTGGCGGGAACGCGAGCGCCCGTGGTGGTCAACCTGGCGTCGCAGGAATACTGGAAGGCCGTGGATCGGGACGTGCTCGAGGCGCGAGTGGTTGAGTGCGTATTCCAGGAGTACAAGGGCGGACAGTACAAGATCGTGAGTTTTTTCGCGAAACGCGCGCGTGGATTGATGGCGCGTTGGGCGATTTTGCGTAAAGCTGGAACGCCTCGCAAACTGGAAGGGTTCGACCTCGAAGGCTATGTCTTCGCGCCGGTCGTCTCCGAGCCCGATCGCCTCGTTTTTCGCCGCAAGCGTTCATGATTCGATGACCGAAACCGTCAATCAACCCATCAGCCCCGACCTGCGCAAGTGGATCGGCACTCAACTGGCCGCCGGCCACCAGCCGCAAGTGCTGCAAAAGTCGATGCTCGACACCGGCTGGTCGTCGCCGGTGGTGTGCGCGGCCCTGGCTGAATTCGGCTTCAACGTCGAACCGGCGGCATCTGCCCCGATGGCGCCGGCACCGGCGCAAGCCGTGCAGAGCGCGGCTGCTGCGACCGTGGGCACGGTCGGCGCGGCAGAGCCCGCTACGCGGCGTCCACTGCCTGGCCCCTCGCTCGACGGCGAGCCCTTGTTCGTCGACGCCGGGGACCGGCGGGTGCGGGTCTTGCAGACGATGACCCATCCGCGCGTGGTGGTGTTCGGGGATCTGGTGGCCGCCGAGGAGTGCGAGCAACTGATCGAGTTGGCGCGCGCCCGGCTTGCGCGCTCGCTCACGGTCGAGATGAAGACCGGCGGCGAAATGCTCAGCGTCGATCGCACCAGCGACGGCATGTTCTTCCAGCGCGGCGAGAACGAGGTCGTGGCTCGGCTCGATGCGCGCATTGCCAAGCTGCTCAACTGGCCGGTCGAATTCGGCGAGGGCTTGCAGATCCTGCGCTATGCGCCGGGCGCACAGTACGCGCCGCACTATGACTACTTCGATCCGAACGAGCCGGGCACGCCGACGATTCTCAAACGCGGCGGTCAACGTGTCGGCACCTTGGTGATGTACATCGGCGAGCCCGAGAAGGGCGGCGCCACCACCTTCCCCGATGTCGGCCTGTCGGTGGCGCCGCAGCGCGGCAGTGCCGTCTTCTTCAGCTACGACCGGCCCGCCCCCGAGACGCGCACCCTGCACGGCGGCGCGCCGGTGGTCGCCGGCGAAAAATGGGTGGCCACCAAGTGGCTGCGCGAAGCCGAGTTCATATAAGAAGTTGCCAATGAATCTACTGCGCGGCCCGCTCTTGCACCTGCGGTCCTCACCGTACCAGAGTACGGCTCCGTTCCTCGATGCAACCTCGGGCCGCTCGCTACGATTCCTTCGCTCCTTCTGCGCCCTTTGCCTTTCCGGACAGTATGCAGATCAAGGCCAACGAGATCAATATTGAAGTTGAAGACACGGGCGGCGACGGGCCGGCGGTGTTGCTGATCATGGGTTTGGCGATGCAGCTCACGGGCTGGCCAGAGCCATTCGTACAGGGGCTGGCCGACGCCGGCTATCGAGTCATCCGCTTCGACAACCGCGATGTCGGTTTGTCGCAGGGCTTCGATGCCGCACCCCGCCACAACATCCTGTGGCAGAGCGTGCGCCAGCGCTTGGGCTTGCCGGTGCGCTCGCCCTACACGCTGCAGGACATGGCCGGCGATGCGCTGGGCGTGCTGCAGGCGCTCGGTGTCGCCCGCGCCCACATCGTCGGCGCCTCGATGGGCGGCATGATTGCGCAACGCGTCGCGGCCCAGGCGCCGGAGCGGGCGCTGAGCCTGGTCAGCCTGATGAGTTCCAGTGGGGCGCAGGGCTTGCCTGGGCCGCGTGGTGATGTAGCGCTGAAGCTCCTGCGCCCGCCACCGGCGTCCACCGAAGTGGCTCGCGTCGCTTACAGCGTCGAGCTGGTGCGGCTCATCGGCAGTCCCGCTTTTCGAGAGTCGACAGAGCAGATCGCCGCGCGCATCACCGAGAGCGTGCGCCGTGCCTACCGGCCGGCCGGCGTGTTGCGCCAGATGCTGGCGATCGGCGCCGATCAAAGCCGCGCCGAGCAACTCGCGCGCGTCACCTGCCCGACGCTGGTGTTGCACGGCGAGGCCGACGTGCTGGTGCCCATCGGCTGCGGCCGCGACACGGCACGGCGTATTCGCGAGGCGCGATTCATTGCGGTACCCGGGATGGGGCACGACCTGCCGCCGCAGGTCGTCGATATCCTGCTGCAGCACATGCTGCCGTTCCTTGGCGAAGTCGATGCGCGATCGCGCGCTGATTCAGATTCCGATTCGATCCCCGAATCGACTGCCAGCGTGGCAGCATGAACTCGCATGAATCCTCGCCGCTCGGCCAGCGCTCGGCGCCGATCGACCACTACGATCGAACGTTGCTTTTCCCGATCGCCCGCGCCGAGGCCAGGGCCGAGCTGCGCATCGACTCCGAATTGCCATTCCTCGGCGCCGACCTGTGGACGGCGTTCGAGCTGGGTTGGCTCAACCGCCGCGGCAAGCCACAGGTGGCCATCGCCCATTTCACCGTCCCATGCGAAACGCCAAACCTGATCGAGAGCAAGTCCTGGAAACTTTATCTCGGCAGCTTCAGCAATAGCGTGTTTGATGACGCCGAGGCCGTGCGTCAGCGACTGCGGGGCGATCTCGACGAAGCGCTGGGGCGGGGCGGCGCCCGCTCGGCTGGAATAGGTGTGCGCTTGATCGCTGCCGATGCTTTCGCACGAGAAGCGGTGCGCGAACTCGAAGGCGTCGACCTCGATCGTCTCGACCTCGACTGCGACCGCTACACGCCTGCGCCCGACCTGCTGTCCTGCGTGGCCGATGCACCACCGGTCGACGAAACACTGACCAGCCGCCTGTTTCGAAGCACCTGTCCGGTCACGGGCCAACCCGATTGGGGTAGCGTGCAACTGCGCTACAGCGGACCACAAATCGAGCAGGCCGCACTCTTGCGCTACCTGGTGAGTTTTCGCAACCACAGCGGTTTCCACGAGCAGTGCGTCGAGCGCATCTTCATGGATGTGTGGCGCCGCTGTCGACCTACGCGCCTGGCCGTGTACGCGCGTTACACGCGCCGCGGTGGCCTGGACATCAATCCTTTTCGCACCAGTTGGCCGCAGGCGCTGCCGGCGAACCTGCGCACGGCACGCCAGTAGACTCGCCCCTTTGGCTTTTTCCGACCTATGACCCGCGCCATGCCGAACGCCCCGCGCTGCGTTTTCCTTCAATGACGGCCGCGTTGCCTTCGAGTGCGGCTCGTTGGGTGGCCGCTGGCGTGCGTCACGCGGTGCTGCTTCGCATCTTGCCGGCCCTGCGCCACGATCTCGCCTCGCCGATCTCGGTGCTGCGCATGAGCAGCCTGCTGCTGCAGCGCCAGTTGGCTGCACCCACCATCGATGCTGCCGGCTGCCTTGAGCGTGTAGTGATGCTCGAGCAGCAGATCGGTTCGCTCGCCGACGGGTTACGCTCGCTGCGCGGCTGGGATCTGGCGTCGAGTTCTAAGGCCATCGATAGGCAGGTGCTGGTCGCCGACAGCCTGCCGCTGCTGCGCGCGCTGTTCGACTTGCGCGGCGTCACCGTCGATGTCGATGCCGCCAGCGCCGACAACGCAGGCGCCATGTGGCCAGATGCAACCGCTTTGCGCTATCTGCTGTTGGCGTCGCTTTGTCATCTGGGTGACAGCCATCCTTTGTTGGTTGCCGTACGCATCGAATACGTCGGTGACGACGGGTTGCGACTGGTTGCCACCGATCGCAGCGAGGCGGTACCGCCTCCGCTCTTCGATCCGGCGCCGCCGGAACCGGGGCTGACCATCGACGCGGCGGCGCTGCAGTGCCTGGCCGCCGATCTGGGCTATGAAGTGCGCTTCGAGGCCGATGGCGTTTTCCTGCCGCTTGCCGCGCTCTGATCCCCGCCGCTTGCCGCCGTCGCCCGGCGCTGCCGCCGCCGTTGTTGGTGGCGCAAGAAATCGATCAGCCGTCCTTCGGCCGCGTGCAGCCGACGCGATGACGGCTTGCCATCGGCGAGCCGCCGCCAGATCGCCTTGAGTTCCTCGGCCTCGCCGGTCAGTTGCGTGCCGAGTGCCAGCACGGCCGGGTGCACATAAGCCTTCTTGCAGACCGCAGGGGTGTTGCCGAGCTGCCGCGCCACGGCGCCCAGGATTTCCCGGGCGCTGTAGCGCTGTGCCTGGGTGCCCTCCGCGTCTCGGGTATCGCCGTCGTTTTCGGTGCAGGCCAGACGCGTCAGTTCGAGCGCCTGAACCGTGCCGTGCCAGGTGCGAAAGTCCTTGGCCGTGAAGCGCGTGGTGTCGCTACCGCCAGCGGCTTCATGCAGATAGTCGTTGACGTCGCTGGACGAAATGGCATGGCGTGCGCCTTCGCTGTCCTGGTACTGGAACAGCTCCTGTCCGGGCAATTGCTGGCAGCGCCGGACGATACGGACGACCTGCACATCGTCGACGCTGGCTTCGTGCATGACACCGCTCTTGCCGCGGAAGTGCAGCTTCAGGGCGCTGCCTTTCACATCGGCATGCTTGCGCCGCAGAGTTGTAAGGCCGAAGGAGCGGTTGCTGCTGGCGTATTGCTCGTTGCCGACGCGCAGGTAGGTGGTGTCGAGCAGGCGCACGATGGCCGCCAGGACCTGCTCGCGGGTCGGCGCGTTGGCCGCTTTCTTGGCGGCCTCGGCGAGGTCACGCGCGACGCGGGCCCGGATGCGCGGCAGCGCCCGCCCGAACTCCTGCATGTGTTCGAACTTGCTTTCGTCCTTGAGCGTGCGCCAGTCAGGGTGATAGCGATACTGCTTGCGCCGGCGGGCGTCGAGGCCGACGGCTTGCAGATGACCGTTGGCCAGCGGGCAAATCCACACATCCGTGTAGGCTGGCGGAATGGCCAGGGCGCGAATGCGGGCGATTTCGTCCGGATCTTTGATCCACTCGCCCCTGGGCGTCTTGAAATGAAAATGCGCATCGCGCAAGTAACGCGAGATGCCGGGCATTGCCGAGTCGACGTAGACCAAGCCATTGGCCATAGGCAGCGGCCGCGCCACGCGGCCGGTGCTGGACGGCGAGGTGGAACGCGTCGTGGCCCGCTTGCTCGTTGGCTTGGCGATGATGGCGTCGGCAGATGAGAGAGGCATGAAAGCGGCGGCGATGCGTTTGCTGAGGTTGCCATTTATGCCTCAGGTGCGACCTGCTTTTCGTAGGACGGCGCAAACGGCGATGGTGCTCGCCGCGCGCGACGCGGCTGGCGATCAGATCGTCATGTCGCGCACGGCAGCCTCGATGGCCGCGGCCGTGGCGATGGGGTGCTCCATCGGGAACAGATGGCCGCCTTCGATGATCGAGATGCGCCCTTTGGTGACGCGCCGCGTCAGTGCGAGTCCCACCTGCCGGACTTCGCGCGACT
>JBDSYU010000080.1:0-23989 GCA_039925525.1 Variovorax sp.
GCCGGGCAGCCTGAGCGCGGCCGCGAAGAAGGCGGCGCCGGCGGTGGTCAGCATCAACACCAGCAAGCTGGCGGCCAGCCACCCGCACGGCAACGAGCCGTGGTTCCGCTTCTTCTTCGGCGACCCGGATGGCAACCAGACGCAAACCGGCCTCGGCAGCGGCGTCATCGTCAGCAGCGATGGTTATGTGCTGACCAACAATCATGTGGTCGAGGGCGCCGACGAGATCGAAGTGACGCTCAACGACATGCGACATGCGACAGGAAAAGTGATTGGCACCGATCCCGAAACAGATCTGGCCGTGCTGAAGATCCAGCTCGAGAAGCTGCCGGTCGTGGTGCTGGGCAATTCCGACGCGCTGCTGGTTGGCGATCAGGTGCTGGCCATCGGCAACCCCTTCGGCGTCGGTCAGACAGTCACCAGTGGCATCGTCTCAGCCCTCGGGCGCAATCAGCTTGGCATCAACACCTTCGAAAACTTCATCCAGACCGATGCGGCGATCAATCCGGGCAACTCCGGCGGTGCGCTGATCGACATTGCCGGCAATCTGCAGGGCATCAATACCGCCATCTACTCGCGTTCGGGCGGCAGCATGGGCATCGGCTTCGCCATTCCGGTCTCCACGGCCAGGCAGGTGCTGGAATCGATCGTCAAGGACGGCAAGGTGACGCGCGGCTGGATCGGCGTTGAACCGAACAACGTGTCGCCCGAGCTGGCGAGCCTGTTCGGCGTCAAGGCCGAGCGCGGCGTCATCATCACTGGCGTCTTGCAGGACGGCCCGGCCGCCCGCGCCGGCATTCAGCCCGGCGATGTGGTGACCGCCGTCAACGACAAGTCGGTCGCCAATGTGCAGGAACTGCTGGCGCGCGTTGCAGCGCTCAAGCCCGGCACTGCCTCGCAGTTCGCGCTGCAGCGCGGCACCAGCAAGCTGCAGGTCGATGTGGTGCCCGGTCCGCGGCCGAACACCTTGCGTCGCAGGCAAAGCGGAACGCCGGTGCCCGAATAAGCTTCAAGCAGCGCGAGATCAGGCGGAGCCGGAATCAGCGCCGGACGCCGCTTCCTCGGGAGCCTTGGTGTGTTTGAGGAAATACCCCGCGGCCACCAGTCCCACCTCGTACAACAGGCACATCGGCACCGCCAGCGCCAGTTGCGAGATCACGTCGGGCGGCGTCAGCACAGCAGCGACGACGAACGACAGCACTACAAAATAGCCGCGATAGGAACGCAGCTTCTCCACGGTCATCATCTTGAAGCGCACCAGCAGCATGACGACGATCGGCACTTGGAAGGCCACCCCGAAGGCGATGTAGAGCGACAGGATGGCTTCGACGTAGGAAGCAATGTCCGGCGTCGCCGCCACCGATTCGGGCGTAAAGCGCTGGATGAAGGCAAACATCTTGTCGAGCACGAAGAACTGCACGAAGGCAATACCGCTGTAGGCCAGGACACTGCCGAAGCTGATCAGCGGCAGCGCGAAGCGCTTCTCGTGGCTGTAGAGTCCGGGCGCCACAAACATCCAGGCCTGGTACATCAGCCAGGGCAGCGCCAGCAGCACCGCCGCCATGAACAGCACCTTGATCGGCACGAAGAACGGCGAGAACACGCCCACGGCGATGAGCTTGGCATCATGCGGCATGTGCGCGCGGATAGGCTGCGCAATGAGGTTGATGAGCCCGTCGGGGCCGGGCCAGATGGCCAGCAACACCGCGGCGATGGCCAGCCCATAGCCGCAGTACATGAGTCGGTCACGCAGCTCGACCAGGTGCTGCACGAACGGCTGTTCGGTGCCCGCCAGCTCGTCTGCTTTGTCGGGAGCGGAATCAGCCATGGAGAAGCTTTGCCGGCGTCGCGCCGGCGCGCAGTAAATTCGGCAACAAAACGCGCGCTAGCTCGGCCGATGCGGCCGAAAGCGAGCCACTCGCGCCGCGCCCGACAGCGCCCGGGTGCGCACCCCGCTCTTGGCCTTGAACCATTGGGGCGTCGCGCCCTGTTTCAGGCGCCAATTCTTGCGTGGATGACGATAGGCGGGATAAGACACCGCCGCCTCATAGGCCGTGCTGGCACTGACCTGCGCTTCGATCCCGTCGTTGACACTGCCGTCGCCCGCCGCGTCTCTCACCTGCTTTTGCAGGTCGGCGGCGCTTGAATGAATGCTCTGCTCGACGTCGCGCGCTGCGCTGTGCACCGAATCCTTCATCTTGCGCAATTCGTCGAGCTCCATCGAGCGATTGACTTCGGACTTGACGTCGGCGACATAGCGCTGCGCCTTGCCGATCAACATGCCGACGGTGCGTGCCACGCGCGGCAACTTTTCGGGACCTATGACGATCAGCGCTACCGCGCCGATCATCATCATCTTCTCGAGACCTAGGTCGAGCATGAGCTCTCAAGCAAATGTGGCACTTTGCTTGACCCTTGAGGCGGCAACGATGCAGGCATTTCCTGGGGGGTACTCAGGATTTCTGGCGTGCTTCAACGTCGATGGTCGATCGATCGGCGCCGGCCGGATTGGCGCTGGTGCTGTTGCTTACATGCGGCGGTGGTACGACGGGCGCATCGCTCGAGCCGTCTTTCATGCCGTCCTTGAAGCCCTTGACGGCACCACCCAGGTCGGAACCCATGTTGCGCAGCTTCTTGGTGCCGAAGATGAGCAGCACCACGACCAAGACGATCAACCAATGCCAAATGGAAAAAGAACCCATGAACGTGCTCCTGACGATTGAGCCGATTTTAGTCGGCTGGCACTTCGCAACTCTTGCGAACGGATATTGGACTGCCGACAGGGCGCCGCGCTCAACCCCGCGCCCACGGCCGCGGGCCGCCCATCACATGCAGGTGCAGGTGTTGCACTTCCTGGCCACCTTCGCGCCCGGTGTTGACGACGATACGAAAGCCGCCCTCCGGATAGGGGCGGCACCCGTTCTCCAACGCCAGGCGTGGCGCCAGAGTCATCATCCGGCCCAGCATCGCGCCGTCGCCTTGCGTGACCTGCGCCATCGACGCGATATGGCGCTTGGGCACGATCATGAAATGCACCGGCGCCCACGGTGCGATGTCGTGAAAGGCGAAGAACTCATCGTCTTCAAAGACCTTGCGCGACGCAATTTCCCCGGCGACGATCTTGCAGAAGAGGCAATCAGAGGGCGCCGCCCCGGTTGATTCGGTCATCGCCATCCGATCAAAACACCGGCTGCGAGCCGACCGGCCGATTGGCGTTCATGCGCACCATGCCAAGCACGATGCGATAGAGGAACCACAGCGAGATCAACGCCCAAGCAACGAACCCCGGCACGTAGAACAGCAGGAACAAGGGCAGCGTCACCACATAGAGCACGCCGGCCCACAGCACCGAACGGATGCGCCAACTGAAGTGCGACGCCTGCCAGGTGCCGGCTGCGTCATCGCGCTTGACCAGGTCCATCACCAGCGCGATAAGCAGGATGGCGATCGACACCTGCGCGCCGGGCAGTACCGCGGCCACCGCCACCACCAGGTGCAAGATGTAACTGATCCAGCCCCAGGTCTTCAGCGTATCGCTGCGCTCGATCTCGATAATGTCGTGGGTCACGGTCGTTTCCTTTTCAATCGTTCACAAAGCCATCGTCCACCTGACGCTGCAGCGCCTTGCGCAACGCCTTCTCCTCGATGCCGCTGGTCCCCTCGCGCCGCACCAGTTCGGACACCACGTCATCGGGCGAGAGCCCGTAGTGTGCCAGCGCCACCATGGTGTGAAACCACAGGTCGGCCACCTCGGCCACTACGTGAAAACGGTCGCCACCATGGTCGGCGTCCTTGGCCGCCAGCACCACCTCGCAGGCTTCCTCGCCGATTTTTTTCAGAAAGGCGTCTGGGCCTTTTTGAAGCAGTCGGGCGACGTAGCTGGCGGCGGCGTCGCCGCCGTGCGCCGGCAACCGGCTTTCGATGGTTTTTGCCAGGCGCATGAGCGCCGCGCCCGCCACAGGACCGGCAGCGCCTGCTGACGATGGTGCGCCGGGATTGCGGTTGTCGAGCCCCTTCATTGAATGGATCAGGTGTAGATGGCTCGCGGGTCTTTCAAGACCGGATCGACTGCCAGCCACTGGCCGTCCTGCAGACGGCTGTAGAAACAGCTGTGCCGCCCGGTGTGACAGGCGATCGCCGGACTTTCAGCGTCGCTGCCATGCTGCGTCACCTGGAGCAGGATGACATCGCCGTCGCAATCGAGCCGGAGTTCGTGCACCGTCTGCACATGGCCCGATTCCTCGCCCTTGGCCCAAAGCTTGTTGCGCGAACGGCTGAAGTACACCGCTCGCGCCGATTCCGCCGTTTTGGCCAACGCCTCGCGGTTCATCCAGGCCAGCATCAACACGTCGTTGCTGCCCTTCTCCTGAGCGATCGCCGGCACCAGGCCCTCGGCGTTCCACTTGACTTGATCGAGCCAGTCCATCTGGAGATTGTCGGGCCTCATTGACACGCTGCGCTCGCATGCGGCAACGTCACCACAGCTGCGCCACAGAGTATTACAGCCGGACCGGGATGCCACGCGCGGCCATGCACGCCTTGGCTTCGGCCACGGTGTGCTGCCCGTAATGGAAGATGCTTGCCGCCAGCACCGCGTCGGCGCCGCCTTGCTGCACGCCGTCGGCCAGGTGCTCCAGCGTGCCGACGCCGCCGGAAGCGATCACCGGCACGCTGACGGCGTCGCTCACGGCGCGCGTCAGCGCCAGATCGAAACCGTTTTTCGTCCCGTCGCGGTCCATGCTGGTGAGCAGGATTTCGCCGGCGCCGCGCCGCGCCATCTCCACGGCCCAGCGCACCGCATCGAGCCCGGTATTGCGGCGTCCGCCATGGCTGAACACGTCCCAACCCAGTCCGACCGCGCGGCCGTCAGGGCCTGGGCGCTCCTCCTCCTCAGGCAGGCGACGTTTGGCATCGATGGCCACGACGATGCATTGCGCGCCGTAGCGATCGGAGGCGGCGTCGATCACCCCCGGATCGGCGATGGCCGCGGAGTTGAAACTGGTCTTGTCGGCGCCGGCGTTGAGCAGGCGTCGCACGTCGGCCACTGTGCGCACGCCCCCGCCCACGGTCAGCGGAATGAACACCTCCGAAGCCACAGCTTCGATGATCGGCAGGATCAGGTCGCGCTCGTCGCTCGTTGCCGTGATGTCCAGGAACGTCAGCTCGTCGGCGCCCTGCAGGTTGTAGCGGGCGGCGATTTCGACCGGGTCGCCGGCATCCTGCAGTTCCACGAAATTGACGCCCTTCACAACCCTGCCACCGGTGACGTCGAGGCAGGCAATGATGCGTTTGGCGAGCATGGCGAATTTTATGCAAGGCCGAAACTGTCCACGCGAAGGCGCCTCCGCCAACACGCGGCGCCCCCGATGCGGAGACAGACCCGCGCAGGCGCCGCTGTCAGTTCGTTCGCAATTCCTGCCAGCCCTGCCAGCGGGAACCGGGCGCCAGCAGCACCGGTGTGTCGATCGCCGCCGCTTCAACGCAGAGCATGTGGCGGTAATCATCATCAGGCAGATCGGCCAATTCAGCCGCAAGAGCAGCACCCGGATTCCAGACCACCGTTTCGCCAAAGCTTTCGCTTTGCGCGATGCGTACGACGCCGGAGCCCTGGCGCAATTCGAGCGACGTTGCAGGACCGCTGAAGACGCTGTCGAACTGGGCATCGAAGCCCAGCGCCTCGGCCGCCTGCACCTGCCGTGTATCACGAAGTGCATCCCAGGCCTCGCGCCCTTCGAGGCCGGCGAGCCGCGCCGCCGCGATGTCGTCGACGCGCAGATAGCTATGCAGGGCGGTGGTGAACGACCACGGCTCGCGGTCGGTGTTGTGCGCTTCGAGCGCGATCCGCAGACGCGACGGCGCCAAGGTCACGGACAGCCGCAGCGCGAATTTGTGCGGCCAAATCTCGCGGGTCTTGAGGCCGTCGTCGAGCGACAACTGCAGCACCTGGGCGCCGGGCGCGTCGGGAACTGACTTGCCTTGGCTCATGTGCCAGGCCACATTGCGTACGAAGCCGTGTTTGGGCAATGCACCGCGCTCGTTGAACTGCGGCCAGCACACCGGCGCGCCGCCGCGGATGGCACTCTTGCCATCGAGCAGCGCGCGATCGCTCAGGTAGAAACGCTCACGACCGTCAGCCGTGATCCACGACAACACCTGGGCGCCGTGCAGCGCCACCGTGCATTGGTCGCCGCTCGGCAAGCGCATGCGCAGCACAGGTTGGCCGTGAAAATCGACGCAGGTCGTGGTCATGAATCGATAAATGGTAGGCGCCCGGGGTTGTCGACTTTAGCCGCCAACTGGCTTGCTGAGTGGCACGTCGAGCATGCGCCGCGCACGCGCACAGACAAAAACGCGAAAAGTTCACGCCGCGTCGCCGAGCTCGTCGGAGCGTGCCTGCGCTGCGGCAAAGTCCAGGTCGCCGCAGTAGATGGCGCGGCCACAAATCACCGCTTCAATTCCGTCGGCTTCGACTTCACAGAGCCGCTCGATGTCGGAAAGGCCAGACAGGCCGCCCGAGGCGATGACCGGGATCGTCAGCGAGCGCGCCAGTCGGACCGTCGCCTCGATGTTGACGCCGGACAACATGCCGTCACGGCCGATGTCGGTGTAGATGATCGATTCAACGCCATAGTCCTCGTATTTTTTGGCGAGATCGGCAACCTCGTGACCGGTCATCTTGCTCCAGCCATCGGTGGCGACCTTGCCGTCTTTGGCGTCGAGGCCGACGATGATGTGGCCGCCGAACGCCACGCAGGCATCCTTCAAAAAGCCCGGGTTCTTCACGGCAGCGGTGCCGATGATGACGTAGCGCAGGCCGTCGTCGATGTAGCGCTCGATGGTGTCGAGATCGCGAATGCCACCACCCAACTGCACGGGTATATCGTCGCCGACCGCGCGCAGGATGGATTTGATGGCGGCATGGTTCTGCGGCTTGCCGGCGAAGGCACCGTTCAAGTCGACCAGGTGCAGACGCCGGGCGCCGGCATTCACCCACGAGCGGGCCATTGCCGCCGGGTCGTCACTGAACACCGTCGAGCGTTGCATGTCGCCTTGCTGCAGGCGCACGCAATGGCCGTCCTTGAGATCGATGGCGGGAATCAACAGCATGACGCGGCGAGGAAGGGGCGGTGCAGATCCCGAGCCGGTCAGTGGGCAGACATCGCGAATCGGCGCAGAAGGTCTGGCTTTGCGACTATGGGGACCAATGAAGAAAGTTTCGGTACAACTGCAGCCCGTGCCGGGCGCTCTTCTCGGGGTGAAACTGGGTAGCAAAAATATTATCGCGCGCCACTGCGGCCGTAAAGCGTCCGCCATAGTCGGCTTCGCCCACACTGTGGCGCGCATCGGACGGCCGAGCGTAAAAACTGTGCACGAAGTAGAAATAACTTTCGTCGGGCACGCCAGCCCACAGTGGATGCACGCGCGACTGCACGACCTGGTTCCAACCCATCTGCGGCACTTTGAAACGGCTGCCGTCGGGTTGTAGCCGGCCGGCCAGTTCGAAGCGCAGAACTTCGCCCGGGATCAGACCCAGCGCTTCGCTCGGCCCTTCATGGCTGCGCTCGAGCAGCATCTGCATGCCGACGCAAACCCCGAACAGCGGCTTGTGTGCGGCCGCTTCCAGTACCGAGGCCATGAGACCCGATTCGCGCAGGTGACGCATGCAATCGCGCATGGCGCCCTGCCCCGGCAACACCACCCGGGTGGCGCGCCGCACCACCTCGGGATCGGCGGTTACAAAAACGTCGACCCCGGCCTCGTCTGCCGCGTGCTTCACGGCTTGCGACACCGAGCGCAGATTGCCCATGCCGTAGTCAACCACGGCGACCGTGTTCGATGCAGAACTCATGACATGCAAGCAGCACTCAGGGCCGCGGCACACTCCGCCAAGCGTAGCGAGCGGAGCACCATAGACCAGCTATAGACTGCCTTTGGTCGAAGGAATGACACCCGCCGAGCGCGAATCGCGTTCCAGCGCCATGCGCAGCGCCCGCGCAAACGCCTTGAAGACCGTTTCGCACTGATGGTGTGCATTGACACCCTTCAGATTGTCGATGTGCAGCGTGACCAAGGCGTGGTTGGCGAAGCCCTGAAAAAACTCGAATGCCAGCTGGCTGTCGAATGTGCCGATCATGCCGCTGGTGAACGGCACGTTCATGTCCAGGCTCGGTCGGCCGGAAAAATCGATGACCACCCGCGACAACGCTTCGTCGAGCGGCACATAGGCATGGCCGTAGCGACGAATGCCCCTCTTGTCGCCGACCGCCTGAGCCACGGCCTGGCCGAGCGTGATGCCGACGTCTTCGACCGTGTGGTGTCCATCGATATGCAGGTCGCCGGCGCAGTCGATCTGCAGATCGATGAGGCCGTGTCGAGCGATCTGGTCGAGCATGTGGTCGAAGAAGCCGATGCCCGTGGCGAATTGGCCGTGGCCACTGCCGTCGAGGTCGAGGTGCACCTTGATGCGGGTTTCAGCCGTGTTGCGCTGCACATTGGCGCGGCGCGGTCCGGCGGTCGCTGCCCCCACATTGGGCGCCCGCGTGATCGCGTCGGCCGCGTCGGCCACGGCGTCGGGTGCCGAGAGAGTGTTCATAGGGAAGCTTCCAGCGCCGCCAGCATCTGCGTGTTCTCGTCCGGCGTCCCGACGGTGAGGCGCAGGCACTCGGACAGCAAGGGGTGCATTTTAGAAACGTTCTTGACCAGCACACCGCGCAGCTTCATGCCGTCGAAAGTGCGCGCCGCACTCAACACCCGCACCAGGATCATGTTGGCATCGCTTGGCCACACGCGTTCGACGCGCAATGTGGCAAGCGCCTCGAGCAGCCGCGCGCGCTGCTCGCGAATAGCCTCGGCTTGCGCCGCGAAGACCTCGCTGTGGGCCAGTGCGAACAGCGCGCACTCGCAGTTGAGCACGCTGACGTTGTAGGGCGGGCGCAGCTTGTCGATCTGGGCGATCAGCGAAACCGGCCCGATCAGGTAGCCGATGCGCACACCGGCCAAGCCGAATTTGCTCATCGTACGCATCAACAGCACATGGCCATGTCGCGCCAGGCGATCGAGGTAGCTCCGATCGGCAAACGGCTGGTAGGCCTCGTCGAAGACGACCAGGCCTCCCTGCTCGGCCTGCGCCTCGACGATGCGCTCGATGGCAGCGTCGTCCCACAATGCCGCTGTCGGGTTGTTGGGATAAGCCAGGTAGACCAGCGCCGGCCGTTCTCGTACGATGGCCTCCAGCATGGCCTCGACATCGAGCTGGAAGTCGGGCTCTAGCGGCACGCCGACGAAGCGCAGGCCTTGCAGTTGCGCGCTGACCGCGTACATGACGAAGCCGGGTTCCGGCGCCAGCACCGTGGCCGGTGTCGCGCCGAGTTCGGCGAGCCCGGCAGATTCGGCAGATCGGGCGGGTCGAGCAAGAGCCATCGACAGCAACGAGATCAGTTCGTCCGAGCCGTTGCCGAGCATCAGAGCAAAACCGGCGGGCATGCCGGCATGTGCCGCCAAAGCTGCCCGCAACAGTCCATCGCGCTCACCCGGATACCGATTGACCGCGACGGCACCCAGCCGCTCGCCCAGCTTGGCTTGCAGCTCCGGCGGCAGCGTGTAGGGGTTCTCCATCGCGTCGAGCTTGACGAAGCCTTGCGCATCCTGGACATGGTAGGCCGGCATGGCGCGCACGTCGTCGCGGATGCGCGTCAACGCGCGCTCGGTCTGGCGTTGCCGCTGACCCGGATCCGGATCCGGATCCGGATTGCCAGCCGAGGCCCCTGCCTGGGCCGCTCCTGTTGCCGGTATCTGCTGCTCCATCAGTCGCGACACCTGAAACTCCCGCGCAAAGCCGAGTCAAGCACCAATTGCACCGGCATGTCGGCCTCGTACTGGTCACCGTTGCGCGCCAGTTCGCCTTGGTAGAGCGAGCGCGCCATCACCGGCTCCAGGCGGCGCCCTTCGATGCAGAACAAGGGCTTGGCGCCATTGCGCGCGAGTTGATCGGAGGCTTCCCGCAATCCCTCGAGCACGCCGACCAAGTAGTAGTTGGCGTAGGTCTTGCCGTCGCCCTCGGCGTTTTCCAGCGTGCGCAGCTCGCGGATGGACATGGCCTGCGCAGACGCCGCGGCGGCGCATGCGACGGCAGCGGCCAGCATGCCACGCCGCAAGTGGAACCGGTGAGCGCGCGCGCCTTGGCCCATCGACGTTATCCGGCGCGGCCTCATGGCATGGTGCTGCGCACCGGTACGACGACGGTCTGCACCAACAGCGGATCGGCCGGGAAGGGGTTGGGCGGCGCCAGCGCCAACTTGTACAAGGCGACGCCGATGACGCCGACATTGCGTGCGGCGCCGGTCTCGATCTCGGCCGCGAGCAGCGGGCCGTGCAACCTGAACTGGAACGGCGCGGATACGGTCGCCGCTGACCTGTCGTTGCGATAGCCTGCGATCTCCAGCGTTTCCAGCGGGCCCAGCACGTAGCCGCGCTGTTGCACGCTGCCGACGAGCCCGGTCAGTACATCCCGCCCATCGACCGTCGCGACGACCTCGTAGGGAATATTGCGCAGGTTGCGAAATACCAGCGTGAAGGGAGCGCCAGCGTGAGCCGGGATGCGGTAAGGGTCGCCCAGTCCGCGCGTCCGTACGAAGGGAATGGTGTGGCCGCTGGCATCGCGCACCGACCATTCAACATCGCCGCCGGCCAGCGCCAGTTTGAGCTCGCGTTGCAAATCGCGCGTCAGGCTGCCGCTGATATTGGCGTTGTCGGTGTAGCCGACAGCCGAGACATCGTCGGGTTGCAGCGGCGCCAGCCGCGGCACCGGTAACCGCGCCGGCATGATGCCCGCCGGCGACGCTTCGACGACCAGCGGGACCAGTATCGGCACACCCGGCGCGGCCACAGCACCGACAGCCATCGGCGACACCGCCGATATCTGGACCACGCCTTCGGGCGCCGGCGCGGCCGGGGTCGGCCGCACTTCGGGCATGGGCTCGGCGCCGATCGGAATCAGCAGGTTGGCTTCGGGATTGAGCGAAGGCGTGTCGGCACAACCGGCGAGTATCAGGCCGGCCAGCGTTGCGCCTAACACGGCCGCGGGCGACGTCGCCACAAAGCATTTGAAAAAACTACGCATTCCTCTTCTCCTTTTAACTATCCAGACGCATTCGCGCCGCTTCGGCGTGCGCCTGAAGGCCTTCGCCTTCGGCCAGTGTCACCGCAATCGCGCCCAGGCCTTGCGCACCGGCCCGGCTCACTTCGATCAGACTGGAGCGCTTCTGGAAATCGTAAACGCCCAGCGGCGAACTGAAACGCGCCGTGCCGCCCGTCGGCAGCACATGGTTCGGGCCGGCGCAGTAGTCGCCCAAACTCTCGCTCGCATAGGCGCCCAGAAAAATGGCGCCGGCGTGCCTGAGCAGCGGCTCCCAGCGCGCGGGCTCGCTGCTGCACACCTCGAGGTGTTCGGGCGCTACCCGATTGCTGATGTCGCACGCCTCCTGCATGTCGCGGGTCTGGATCAACGCACCGCGACCGTTGAGCGAGGCGCTGATGATGGCCGCGCGCGGCTGCTCAGGCAGCAGCCGCTCGAGCGCCGCCGCGACCGCATCGATATAGACCGCGTCGGGGCACAGCAGGATGCTCTGCGCCAACTCGTCGTGCTCGGCCTGGCTGAACAGGTCCATCGCCACCCAGTCGACTGGGGTGCTGCCATCGGCCAGCACCAGGATCTCGCTCGGGCCGGCGATCATGTCGATGCCGACGTGGCCGAAGACCCGCCGCTTGGCGGCCGCCACATAGGCGTTGCCCGGACCGGTGATCTTGTCCACCGCCGGCACGGTCTCGGTGCCGAAAGCCAGGGCGGCGATGGCTTGGGCGCCGCCGATCGCGAACACGCGATGGACGCCGGCCAGGTGCGCGGCGGCCAGCACCAGCGCATTGCGCTCGCCCGAAGGCGTCGGCACCACCATGATGATTTCGCCGACGCCGGCCACCTGCGCCGGGATGGCGTTCATCAGCACCGACGACGGGTACGCCGCCTTGCCGCCCGGCACGTAGATGCCGACGCGATCGAGCGGCGTCACCTTCTGGCCGAGCCGGTTGCCGTCGGCGTCGCGGTAATCCCAACTCTCGCCGCAGACCTTCTTCTGCGCCTGGTGGTAGGCGCGAACCCGATCGGCGGCCATGACCAGCGCTTCGCTTTGTTTCCCCGGCAATTGGTTGAAGGCGCCCTGCAACGCCGCCGCGGGAATCTCCAGCGCGCTCAGACTTTCGGCGTTGAGCCCATCGAAGCGCCGGGTGTACTCGAGTAGCGCGGAATCACCGCGCTGGCGCACGTCGGCCAGGATGTCCGCCACGCGGGCATCGATTGCCGCGTCCGCTTGCAACGAGCCGCGCAAGCGCCGGTTGAACTGAACCTCGAAATCGGGCGCCGTGCTGGACAAGCGCAGCGGCGTCAGGCGCGGCGTCATGGCACGGCCGGCGTCGGCAAGCGCCGCGCTGGCTTCGGCGATGTCGCTGACGCCATGGCCGACTGTTGTTGCGACGCCGCGCTACCAGCCTGCGCCAGCGACTGCTCAAAGGAATCGACGATGCGCCGGATGGCCACGCGCTTGAGCTTCTGCGCGGCTTGGTTGACCACCAGGCGGGCGCTGATGTCCATGATCGCATCGACCTCGACGAGGTCGTTGGCGCGCAGCGTGTTGCCGGTCGAGACGATGTCGACGATGGCGTCGGCCAGCCCGGTGAGCGGCGCCAGTTCCATGCTGCCGTAGAGCTTGATCAGGTCGACATGCACCCCCTTGGCAGCAAAGAAGTCGCGAGCGATGGCGACGAACTTGGTCGCCACCCGAAGGCGCGAGCCCTGCCGCACGGCATGCTGGTAGTCGAAGCCTTTGCGCGCGGCAACGCTCATGCGACAAGCCGAAATGCGCAAGTCGAGCGGCACGTACAAGCCCTCGTGGCCATGCTCCAGCAACGTATCGAGCCCGGTCACGCCCATGTCGGCGCCGCCCCATTGGACATAGGTCGGCACGTCGGCGGTGCGCACCAGCACCACCCGAACGTCGGCCTGGTTCGTCGAAAGGATCAGCTTGCGTGAGGTCGCCGGATCCTCGGTCACTGCGATGCCTGCTGCCGCCAAGAGCGGCAACGTCTCGTCGAAGATGCGTCCCTTGGAAAGGGCCAGCGTGATCATGCGATTGCCCCAGGGAACATCAAATCCGCTCGATGTCGGCGCCGAGCGCCCGCAGCTTCTCTTCCATCCGGTCATAGCCGCGGTCGAGGTGGTAAATGCGGTCGATCAGCGTCTCGCCCTCGGCCACGAGCGCTGCGATCACCAGGCCGGCCGAGGCGCGCAGGTCGGTCGCCATCACCGTCGCGCCCGACAACGGGGCACCGCCCTGGACCACCGCCACCTTGCCGTCGATGTGGATATGCGCTCCCAGGCGCGACAACTCGTTGACGTGCATGAATCGGTTCTCGAAAATGGTCTCGGTCACGGTGGCGCTGCCTTGCGCGACGCAATTGAGCGCCATGAACTGCGCTTGCATGTCGGTCGGGAATCCGGGATATTCGGTGGTCCAAAAACTCTGCGCGCGCAGGCGCGCGCCGGCCGGGCCGGTCGAGCGAAGGCGCACACCTTCGGCGCTCGAATCGACCTTGCAGCCGGCGTCGCACAGCTTGTCGATCACCGCCTGCAGATGTTCGCCGCGCGCACCGCGCAGCATCACGTCGCCGCCGGTGGCCGCCGCCGCGCACAAGAAGGTGCCGGCCTCGATCCGATCGGGCACCACGGTGTGCTCGCATCCACCGAGGCGATCGACACCGTGCACCCGGATCTGGCTGGTGCCCTGGCCCTCGATGCGCGCGCCCATGCGGATCAGCATCTCGGCCAGATCGACGATCTCCGGCTCCCGTGCCGCGTTCTCCAGCACCGTCTCACCCTCGGCC
Source organism: Variovorax sp. (assembly GCA_039925525.1). Lineage (GTDB taxonomy): Bacteria > Pseudomonadota > Gammaproteobacteria > Burkholderiales > Burkholderiaceae_C > Variovorax. The sequence goes on from JBDSYU010000080.1 coordinate 13,933, forward strand.
AGCGCGGCGGCCATCAGAAAATTCTCGGTGCCGGTCACGGTCACCATGTCGGTCCGGATGCGCGCGCCAGCAAGGCGCGTGCGCCCCGCGGCCAGACGCGCCACCATGTAACCATGCTCGACGTCGATCTGCGCGCCCATCGCCTGCAGCCCCCTGATGTGCTGATCGACCGGCCGCGCGCCAATGGCGCAGCCGCCGGGTAATGACACCCGGGCATGACCAAAGCGCGCCAACAGGGGCCCCAGTGCCAGCACCGAGGCGCGCATGGTTTTCACCAACTCGTATGGCGCTTCGGTGTTGTCGATCGCGCGGGCGTCGATGTGCACGCTGCCGGATGCCTCTTGGGGTTCGACCGCCACGCCCATGTTGCGAATCAGCGCGAGCATGGTGCGGGTGTCCTGCAGGCGCGGCACGTTGCGCAGCAGCACAGGCTTGTCGGTCAAGAGGGCCGCGCACAACTCCGGCAAGGCGGCATTCTTGGCGCCGGCGATGGCAATTTCTCCGTTTAATGCGCGGCCACCGCGAATGAGTAATTTATCCATCGCCTAGACCTTCTGCGTCGCCCATTCGGCCGGGGTCAATGTCTTCATCGAGAGCGCATGCACCTCATCGTTCTGCAATTTCGCACCGAGCGTGGCGTACACGCGCTGATGACGCTGGATCGGCCTCTGCCCCTCGAACTCCGCCGAAACAATGGTCGCAAACCAGTGACGCCCGTCGCCTTCGAGATCGAGGTGCTCGCACGATAGACCGTCCGCGATGATGGTTTTGAGTTCTTCAGCAGTCATACGTCCATTTCCACCCACAGGGCGGGATCATCTCTTCAATTCAAGAAACACCGGGGAACCGGCTTTGCCGGGCCTCTGGTGTTGCCCCCGGTCGGGGGTTGGCGAAGGCCACACGCAGTGGGCCGCAGACTGGGGGGAGCAACATTTCACACGCAGTAGGCCGCAGACTGGAGGGCGAGCCAAGTTCAGCCGCGCAGTTTGTAGCCAATCTTCAGCAGGTGAAGACCGACCGCACTCACCGCCAGCCAGGCACTTCCGACGATCGTCAGGCTTATCCAGGGCGACACATCGCTGATGCCGAAGAAGCCGTAGCGAAAGCCATCGATCATGTAGAAGAACGGGTTGAGATGACTGGCCGCCTGCCAGAACGGCGGCAGTGAGGAAATCGAATAGAACACGCCCGACAGAAATGTCATCGGCATGATCAGGAAGTTCTGGAACACCGCCATCTGATCGAACTTCTCGGCCCATAGGCCGGCGATCAGCCCCAGGGTACCGAGCAGCGCCGCGCCGAGAAACGCGAACAGCACGATCCATAGCGGATAGACGAAGCTCGGCCGCGCAAAGAACATCGTAACGAGAAGTACGCCGAGTCCGACCACCAGGCCGCGCACCGCCGACGAGCCGACATACGCCGCGAACCAATGGCGGTGCGACAGCGGCGTGAGCAGCACGAACACCAGGTTGCCCATGATCTTGCTCTGGATCAGCGATGACGAGCTGTTGGCAAAGGCGTTCTGCAGCACGCTCATCATGACCAGACCGGGCACCAGGAAGGTGGTGTAGCTGAGGCTGCCGTAAACCTGGACCTTGTCCTCCAGCACGTGACCGAAGATCATTAGATAGAGCAACGCCGTCAGCACAGGCGCGCCGACGGTCTGGGCGCCGACTTTCCAGAAACGCAGCGTCTCCTTGTAGAAGAGCGCCTGCCAACCGGTCGCAGCGAGCATCAAGATGCCGTCACCTCGGGTGGCATGACCTCCAGGGGCGTTTGCTCCCCGGCCATCAGGTCGATGAAGACGTCTTCCAGGTCCGCTTTTCGCATCTCGACGTCTTCCACGGCCAAGCCGGCCTCGCGTAGCGCGGCCAGCAGCTGCTCGACCTCGTGCGCGTTGTGCGCCGGCAATTGCACGATGCGCCCGGTAATGCGGGCGCGGTCGACCAACGCCTGGGGCAGCGTGCCGTCGGTTTTGAAGCGCAGCACGTTGCTTGCGGCGGCGCTCAGAAGTGCGCTGGTGCGATCCAATGCGATCACGCGGCCCTGCTTGAGCATGGCAATGCGGCCGCATAAGGCCTCGGCTTCTTCCAAGTAGTGCGTCGTCAAGAGCACGGTGCTGCCCTGCTTGTTGAGCCGCGCGACGAACTGCCACAAGGCCTGCCGCAATTCGACATCGACGCCGGCCGTGGGTTCGTCCAACACGATGACCGGCGGTTTGTGCACCAACGCCAGGGCGACCAGCACGCGACGCTTCATGCCGCCGGACAGCTGGCGGGTGTTCGAATCCGCCTTGTCGGCGAGCCCCAGCCGCTGCAGCAACTCGTCGATCCAGCCCTGGTTGTTCTTGATGCCGAAATAACCCGACTGGATGTTCAGGGCCTCACGCACGGTGAAGAAAGGGTCGAACACCAGCTCCTGCGGCACGATTCCAAGCTTGCGCCGGGCCTCGGCAAAATCCTTCTGCACATCGAAACCGAGCACGCTGACCGAGCCGGCGCTGGGCCGCGCCAAGCCGGCCAGGATGCTGATCAATGTGGTCTTGCCGGCGCCGTTCGGACCGAGCAAACCGAAGAACTCGCCAGGCTCGATATCGAACGTCACCGCATCCAGCGCCCGCAATCCCGGCTTGCCGGCAGCGCGTTGTTGTGGGGTTGGGGGATAGGTCTTGGAAACCGACTGGAAAGAGATGGCGGGCATGGCGAACCCGCAATTTTAAGGTCGCGTGTGATCGGCGCTATGGCGCCGCCGGCAGCAACCCTGCAACACCGTAAAGCGAGGCCAGCGCACGCAAGCGCGGCGGCAGGCCCTTCACCGAGAAGCTGCGCCCGAGGACGTGGGCCTGGCGCCGGCACTCCAGGAGCACCGCCAGCGCCGACGAATCGAACTTGGCCAGCGCACCGGCGTCGACCACGGTCGCCGACGCAGCTTCAGCGACGAGACCCTGCCGCAGCACTTCGGCGCAGGCGGGCGCCTCGTCGTGCGTGAGCTTCTCAGGCAGTACCAGCACCAGCGACTCAGTTCTTCAACTCTTTGCCGCCACGGCTGTTGCGTTCGGCCAGCTTGTTAATCAGGCCGTCGATGCCGCCGGTATTGATCTCCTGCGAAAATTGGCTGCGATAGGTCTCGACCAGCCAGACGCCGAGCACGTTCAGGTTGTAGACCTTCCAGCCGCTGCCTTCGCCCGGCGTTTTCTCCAGCCGGTAGTCGATCTGCACTGGGTCATCGCCTCGGCCGCTGACCTCGGTGCGCACCAAGACTTCCTTGTCGTCGATCGATCCGCGAAACGGCCGCACGACCACCTTCTGGTTGTTCACCTGGTCCAGCGCACCCGCGTAAGTGCGCACCAGAAGCGTCTTGAACTCGGACTGCAGACGCTTCTTCTGTTCGGGCGTAGCCTGCCGCCATTCCGGCCCGACAGCGGATGCGGTCATGCGCTGGAAGTTGACGTTGGGCATCAACTTGGTGTCGACCAGATTCATGATCTTGGCAATGTCGCCGCTCTTGATGCCGGGATCATTCTTGATCGCATCGAGCACTTCTTGGGTGGCGCGATCGATCAGCTTGTCGGGGGCCTCGTCGGCTGCGTGTGCCGGATGCACCAGCGCCAAGCCGGACACTGCAAAGGCAGCGAAAAGCGCGAGACGACCGAATATTCGGCGTGGAATGGAGAAATCAATCATTGAGGTTTCTTCAAGAAAATTGCTGCCGGAGTTGCCAAGCTTTGACCGCCCAGCGGATTAGCTGATTTGCGGATTAGAGGATCAACCGCGACACTGGACCATTGCCGAACCCGCGTTCAGAGCCCGGCGCCGCGTCCCGGTTCCCGCCATCGCACCGCCTGCGGCCGACTTTGCGCATGGATACATCAATACCTGCGCGTTTACCGATCCTCCGCCGGCGGATTGCCGTCGTACACCTCGCTGCGGCGTCGCTGCAGGTGGGCATCACGCGCGAAAGAATATTTGTCGAGCGCCGCGTCCTCGAGCAGTCGGCTCGCGCGCAGGAAGTTGGACCGCAGGTCGACAACGCGCAAGACGCTCAGGCCGATCAAGGTGCCGGTATCGCCCACGGCATTGAGCGGCTCGCCCAGGCGGTTGATCGGGAAGGCAGCCGTATCTCGCACCGTCGACGGCCCGAACAGCGGCAGCACCAGATAAGGTCCCGGCGGCACGCCCCAGCGTCCGAGCGTCTGGCCAAAATCCTCGTTGTGGTACTCGATGCCGGTTTCGCTGGCGATGTCAAGCACGCCGCCGAGGCCCATACCGGTGTTGAGCAGGAAGCGCGTCAGCGTCTCGACACTGCGTCGGGGTTTGAGTTGCAGAACGCTGTTGACGAAATTCCAGGGCTCGCTCAGGTTCGTGAAAAAGTTGTTGACGCCGGTGCGCGCCGGCGATGGCACCACTTGGCGGTAGGCACGCGCCGCCGGCTTGAGCACGTTGTCGTCAATGGCATCGTTGAAGACCGAGACCTTGCGATTGAACGGCTCGAACGGATCGGCCGGATTGTTGTAAGGCGTGCCCGGACCGCTGGCGCAGGCCGTCAGTACGCAAGCGCCGGCGATCAGGACGAGGCGCCCGCCAAGGCGCATCGCGCTATTGATTGCGAAGAAACCGGCCACCCTCAATACTTTCATTTTTTTTCAGCTTCTGCCTTGGGGGCTGAACCCTCCTCGGCCTTGTTGTAGAGAAATTGACCGATCAGATTTTCCAATACAACGGCCGACTGCGTCGAAGTGATGACATCGCCTGCCGCCAACAATTTCTCGTCATAGCCCGGTTCGATGCCGATGTACTGTTCGCCAAGCAGACCGCTGGTCAGAATCTTCAGCGAGCTGTCCTTGGGAAACTTGTAACGCTGCTCGAGTGCCAGTTGCACATTGGCCTGGAATCGCTTGTCGTCGAAAGCAATCGATTCGACACGTCCGACCACCACGCCTGCACTCTTCACGGCCGTTTTCGGTTTGAGCCCGCCGATGTTCTGAAAGCGCGCCGTCACGCTGTAATTGCTCTGGAAATTGAGGCTGAGCAAGTTGGCCGACTGCAGCGCCAGAAAGAGCAGCGCGGCAGCGCCAATGAGGACGAACAGGCCGACCCAGATGTCGATTGCGGAGCGTTGCATAAATCAGATCCTTCGCTTAGGGCTTGGTCACATTAAAACGGGAGATGCGTTGGCTCGCCTGCCGGATGGATGCGCGAAGCGGCGCGCAGCAGGTAGTACCTCTACCTGCAAGCGTCGCGACAAAGCAGACGCCGCCAGGAGAGCCAACCCTTCGGGAAGGACGGATGCCGGGCCACAACGCCAAGTACAGGCTGCGTTGCGGCTCGCATTGCCTAGTAGAACTAGGCGGCGCTCCCCGCGCCTTGCACTGCATCCCGGCATTCATCCTTCGCACTCCCGCTTTAGTGTGACCAAGCCCTAGATTGAAAACATCAGCGCCGTCAGCAGAAAGTCCAGCCCGAGCACGGCCAGTGACGCCACGACCACCGTGCGCGTGGTGGCACGCGAGACGCCGGCTGGCGTCGGCTGCGCCTCGTAGCCTTGAAGCAGTGCGACGAACGTCACCGTAATGCCGAACACCACGCTCTTGAGAAACCCATTGCCGACGTCGGCCCAGACATCGACGCCGCCCTGCATCTGGCCCCAGAAGGCGCCGCTGTCCAGTCCCAACATGAGCACACCGACGACCCAGCCGCCCAGGATGCCGACCGCGCTGAATACCGCGGCCAATAGTGGCATGACGATCACGCCGGCCCAGAAGCGCGGCGCCAGCACCCGGCGGACCGGGTCGATAGCCGTCATTTGCATGTAGCTGAGGACTTCGTCGCGCTTCATGATGCCGACCTCGGCTGTGAGCGCAGTACCGGCTCGGCCGGCGTACAGCAATGCGGCAACTACCGGTCCGAGTTCGCGCACCAGGCTCAAGGCGACCAGGAGCCCGAGCGCATCGGAGGCGCCGTAGCGTTGCAGGGTGTAGTAGCCCTGAAGGCCGAGCACAAAGCCGACGAACAAGCCGGAGACGGCGATGATCAGCAGCGAGTAGTTGCCGAGAAAATGGATCTGGTCGCGAATGAGCGAGAAGCGTCTGAAAGCCGGCGCCGCATGCCGCAGCAGCTGCATGAACAAGCGCGCGCCGAGCCCAAGCCCGGCGAGTTGCGAGCGAACGCTGAATCCGATGTCCGCCGGTTTCCACCAACTCATGGCCGCGCCCCTCCAGCGGGCCTGCTGCCCTTGCGCTTGTTCTTGCCCGGAGGCGCGAAGTCGTCTTCGATGCTCGGGCCCGGGTAGTGGAATTTGACCGGGCCGTCGGGTAGCGCGTTCACAAATTGATGCACCAGGGGATCGCTGCTTTCGCGCACGTCGGCCGGTGCGCCCTCAGCCGCCACGCCGCCATTGGCCAGGATGATGACGTGATCGGCAATGGCGAAGGTTTCGTCGAGATCGTGCGAGACGATGAGGCTGGTCAGACCCAGGGTGTCGTTGAGCTGGCGGATCAGGCGTGCCGCCGTACCGAGCGAGATCGGATCGAGCCCCGAAAACGGCTCGTCGTACATCACCAAGTCTGGGTCCAGCGCGATGGCTCGCGCCAGCGCCACGCGCCGCGCCATGCCCCCGGATATCTCGCTGGGCATCAGATCACGCGCGGCGCGCAGGCCCATCGCCTCCAGCTTCATGAGCACGATGTCGCGCACCAGCGCTTCCGGCAGGGCCGTGTGCTCGCGCAGCGGAAAGGCGACATTTTCAAACACGCTCAGGTCGTTGAACAGCGCGCCGAACTGGAACAGCATGCCCATGCGCCGGCGCATGCGATACAGCCCTTTTTCGTCCAGTTTGCCGACGTCGTCGCCGTCGAACAGCACTTGCCCGCCTCGCGCTCGCACCTGTCCGCCGGCCAGACGCAGGACCGTCGTTTTGCCACCGCCGGATGCGCCCATGAGGGCCGTCACCTTGCCGCGCGGCACCGAGAACGAAGCGCCGTCGAGAATGGCCCGCTTGTCGTAACCGAAGACGACGCTGCAGAACTCGACGAGATTGGCTGACGATGAGGAAGAGACTTGCACGACGTCCATAGAAAAAGCCGGCGGCGCAATGGCGGCGACCGGCTTTGAATGGTGACGATGATAAGTGAAGCTCGATGAGCGGGTGCGTCAGCCCAGACCGCCTTGCTGCCGGGGCGCGCAGGAGTTGGCAAACAAGGTCAAAACGCCAGGATGAGCCATGGGCATGCCGACTGCATGCGTCTTCCGCCCTCAGCGTTTGACCAACGAGGCCAAGCCGATGAACATGATCACCGCGGCAAGTCGCTGAATCCCATCAGGAACTCATCCACCGCCCGCGCCGCCTGGCGTCCTTCACGGATCGCCCAAACCACCAGCGACTGACCGCGCCTGACATCGCCGGCAGCGAAGACTCTCGGCGCGTTGGTGGCATAGCCGCCGACGAAATCGACGCTGGCCTTGGCGTTGCCGCGGGCGTCGCGCTCGACGCCGAAAGCTTCGAGTACCGGCGCCACGGGGCTCGTGAAGCCCATCGCCAACAGCACCAGATCGGCCTTCAGCACCACCTCGCTGCCAGGCACCTCGACCATCTTGCCGTCCTGCCAATCGACACTCACGGTGGCCAGGCCAGTGACCTTGCCCGACTTGCCATCCTTTGCGTCGCCGACAAACGACTGGGTCGAAATGGCGAACTCGCGTTCGCACCCTTCCTGGTGACTGGAGCTGGTACGCAGCTTGTAGGGCCAGTAGGGCCAGGTCATCGGTCGGTTCTCTTCGACCGGGGGCTGCGCCATCAGCTCGAACTGCGTCACGCTGGCGGCGCCGTGGCGATTGCTGGTGCCGACGCAATCGGAGCCGGTGTCGCCGCCGCCGATGACGATCACGTGCTTGCCGGCCGCCGAGAGCTGGTCCTTGACCTTGTCGCCAGCGTTGACGCGGTTTTGCTGCGGCAGGAATTCCATGGCGAAGTGAATGCCCGACAGCTCTCGGCCCGGCACCGGCAGATCGCGCGATTGCTCGGCGCCGCAGGCGAGCAACACGGCGTCGAAATCCGCGCTGAGCTGTTCGGGCGTGAGGGTCTCCTTGGCCAGGTTCGTCACCCTGGAATTCTTGCCGAGGGCGTCAAGCGCCGCGCCGACCATCACGCCCGGACGAAACTCGACGCCTTCGGCCGCCATTTGCTCGATACGCCGGTCGATATGAGACTTCTCCATCTTGAAGTCGGGAATTCCATAGCGCAGCAAGCCGCCGATGCGATCGTTCTTCTCGAACAAGGTGACGGCATGACCGGCGCGCGCCAGTTGCTGCGCCGCGGCCAGGCCGGCCGGGCCCGAACCGATCACCGCAACCTTTTTGCCGGTCTTGTGCTTGGCCGGGCGCGGCAGCACCCAGCCTTCGGCCCAGGCGCGGTCGATGATGGCGTGTTCGATGGCCTTGATCGCCACCGGTTCGTCGTTGACGTTGAGAACGCACGCCGCTTCGCAGGGCGCCGGACAGATGCGGCCGGTGAACTCCGGAAAATTGTTGGTGCTGTGCAGCACTTCGATCGCGCTTTTCCAGTCGTTCTGGTAAACCAGATCGTTGAAGTCCGGAATGATGTTGTTGACCGGGCAGCCGCTGTTGCAAAACGGCGTGCCGCAATCCATGCAACGTGCACCCTGTACGGCGGCCTGCTTGTCGTCGAGCGCAACGACGAACTCCTTGTAATCCTTCAGGCGCTCGTCGATGGCCTTGTAGCCTTCCTCGATGCGCTCATGCTCCATGAAGCCGGTGATTTTTCCCATGTAAGACGATTCCTTCTGGTGTGGCGACCGGGGCTTGCGCCTGCCGGATGTTGGCTGTCGAGGCAGCCTTTATTTGGCGGGTACGGCCGTTCTGGCACCTTCGGCTTTGACTGACGACTGCCGACCCGAAGGCGTTGTCGAGACCCCCGAAGAGGCGGGCGTCGGAGCTTCGGCCAATGCCTTGCGCTCGGCCATTTCGACCAGTGCCCGCTTGTACTCGGTCGGGAACACCTTGACGAACTTGCCGCGCGATGTGGCCCAGGTGTCGAGCAATTCGCGAGCGCGGCGGCTGCCGGTCCAGCGGTGGTGGTCGGCCAGCAGCTTTTTCAGGATCACCTCGTCGGCTTCTGCGCGATGCCATACGTTGCGGTTGACACTGACGCCCTGCTCGGTCGCCGACATCACCGGCTCCAGCTTCACCATGGAGGGGTTACAGCGACTGGCGAACTGTCCGTCTTCGTCGTACACGTAGGCGATACCGCCGCTCATGCCGGCGGCAAAGTTGCGGCCGGTCTTGCCGAGTACAGCCACCGTACCGCCGGTCATGTATTCGCAGCCATGATCGCCGGTGCCCTCGACCACCGCCGTTGCACCCGAAAGACGCACCGCGAAGCGCTCGCCGGCGACACCGCAAAAGAAGGCCTCGCCGGTCGTTGCGCCGTACATCACGGTGTTGCCGACGATGGTGTTGCGCGTCGCTTCGCCACCGAAATCGAGACTCTGGCGCACGACGATGCGCCCGCCCGACAAGCCCTTGCCGGTGTAGTCGTTGGCATCGCCGATCAGATACAGCGTGATGCCGCGAGCGAGGAACGCGCCGAACGATTGGCCACCCGTGCCTTCGAGCTGGATATGAATGGTGTTGTCAGGCAACCCCTCCGGATGGGCACGCGTCAAGACGCCCGAAAGTTTGGTGCCGACCGAACGGTTGACGTTGCGCGCCACCTCGATGAATTGCACACGCTCACCCTTGTCGATGGCCGGCCGGCACTTCTCGATCAAGCGCGTGTCGAGGTTATGGGCCAGTCCGTGATCCTGGTCTTCGACATGATGGCGCGGCACATCCAACGGCACGTTGGGTTGCGCAAACAAGCGGCTGAAGTCGAGGCCGCTGGCCTTCCAGTGGTCGATACCCTTCTTGGTGTCGAGCAGGTCGGCGCGTCCGATGAGGTCATCGAATCGGGCAATGCCGAGCTCGGCCATGATCTGCCGCGCTTCCTCGGCCACGAAGAACAGGAAGTTGACGACGTGTTCCGGGCGTCCCTGGAATTT
>JBDSYU010000081.1:0-4786 GCA_039925525.1 Variovorax sp.
GCCGGCCCGGATCGGGCGTCCTTCGGCTGCGGTGCTCAGCACCTTGCGGCAGGCATTGACGCGACAGGCCCCGAGCGGGCAGTAAACAGTCGCAGCGGCTGAATGTGGCAAGTGCGTCGATTCGCGGTGCGGTACCGGGCTGGCTCAGGCGCCGAGCCGCTCAGGCACCGGGCGGCTCAGGCACCGGCGGCTCAAGCGTTCTTGAACTGCGCCTTGCGCTTGTTGACGAAGGCATCCATGCCTTCTTTCTGATCGGCGGTGGCGAACAGGGCATGAAACAACCGGCGCTCGAACATCACCCCGTCGGCAAGACCACTCTCGAATGCGCGGTTCACCGATTCCTTGGCGGCCATCACGGCAACGTGTGAAAAATCGGCGATGGTCAATGCGGCCGCCATGGCTTCGCCCTCGAGTTTGTCAAAAGGCACGACCCGGCTCACCAGCCCGGCGCGCTCGGCCTCGGCGGCGTCCATCATGCGAGCGGTCAGCACCATGTCCATGGCCTTGCTCTTGCCCACCGCACGCGGCAGGCGTTGCGTGCCGCCGGCGCCGGGAATCACTCCGAGCTTGATCTCTGGCTGGCCGAACTTGGCGGTGTCGGCGGCGATGATGAAGTCGCACATCATCGCCAGCTCGCAGCCACCGCCAAGCGCGAAGCCGGCTACTGCAGCAATCACCGGTTTGCGAATGGAACGCAAGGTCTCCCAGTTGCGCGTGATGTAGTCGCCCTTGTAGGCGTCGACAAAACTGTAGTGGGCCATGGCGCCGATGTCGGCGCCCGCGGCGAACGCTCGCTCGCTGCCAGTGATGACGATGCAGCCGATGGCCTCATCCGCATCGAAGCCTTTGAGCGCTTCGCCGAGTTCGGTCATGAGGGCGTCGTTCAGCGCGTTGAGCGCCTTGGGTCGGTTCAAGGTAACGATCGCAACCTTGCCGGCCTCGGTGCGGACTTCGATGTTCTGGTAGCTCATGCGCTCTCCGTGCTGTGTGTGGAATTGACAGATGCGATCGACTATAGCCAACACCCAAGCTTTCCGTGGCGCCAGTGGCCTATGAGTGCGACACTGCAGCGGCGCACATTGCGCCTGTTGCCAATTGCGAACCGACTTGATCATGACCCTGCTCTACGCCCTGATGCTTTTCCTGCACCTCTCGTCTGCGGCCTTCTGGGTGGGCGGCATGGCGACGATGCACTTTGCCGTGCGACCAGCGGCTGTCGCGACGCTCGAGCCGCCGCAGCGTCTGCCGTTGCTCTGCCTGGCGTTGCGCCGATTTTTTGCCTGGGTCGGCATGGCAATCGTGCTGCTGCTCGTAAGCGGCTTTTCCATGATCGCGATTGCCGGCGGCTTTGCGCGCGTGCATTGGAGCGTTCATCTCATGCTGCTGCTCGGCCTGGTGATGGTGGCGCTCTTCTGGATGATTCGCTTTTCGCTGTGGCCGAAGCTGGCGGCGCATGTGGCGGAAGCGCAATGGCCGGCGGCGGCGGCGCGGCTCGATGTCATACGCAAGCTGGTGCTGCTGAACCTTGGGCTGGGCGTGCTGGTGTTCTTCGTGGCGATCGTCGGCCGCGCACTTTGACGCTTGGCCGCAGGCTCGGCGCAGGCTGTAGCGCTGGCAGAAATACTGCGGCGCGAGCCGCTGGTCAGCCAGCCAACCAGCGCGACAGCGCGACCTGATCGTTGATCACCAGGCGCAAGCTCTTGACGTCGTCAGGTAGTTCGAGTGGCAGGCGCAAGAGGCGCCGGTCGCGCGCCACCAGCGCGATGCAACGGCTGTGGCCGCCGGTGTACAGGGCAAGCTCTTCGAGCTTGTTCAAGCGCCAGGCAAACGGCGCGTGGCGTCGACGTTTCGCCGCCTGCGTTGCCGATTCGACGCCGATCCATTCGTCGCCGGCGGCGAAGCCGGCACGCTCGGCCGCGCCGCCGCGCAGCACCATCTTGATCTGCACACCTCTGCTGCCTTCGCCGACGCGCAAGCCGAGCGCCTGCGCCGGTTGCGCCGGCTCGTCGAGGGCTGCCACGCCATGCGCCAGAAGCAACGATTCGAGCGGCAATTCGGACGTCCCATCGACCCACGCGGCAATCTCCGCGGCGTACGAACGACGCCCCACGGCAGCGATGGCGTCGGCGAAATCGTCTTCGGAAATCGGCCCGCCACGGCTCGTTGCCCAGAGATGTCGCATGACATCGTCGAGCGTGCCGTGGCCTTCGCTGCGCAACGTCAGATCGAAGCACATCGCCACCAGCGCGCCCTTGGTGTAGTAGTTCACGGTGGCGTTGGGCGTCTGCTCGTCCTGCCGGTAATACTTGACCCAGGCGTCGAAGCTCGAAGCTGCCACCGATTGCACGAGGCGGCCCGGTCCCTGCAGCACACCGTTGATGGTTTTGCCGAGCAGGCGCAGATAGGTGTTGTCGTCGATGCAGCCGGCGCGGCGCAGCAGCAGATCGTCGTAATAGCTGGTAAAGCCTTCGAACAGCCAGAGCAGGCGCGTGTAGTTTTCGCGCTCGTAGTCATAGCGCTCGAACTCCTTCGGACGCATGCGCTTGACGTTCCAGGTGTGGAAGTATTCGTGGCTGATGAGCCCGAGCAGGGTGGTGTAGCCTTCGGGCTGCTTGCCAGCGCCGCGCCGTGGCAGGTCGCGACGGTTGCAGATGAGGGCGGTGCTGTGTCGATGCTCCAGGCCGCCGTAGCCCTCATCGACCGCATTGAGAAGGAAGAGATAGCGGTCGTGCGGCGGCGCGTGGCCTTCGCTGCCGCGCTCTGCGGCATCGCCGTGCCAGAAGCGCATCTCGGCATTGCAGATGGCACGCGTATCGTCGATCAGTCGTTGGTCATTGAAGGAGGCTGCAGCACCGGCCACGACAAAACGGTGCGGTACTCCCGACGCTTCGAAGTCGGCGTACCAGAAGGCGCCGAGCTCCACGGGGCTGTCGGCCAGTTCGTCATAGTTTTCTGCCACATAGCGCCCGAAGCCACGCGCATCGACTTGCGCAGCCGTCAGGGTCGTGGCGCATGACCATGGCGCTTCCCCTTGGCCTTGCACAGGCTCGACCATGTCCAGTGCGTGCGGCTTGTCGGTCTGTCCGTCGACCCGCAAGCACAGGCTGGTGGCGTTGAAGAAGCCGCGCTCGGCGTCGAGCCAGGCGCTGCGCACGGATCGGTCGTAGGCGCAGATCTCGTAACGCAGTTGCAGCCGCTTGCCCGGCTGGCACAAAGCAACCCAGCTGTGCTTGTCCTGCTGGACCAATTCCACCGGCAGCCGCGCTTGCGCGGCGTGCAAGCCCTGCAGGTTTTTCGAAAATTCACGCACCAGATAACTGCCTGGTATCCACACCGGCAGGGCGACGCGCTGGCGTTGCGTAGGCGCGTCGATTGTCAGCGTGACAGCGAACAGGTGGGCGTTGCGATCGGCGCACTCGACGCGGTAATGAACCCGCGGCCTGCCCACGCGGCGCGTGCTCACGAAACCCTCATTGAGCGGCCAGCAACTTCTCGAGTTGCGCCACCGGAATCGCGCCGGGTGCGCGGGTGCCGTCAGCGAAAAACAGGGTGGGCGTTCCGGTGATCTTGTATTTTTCGCCAAAGGTGCGATTTCTCGTCAGGGCGCTAACGTCGCATTCCTTGGTTTCCGGCACCGTGCCGCTCAACATCCAGTCGCTCCAGGTCTTGTGCTTGTCGCTGGCGCACCAGATGTTGCGCGATTTGACGACCGAGTCCGGGCCGAGCACCGGATATAGGAACACATGCACGGTAATGTTGTCGACGCCGGCCAGTTCACGCTCGAACTGTTTGCAATAGCCGCAGTTCGGATCTTCGAAGATGGCCACCTTGCGCTTGCCGTCGCCGCGCACGAATTTGAACGCGTCGGCAAACGGCAACTTCTCGAAATCGACCGCCGTCAACTTGTTGATGCGCTCTTCGGTGAGGTTGCGCATCGTCTTGGTGTCGATGAGATTGCCCTGCAGCACGTACTGGCCATTGGCATCGGTATAGAAAATCTGCGCACCGCCAAGGCGCACCTCCCAGATGCCCGGCATGGCGGTCTGCTTGACTTCCTCGATCGGCGGCAGCTTGACCAAAGTGGCTGAGAGGTTCTTGCGAATCTCGGCCTCGCCGGCATGCACCTGCAGGTGAGTTAAGGCAAGGGCGGCGATCAGGGCCGGAAGCAGGCGGAGGCCGTTCATGGTGGAGTTCACAAAAGTGGAAATTGATCGGTCTGAGCGCAGGAGTGCGAAAGAGTTCGACGTTTGCATCACAGCCCCATCGCGTGGCGCGCCACCCAGCGCTTGATGACGCCACTGCGATCGAAACCGCGCATGCCCCAGTTGCGCGCGGCCGCAAGCGCGCCGGAAGCTGGCGACGCATCGGCGCGCCGTGAAAAGAGCTGCTGCAAGCCGTCGGTCGCCAGGCTCATGGACAGGATATCCGGACGGCGGGCCCGCTCGTAGCGGCGCAGCAGGCGAGCGTCGCCAACGCTGCGCCAATATTCACGCTTCTTCAGGATATCGGTGAGCGCCAAGACGTCGGCCAGTCCCATATTCAGGCCCTGGCCCGCCAATGGATGCACCGTGTGCGCTGCATCGCCCGCCAGCGCCCAGGCCTTGCCGGACAAGCCTTTCGCTGCCAGACCGCCATTGCCGTCAGGCTGAGACGGAAAGCACCCGATCCAACGCTCGGCGATGGCGCGTTGCAAAGGCCAGGCCGCACGTTCGCTTACCAGTTGAAACGTGCCGAGCGCGCCTTGGGTGCCTGCTTGTAGCGCCGCTGCAAAGCTGCCGGCGTCCTG
>JBDSYU010000082.1:0-11301 GCA_039925525.1 Variovorax sp.
CTCGCTGTCATTGGCCGGCGACGCACCGCCAGATCCGCAGCATCTGAAGCGATTGGCCGTGCTGGCACAGCGCATCCAACCGTCGCTCATCTCCGAGCACCTGGCCTGGAGTCGCTGGGACGGTCACTATTTTCCCGATCTGCTGCCCTGCCCGCGCACCACCGAAGCGCTGCAACGTATCGTCGACAACGTCGCGCGCACGCAGGAAGCGCTGGGCCAACGCATCGCCGTCGAAAACCCGTCGCACTATCTGCGCATCGACGCGCACGAATGGCCAGAGATCGAATTCCTGACCGAACTGGCCCGGCGAAGCGGCTGCGGCGTACTGCTCGACGTCAACAACGTGCAGGTCTCGGCCAACAACCTCGGCTTCGATGCGGCAGCCTACATCGATGCCTTTCCGGCCGATGCCGTGATGGAAATTCACCTGGCCGGCCACAGCACGGATGCGAAGCTCGGCGCGGGGCTCCTGATCGATTCGCACGACGCACCGATCGCGCCCGAAGTCTGGGCGCTGTATCGTCGCCTCATCGCCCGCATCGGCGCACGGCCGACGCTGATCGAGCGCGACGGCAACCTGCCGTCGTTCGACGAATTGATGGCCGAGCGCGATGTCGCGGCGACCGTGCTGGACGAAGCGGCCGTCGCGGCAATGCCCGAAAGCCTCGCATCGCGCCAGGTTGGCGAATCGGTGGCGGCCTGATCGTGGAGCTTGCACAGTTTCAGTCGGCCTTTGCTGCGGCTCTGTTCGAACGCCAAGCCGACGCGGTCGGGCCGCTGGCCGAGCTGACGGCACAGCCGGCTTTTGCGGTGTACCGCAACACCGTGATGAAGGGTTGCCTCGACACCCTCGAAGCCAACTTCCCGAGCGTCGCTCGACTGGTCGGCAGTGAATGGTTTCGCGCCGCCGCTGCCGAGTACGTTTGCGCCGAGCCACCCGCCGACGGCCGCATGCTGCGCTTCGGCGACAGTTTTGCCGACTTCCTGACGCAGTTCCAGCCGGCGCAGGAATATTCTTATCTTCCCGACGTGGCCCGGCTCGACCGGTACTGGACCGAGTCTCATAGCGCCAGCGACGCCGAGCCGACGACGGGCAACGACCTGATCGGCCTGGCGCCCGAAGCGCTCGCTGAGCTGGTCCTGGCGCCTCACCCGGCGGCCCGCTGGCGCTGGTTCGAAGCGGAACCGATCTACACCATCTGGTCGCGCAACCGCCCGGTGTCGACCGCCGGAAGCTCGACCGGCGAAAGGCGCACCGAACATGACGAAAGTGGCGAGGCCGACGTCGCCTGGCATGCAGAAGGCGCGCTGTTGACGCGAGCGAGCGCGCAGGTTGTCTGGTGCCCCGCTGGCCGCGCCGAGTGCGCCTTTCTCGATGCTTGCGCCAATGGGCTGACGCTCGGTCAGGCAGCCAGCGCTGCTTTCGACGCAGATCCGCAAGTTGATGTTGCAGCGCTCTTGGCACGGCTGCTTGGCGCCGGTGCGCTGTCGCTGCGTGGCGCCGATGCGTTATCGGCAAGAGGCGCCCGTGCGACCGTTCGCGCCGCCGGCATGAAATGCATCGATGAGGACCAGCCGACGCCACTTGCCCATTCGCCCGCCACGCTGATCGCGTGACGTCATTTCTCGCGCCGACGCGCCGCCTCTCGGAGACTTTGTCATGAACAGCACCAGTACCGACAGCCGTGTCTTGCCGCTAGGCACTGCCGACGCTTCTCATGCCAGCGAGGCGCCGACATTGCGCAGTCGTTGGAACGCCCTGGCCGACCGCTTGACCGTCTTGCTGCCGCACGACCTGCTGGCGCTGGTCAGCCGCTTCGCGATCGCGGCGATTTTTTTCTACTCGGGCCGTACCAAGGTCGACGGCCTGCTCATGGTGAACGACAGCGCTATCGAATTGTTTAGCACCGATTACGCGCTGCCGTTGATTCCGCCGATATGGGCCGCGCACCTGGCGGCCTACGCAGAGCACCTGTTTCCGCTGCTGCTGGTTCTTGGATTGTTCACGCGGCTCTCGGCGCTGGCCTTACTGGGCATGACGCTGGTCATCCAGATCTTCGTCTACCCGGACGCCTGGCCGACCCACCTGTCGTGGGCAGCCATCCTGCTTTACCTCGTCGGCCGCGGCGGCGGTCTGATCTCGTTAGATCGGTCACTGGGCCTGCGCTGAAGAAGGCAAGAATAAATCTACGGCGCGCCCCGATCTTGCGTCGGCCGCCCTCACCCGTGCGAGAGTACGGCCGCGATCCTCGATGCAACCTCGGACCTCCTTCACGATTTTTTCACGACTTCTGATCTGATCTCCGGCGCTTGCCGACTCGGCGCACCGCGACGTGTCCGAACGGATCACCCCCTGGCAGCTGCTTGCCAGTTGCGGTGCCCATCGGTACATTGCGGTTTTTGAAGGCTCGCAATGTCGTCCGTTGATTCCAGTCCGCTTTCCGTCGCTCTTCCTCAACCTGATACCAGCTCCACTGCCCCTGTATCAAGCGCCAACGCCTCGGCCATGGCGAATAACGGAACGTTGCCCGCCGCGCCCGTCGCGTCCACCGCGCCGTCACTTCGCCACATCCGCCTGACCTCGCACGCCGGCGGCTTCGGCGCGCTGCCGCTGCATTGGGGCGCCCCGACCGCCGCCGAGCGTGGGCCGGTGGTCGGCACCACGACCAAGCGCGCACACCGCAACGTCATCGGCACGCACAGCGGCTCCTACAGCGTCTATCGGGCCCTGGCCGTAGCAGCGGGCGCTCTCAAGCGCGAGCACAGGGCCGATCTCACCGACACGGCGCCGACCGACCTGATCGGCCCCTATCCGCAGTGGAGTGAGCCGGGCCGCATCGTCTCGATGGACCCCTGGGGCGCTGCGGTCGCCGACGTGTTTTCCGCCGAGCTCGCGGCCGGTTACGACATCCGCCCGACCATTGCCGTGACGCAGGCGCATGTCATCCTGCCCGAGGTGATCGAAGCCTTGCAAACGGGCCGGCTCAAAGCGGATGGCCGTTTCCTGACCAGCGGTGGCGCGGCCATGGTGACCAAGGCGGCGGTGGAGCCGGTCTGGTTTCTGCCCGAGGTGGCCAGGCGCTTCAACTGCTCCGAGACCGACCTGCGTCGCACGCTGTTCGAGGAAACGGGCGGCATGTACCCGGAACTGGTGACCCGCTCCGACCTCGAGGTGTTTCTGCCGCCGATCGGCGGACAGACGCTCTATATCTTCGGTAACCCGCGCGACCTGGCTGATTCCAATGTCGAGCTCACGGCACGCATCCACGACGAATGCAACGGCTCCGATGTCTTTGGCTCGGACATCTGCACCTGCCGCCCCTACCTGACGCATGCCATCGAGGAATGCATCATGGGTGCACAACGCGGCGGCGTCGGGCTCGTTGCCTATTCGCGCAAGGAAGGACGTGCGCTCGGCGAAGTGACGAAGTTCCTGGTCTACAACGCGCGCAAGCGCCAGGTTGGCGGCGACACGGCCGACAAGTATTTCGCTCGCACCGAATGCGTGGCGGGCGTGCAGGACATGCGCTTCCAGGAGCTGATGCCCGACGTCTTTCACTGGCTCGGCATCCGCAAGATCCATCGGCTGGTGTCGATGAGCAATCTCAAGTTCGACGCGATCACCGGTTCGGGAATCGAGATCGGTGAACGCGTGAACATCCCGGACGAACTGATCCCGGCGGATGCGAAAGTAGAGATGGATGCAAAGAAAGCTGCCGGCTATTTCACCCCCGGCCACGTGCCGAGCGGTGAAGAACTCAAAGAGGCCAAAGGCCGGGTATTGAAGCCATGAGCGCCGCCGTCGATCCGGCGCGCGAGTTCGAAGTCGACGCGACCACGCCGACCGGCGCAGTTGCGCTTTTGCGTCGCACCCGCACCATCCGCGACCGCGCGCAGGTGCTGCTCGAGCGCGCGCGGCGCGGCGAGTCCGAATGGTTCGCCATCGGCACCGATGACGAACTCGAGGACGCGGCCCGAGCCGTGGCTGAAACCACACGCGAGCGCTACCCCTGGAACGCCATTGCGTTGCACAGTCGCTGGCGCCATTTCGAAGCCGGTGGCGTCGATCGCAAATCCGAACTCGACGACCTGCTCGGCGAGGGCGCGACGCGGCGCGAGCGGGCCCGCGCGCAGATTGACTTGGTGGTCATCAGCGTGCTGCTCGATGCCGGTGCCGGCGCCGATTGGCATTACGTCGAATCGGCCAGCGGCCAGCGATTCAGCCGTTCCGAAGGCTTGGCCGTCGCCAGCTTTCATGCCTTTAGCGCCGGACTCTTCTCATCGGACCCGAAGCAGCCAATGCAGGTCGATGCCAAGGGTTTGCGCGCATTGGTGACCGACCGGCTGGCCGAGGCTTTCCAGGCGAGCGATGCCAACCCGTTGCTGGGCCTCGCCGGCCGCGCGATCCTGTTGCGACGCCTTGGCGAAACGATGGCCGAACGCCCGGCAATTTTCGGTCCCGACGGCCGGCCGGGTTTCCTTCTCGATGCGGTCATGGGACCACTCGGTCCGGCGCTGCCGCCGACCGCGATGGTGACGGCGCACGACATCCTGGACCAGGTACTGCAGTCTTTTGCCGGCATCTGGCCAGCGCAGAACGCCATCGATAGCGTGTCTGCCGACGGCCGCGCACAGATGGGCTCGGGCGATCCGGCGCTGGCACTCGGCGACTGCTGGCGTCACAGCGCCGTGCGTGGCCCGGGCCAGAGCGATGGCTGGATGCCTTTTCACAAGCTGTCACAGTGGCTGACCTATTCGCTGCTCGAGCCTTTCAGTTGGGCCGGCGTCAACGTCACTGGCCTGGAAGCACTCACCGGCCTGCCCGAGTATCGCAATGGCGGGCTGTTCATCGACACCGGCGTGATCATCCCCAAGGACCCGCATTCCCTTGAACGCGTATGGCAGGTCGGTGACGAATTCATCGTCGAATGGCGCGCCCTCACAGTGGCGCTGCTCGACGAGCTGGCGGCGCGGGTGCGCAAGAACCTGACGCGCGACGAAGTCGAACTGCCATTAGCCTGCATACTCGAAGGCGGTACCTGGGCGGCGGGCCGTGCGTTGGCACAGCGGTTGCGTGATGGGGCACCACCGATCCGCATCGAAAGCGACGGTACCGTTTTCTAGAAAAGCCAACAACCTTCTCTGCACTCCATCCACGATGCCTGACATCCACCTGATCGACCACCCGCTGGTGCAGCACAAGCTCACCCTGATGCGCCGCAAGGACGCATCGACCAACAGCTTTCGCACCCTGCTCAACGAGGTGAGCATGCTGCTTGCCTATGAGGTGACGCGCGACATGCCGATGCAGGACATCGAGATCGAGACGCCGCTGGAAACGATGCAGGCCAAGGTGATCGATGGCAAGAAGCTGGTGCTCGTCTCCATCTTGCGTGCCGGCAACGGCATCCTGGAAGGCATGCTCAGCGTGGTGCCGGGCGCGCGCGTTGGCCATATCGGCCTGTACCGCGATCCCAAAACACTGACGGCGATCGAGTACTACTTCAAGCTGCCGCGTGACATGCACGACCGTGACGCCATCATCGTCGACCCGATGCTGGCGACCGGCAATTCAGCCATCGCCGCCGTCGAGCGACTGAAGGAGCTGAACCCGAAGTCGATCAAGTTCGTCTGTCTTCTCACCTGTCCCGAAGGCATCGCGGCACTGCATGCTGCCCATCCGGACGTGCCGATCTACACGGCGGCCATCGATCGCCAATTGAACGACCACGGCTACATCCTGCCGGGTCTCGGCGACGCCGGTGACCGAATTTTCGGCACGCAATGATTCATCCGTCTTACCCAAGGAGAAAAACGTGAACGCACGCCGCCAATCGATCATTCGCTCGCTGGCCATCGCTGCCGCTTTGGCCGCTGCAGCGCCGGGCCTCGCCTTGGCGCAGGCCAAGCTCAAGGTCGCGGCGGTCTATACCGTGCCGTTCGAACAGCAATGGGTCGGGCGCATCCACAAGGCGCTGAAGGCCGCGGAGGCGCGGGGCGACATCGAGTACAAGGCCAGCGAGAACGTCTCCAACGCCGACTACGAACGCGTCATGCGCGAATACGCCAACGCCGGCAATCAACTCATCTTCGGCGAAGCCTTCGCCGTGGAGGCCGCGGCTCGCAAGGTCGCCACGGATTTCCCGAAGACGGCGTTCCTGCTCGGCTCGTCGGGCAAGCCGCAGGCGCCGAACTTCAGCGTCTTCGACAACTACATTCAGGAGCCCGCCTATCTCACCGGCATGATCGCCGGCGGCATGACCAAGACCAACCAGATCGGCATGGTCGGCGGCTTCCCGATCCCCGAAGTCAACCGACTGATGAACGCCTTCATGGCCGGTGCGAAAGAGGTCAATCCGAAGGTCGAGTTCAGCGTCAGCTTCATCAACAGCTGGTTCGATCCGCCCAAAGCCAAGGAAGCGGCGTTCGCCATGATCGAGAAAGGCGCCGACGTGATGTACGCCGAGCGCTTCGGCGTCAGCGACGCAGCCAAGGAAAAAGGCAAGCTGGCCATCGGCAATGTGATCGACACGCAGAAGGAGTACCCCGACACGGTGGTCGCGTCGGCGCTGTGGAACTTCGAGCCGACCGCCAACCGCGCCATCAAGCTGGTGAAGGAAGGCAAGTTCATGGCCGAGGACTATGGCCTTTACTCGATGATGAAAGACAAGGGGTCCGAGCTTGCCCCGCTCGGCACTTTTGCGGGCAAGGTGCCGGCCGATCTGATGGCCAAGGTCAAGGCCAAAGAGGCTGACATCGAGGCCGGCAAGTTCAGCGTCAAGGTGGATGACGGGCAGCCGCGTTCGAGCAGTAAATAATGGACGATGACACACGTCCGCGCTCGAACAACAAGTAGCGGTCGATGACACGTAGCCGCGCGCGATCAACAAGCTGCGTGCGGTGAGCGCGCATCGCGGCATTCCCGGCGCCGAGCCGGTGCTGCGCCTTCAGGGCATCAGCAAGCGCTTCGGCCCGCTCATCGCCAACGACGGCATCTCACTGACCCTGGGGCGCGGTGAGGTGCTGGCGCTGCTCGGCGAAAACGGCGCTGGTAAGTCGACACTGATGTCGATCTTGTTTGGCCACTACCGCGCCGACGCCGGACGCATCGAGGTGTTCGGCCAACCGCTTGCGCCAGGCAATCCTAAGGCCGCGCTGGCCGCCGGCATCGGCATGGTGCACCAGCACTTCACGTTGGCCGACAACCTCTGCGTGCTCGACAACGTGATGCTGGGCAGCGAAGCCTTGTGGCAGCCATTCACGCGCCGTGCCGCCGCGCGCGACAAGCTGCGAGATGTGGCGCAGCGCTTCGGACTCGACATTGATGCCGATGCGATCGTCGGTTCGCTCTCGGTCGGGCAGCGCCAGCGTGTCGAGATCCTCAAGGCGCTGTACCGCGGCGCCCGCATCCTCATCCTCGACGAGCCGACTGCCGTGCTCACACCGCAGGAGGGCGAAGCGTTGTTCGACACGCTCGGACAGATGGTCGCCGAAGGCCTGTCGATCGTTTTCATCAGCCACAAGCTGGCCGAGGTGCTGCGGGTGTCGCATCGCATTGCCGTGCTGCGCCACGGGCGGCTCGTGGCCGAATTACCGGCAGCTGACGCCACGCAGTCGACTCTCGCCAAAGCGATGGTCGGTCACGACGTCGCGACGCCAACGCGGCGGCAAGACTCGTCGTCGGGCGCAAGCGCGCGAGAAGTCACGATGGCCAGCGCCACCACCTCAAGTGAAGCAACATCGCACCTGGTTGCCGCTGACGCCGCGCCTGCCATTGCCGTTTTCACTGCGGCCGCACCTGTCACTTCAGCGACGCCCGTCTGCCTGCTGGAGAACGTGTTCACCAGCGGCATCCGCGATGCGCTGCGTGGCGTTTCATTGCGCATCGCGGCTGGCGAAATCGTCGCTGTCGCCGGCATCTCCGGCAACGGACAGACGGCGCTGGCCGAGTTGCTGTGCGGCACCCGGAAGGCCAGCGCCGGCCGCGTCGAACTCGATGGAGCAAGACTGCGCCCCAAGCCGAGTTGGCTGGTGCAACGCGGTGTCGCGCGCATTCCCGAAGATCGGCAGGCGGTCGGCCTGATCGGTGAACTGCCGTTGTGGGAGAACGCTGTTTCCGAGCGCCTGCGCGGCCGCGCGTTTCGTCGCGGACCCTGGGTGCGCAGCGTCGCAGCGCGCAGGCACGCCATGCGCATCGTGACCGCCTTTGACGTGCGCGGCGGCAATCTCGACCAACCGGTGCGAGCGCTGTCGGGTGGCAACATGCAAAAGCTGATTCTTGGCCGGGCACTTCTGGCGCCAGAATCTGCAGCGAAGGCGGCGCCGGCAGTGCCCCGCCTCATCGTCGCCCACCAACCGACCTGGGGCCTGGACATCGGCGCCGTCGCCTATGTGCACCAAGAACTGCTGGCTGTGCGCGATGCCGGGGCCGCGGTGCTCCTCATCTCTGACGACTTGGACGAGGTGATGCTGCTTGGCGACCGCATCGCCGTCCTGCACGCTGGCAGACTCGCTGACGCGCGAGGCGCGACGCACTGGACTCGCGAGACCATCGGGCTTGCCATGGCGGGCGGCGAAGTCGCAAACGTACCGAACGTGCCGGACGTATCGAACGTACCGAACGCGCCACCCAGACGTTCCGCGCCGCATGAAACGCCCGAACCATGAGGCTCGAACGGCGCAACGCCACGTCACACCTGGCGCAACTGCTGGCGCCGATCGGTGCCATCGCCTTCACTTTTGCCGTCGCAGCGCTCCTTGTGTGGTGGGCCGGCCAGCCGGTTTCGCGCACCTACGCGTTGCTGCTCGAAGGCGGCTTCGGCTCGGTCTTTGCCTGGAGCGAGACGTTGACGCGAGCCATCCCGCTGGCCCTCACCGGCCTGGCTGTCGCGATTGCCTTTCGCGCCCGCTTGTTCAACATCGGTGCCGAAGGCCAGCTCTATGCCGGCGCGCTGGCGGCCATTGCCGTCGGCGGCATGCATGGCGGCACCGGGTTCCCGCTTCCGACTTGGCTGCTGTTCCCCTTGATGATGGCGGCCGCGGCCCTGGCCGGGGCGCTGCTGCTGCTCGGACCGGCACTCCTGAAAGTCAAGCTGGGTGTCGACGAAGTGGTGACCACCCTGCTGCTCAACTTCATCGTGCTGCTGGCCATCGGCGCCCTGCTTGACGGCCCGATGAAGGATCCGCTGGCCATGGGCTGGCCACGCAGCGTCGGCCTGAAAAGCGACCTCGAACTGGGCAAGCTGATCGCGAAGACGCGTGTGCATACGGGCCTCGTCTGGGCCGCGGTGCTGGCCCTTGGCACCTGGGTGATGCTGCGCTTCACGCTGCTCGGCTTCGACATTCGCGCCGTCGGCGCCAATGCCCGCGCCGCGGCCTTCGCTGGCGTCGGCATCACCCGCACCATCGTCGCCGTGGCGCTGCTGTCCGGCGCCATGGCGGGCTTGGCCGGCGCCATCGAGGTGGCTGGACGCACCAGCTACCTGACGCTCGACATGTCGCCGGGTTATGGCTACTCCGGCATCGTCATCGCCATGCTCGCCGGGCTGCATCCGCTCGGTGTTCTGGCTGCCAGCGTCTTCGTCGCCGGCGTGCTCGTCGGCGCCGACAGCATGAGCCGCGCCATCGGTGTGCCGACCTATATCGCCGACGTCATCGTCGCCGCATCACTGATCTCGGTGCTGGTGGCGATGCTGCTGGCGAACTATCGGGTGCGGTGGAAATGAACGAGCTATTGGATACGCTCGCCAACGCCGCCTTTTGGGTGGCGGTGCTGCGAATCGCCACGCCGCTCATCTTCGGCACGCTCGGCGTGCTGCTGTGCGAGCGGGCGGGGGTACTCAATCTGGGGATTGAGGGGATCATGGTGGCGGGCGCCTTCACCGGCTGGCTGGCGGTGTTCGGCGGCGCGCCGCTGTGGGCTGGAGTCGGCGTGGCAGCATTGACCGGCGCGGCCTTTGGCTTGCTGCATGCGCTGCTGACGGTCGGTCTGGCGCTGTCGCAGCACGTATCGGGACTGGGTATCACGCTGCTGGCGACCGCGCTCAGCTACTACGGTTATCGCGTCAGCTGTCCCAAAGTCAGCACGCCGCCGACCATCACCGCCTTCGCGCCGATGGATTGGCTGCCGATCCCGGTGCTCGGCGAGCAAACGGCGCTGACCTTGCTGGCTCTACTGCTGGTGCCGCTTCTTGCCTGGCTGCTTTATCGCACGCCGCTCGGCCTGGCGGTACGCATGGTCGGCGAGAACCCCAATGCCGCCGAGGGCCAAGGTGTGTCGGTGATCGGCGTGCGCACCGGCGCCATCGTTGCCGGTTCGGCGCTGATGGGCGTGGCCGGGTCTTTCCTGACGTTGTCAGCCTTCAATGCCTTCTTCTTCAACATGATCAACGGCCGTGGCTGGATCTGCGTCGCGCTGGTGGTGTTCGCCTCGTGGCGCCCCGGCAAGGCGCTCGTCGGGGCGCTGCTCTTTGCGTTCTTCGATGCGCTGCAATTGCGGCTTCAGCAAAGCGGCGGCGCCACGCTGCCCTATCAGGTGTACCTGATGATCCCGTACGTGTTGTCTATCCTGGCATTGGTGCTGGTGGCGCGCCGCGCGAGCTATCCGCAGGCGCTGATGAAGCCGTACAGGAAAGGGGAGCGGTGAACACGCTCTACGCATGACAGCGAAGCTGGTGACCAAATGCTCGATCTACTCGTAACCCAAGCCACGCTAGCCGACCGCCGCACCGACATGTCGATCGCGGTGCAGGATGGGCGCATCGTTGAAATCACGCCTGGGCCGATCCACGCCGCGGCGCACGAGACGATTGACGCCGGCGGCTTGCTCGTCAGCCCGCCGTTCGTCGATGCGCACTTCCACATGGACGCCGCGCTGAGCTATGGCCTGCCGCGCGTCAACGAGAGCGGAACATTGCTGGAGGGTATCGCGCTTTGGGGTGAGCTGAAGCCGACATTGAAGGCCGATGCCATCATCGAGCGCGCCCTCACCTACTGCGATTGGGCCGTGGCCAAGGGCCTGCTGGCGATTCGAACCCATGTGGATACCAGCGATCCCCGCCTGCTGGCCGTCGATGCGTTGCTCGAAGTCAAGAGACAGGTGGCCTCGTACCTCGAGTTGCAGCTGGTGGCCTTCCCACAGGACGGCGTTTTGCGTGCGCCGGGCGGGCTGGAGAACTTGAAGCGCGCTCTAGACAAAGGCGTCGACGTGGTCGGCGGTATTCCGCACTTCGAGCGAACCATGGCCGACGGCGCTGCGAGCGTCAAGTTGCTGTGCGAGATCGCCGCCGAGCGCGGCCTGCC
>JBDSYU010000083.1:0-2962 GCA_039925525.1 Variovorax sp.
CCTGCCGGTCTACAGCTTCGCCTCGGGCGCCACCAACTCCATGCGCGGGGCGGCGTATCTCTCGGGTCTGCAGGACGCGATGGTCATCGATGTCGGCGGGACCACAACCGATGTCGGCCAGCTCAAGCACGGCTTTCCGCGCGAGGCCAATTCAGTGGTCAAGGTGGGTGGCGTGCGGACCTTGTTCCGCATGCCAGATCTGCTGTCGATCGGCCTGGGCGGCGGCAGCCATGTCTCGCTCGATCCGCTGAAAGTGGGGCCGGTCTCGGTCGGCTACCGTCTGTTGCGCGATGGCATCGCCTTCGGGGGCGAGCAGCTCACCACGACGGACATTGCCATTGCCTCAGGCCTACTCGAGCTCGGTGACCGGGCCAAGGTGGCCCATCTCGGCGCTGTCACCTGCCAGCGCGTGTTCGACGAAGCGGCGCGCCTGGTCGAGGAGGCGGTCGATCGCATGAAGACCGAGGCGGGCGACGTGACGTTGATCGCTGTCGGTGGCGGCGCCTTTCTGGTGCCGGAGAAAATGGCTGGCGTCTCGCGCGTGGTCCATGTCGAGCACGGCGATTGCGCCAATGCCGTGGGTGCTGCGATCGCCCAAGTCTCGGGCGAGTGCGATCAGATCTTTCGCGACCTGACGCGGGTGGATGCGATCGCCGCGGCCCAAGCCATCGCCAGTGACCGCGCTGTCGCCGCCGGCGCTGCCCGCGCGACGCTCAAGACCATCGAGAGCGAGGACATGCCGATCGCCTACCTGCCCGGAAACAGCGTCCGCGTCCGCGTTCGCGTCGTGGGAGACGTGGAGGCAAAGTAGTCGAAGATGTATCCAGATGACCGTTGACGGTGGCAGCGGCGGCGGCGTTGCTGCCGCATCGAGGCCGACAGCCACGACCTTGGTCGACGCAGCCGCTTGCCACATACGTAGGATAATTTGTCTGAAATGAGACATGTGGAAGTTGCATGTCCATCAATCAATTTCGATGAGGATCATCAGTGAACATCCTCGAACCGCATGCCGCCATGACACTGTCGCCCACGCAAGTGGAGCGCTATAGCGAGCGAGGCATCCTGCACCCGCTGCGTGCGCTGCCCACGCACGAGGCGGCTGCGCTGTCGGACCGCTATCTGGCGCGCGCCGACTTGATCAAGGGTCGCAACAACCAGAAGCCGCATCTGCTCTTCACATGGCTCGATGCGCTCGTGCGCGACGCTCGTATCGTCGATGCGGTCGAGAGCGTCCTCGGTCCCGACCTGCTCTGCTGGGGATCGCAATTCTTCGCCAAGCCGCCCGGCGACGCCGCCTACGTCAGCTGGCACCAGGACGCGACCTACTGGGGCCTCTCGTCCCCCGACGTCATGACTGCCTGGGTGGCATTGACCCCGAGCACGCGGGAGGCCGGCTGCATGCAGGTTGTCGCCGGCACCCACCACGAGCAGGTGCGGCACGACGACCGCTTCGACGATGCCAACCTGCTCTCGCGCGGCCAGGAAATCGCCGTCGGCGTGGACTCTGCGACCGTTGTCGATGTCGTGCTCCAGCCGGGTGAGATGTCGCTGCACCATGTGCTGTTGTTCCACGGCTCGCAACCCAACCGGTCCGCCCTGCCGCGGATCGGCTTCGCCATCCGTTATGCGCCGACGCGGGTACGACAGCTCGCGCCGATTCGAGACAGTGCGCTGCTCGTGCGAGGCCGCGACGAGTACGGCCATTTCGACCTGGAGCAATCGCCCGAGTCCGATCTCCATCCGGCGGCCGTGGCGCGCCACGCCGCTGTCCTCGACCGCCAGTTGAAGATCCTCTACGCTGGCGCCCAGGCGCGCGGCAAGCTGAACCCGCAAAGTCAAGGCGCCAGCGCTTGAGACGCCGGCCGCTGCCCGCCCCTGCGCCCGCTGAACCGTCCACAATCACGAGCACACCGCTCATCTACCCGGGAGACATCGAATGAAGTTTCTGTCCGCTTTCTTGGCCTTTGCCGCACTCAGCCTGTCGACGGCGGCGCCGGCGCAGGACATCAATATCCGTTTCGCCCACTCGCTGTCGCCGAGCGAGCCAGCCCACCAGGCGGCCGAGTTCTTCGCCAAGAACGTCGCCGCGCGGACCGGCAACCGGGTGAAGATCACCGTCTTTCCCGCCGAACAGCTCGGCCCGGGCAAGGACGTCAACGAGATGATCCGCCAGGGTGCCAACGTGATGAACATCACCGACCCGGGCTACCTGTCCGACTTCGTGCCGGACGTCGGCGTGCTCAACGGCCCGTACCTGATCAAGACACCGCAGGAGTACGACAAGTTGCTCGCGTCAGCCTGGTTCAAGGGCATCGAGAAGAAGCTCGAAGCGGCCGGCTTCAAGCTGATCATGGCCAACGGCTTCTTCGGCCAGCGCGAGCTCATCGCCGACAAGCCGGTGAGAAAGCCCGCCGACATGAGCGGCATGACCGTCCGGGTGCCGCCGAACACGATGTGGATCGAGACCTTCAAGGCGATGGGCGCGCGGCCAACAACGGTACAGTGGTCAGAGGTCTACAACGCGCTGTCGCAGCACGTTGTCGAAGGGGCCGAAGCGCCGCTCGGGTCGCTGTGGGGATCCAAGCTGCAGGAGACGCGCAAGATCATCTCGATGACCGGGCACTTCACCGCCTTCGTCATGTGGCCGATCAACGCCACCTACTTCGACAAGCTGCCGAAGGACATTCAGCAAGTACTTCTGGAGGAAGGCGCCAAGGCAGGCACCGAGATGACCCGTCTCACCCTCGCCAGTCAGGACGACTACATCGCCAAGTTCAAGGCTGCCGGGGTCACGTTCGTCACCGACGTCGACGTGCCGGCGTTCCAGAAGGCCACAGCCAGCGCTTACGAGGCGTTCCCGAAGTGGACGCCGGGGTTGCGCGAGACGGTGCTCGCCAACCTCAAGTGACGGCCGTCGCCGCGCCCGCGCGGCGCGTACTGCTCGGGCGCTTCGAGGAGA
>JBDSYU010000084.1:0-38242 GCA_039925525.1 Variovorax sp.
TGGCGCCGCTGATGGCGATCTTGAACTTGCGCGGCAGAAACGCGAACTCGGGATGCAACGTGCTCCACTGGCGCAACAGTTCGGCGAAAGGGCGCGGGTCGGCGATCTCGTCCTGCGCGATACCGGCGCGCTCGTCGGTGGTGATGTTGCGGATGCAGTTGCCGCTGGTCTGAATGCCGTGCATGTCGACGCTGGCGAGCAGGTCCATCACGTCGGCCGACCTGGCGAGCGGAATCCAGTTGAACTGGACGTTGCAGCGCGTCGAGAAATGGCCGTAATGGGTTGGCAGGGTCGGCGTGCCCAACGCGCCTTGGGTTGCCAGGGCGTTGGCATAGACCTGAGCTTCAGGCGCGTCGTATTCGCGGGCGACGCGTGCCAGGGCGCGTAGCTGCCGGCTGGCCAGTTCGCCATAGGGAACTGCCACGCGCAGCATCGGTGCGTAGCGCTGCACGTACCAGCCGTTTTGCAGCCGCAGCGGCAGGAATTCCTCGTCGCTCAGTTTGCCGGCCTGCCAGCGTTCGAGCTGGTCGCGAAACTGCGCCGCGCGTTGGCGCACGAACTGACGATCGAAAGGGCTGTATTGGTACATGCAAGTGCGGGCGTGCCGGGTGCGGGCACTGGCCAGGAGAAGCGGACGGTCGAATCTATGGGCGCCGGCCCGCAATCCGAACGACTGATTGGTTCTGCCGTTATGCGCATAAGCTCATACGCGTGGGGGATGTTCCGGCTGGCGCGATCTGGCGCCACCCCCGCGAGCACTTGATCGGACCAAGTCCGAGGCGGGCGGGCGCTTTCCCTTCTGCCTTAATGCGCTGAAGGCACGCTGCCCCGCGCCAATGCGCCGGCGGTGAGCCGATGGTTCGCGGGCCAGTCATCGGCCAGCGCGCCGTGCTGCCACACCGCGGCGCGGGCGGCGGCGTCGGGCGCCATGCCGCGCGCCAGAGCGGCGCCGATCATGCCGGCCAGCACGTCGCCGGTGCCCGCCGTAGCGAGGCGGGCGTTGCCGGTCGGGTTGATCGAGATCGACGCGTCTGGCCCAGCAACCAATGTGCCCGAGCCCTTGAGCACAACCACGCAGGCGAAGCGCGCGGCCAGATCGCGCGCCGCTTTGAAACGATCGCGCTGCACCGCCGATGCGTCGGTGCCGATCAGCCGCGCCGCTTCGAGTGGGTGCGGCGTAAGCACGGTCGGGCGCGCGCGTGCGGCGCGGGCGCGCAGTAGCGATTGCAGAGCGGCGTCGCGCGCAATGGCGTTGAGCGCATCGGCGTCCAGTACCAACCGCGGCGCGTTCGACAGCAGCCGCGGCAATTGCGCGGCCACCGTATCTGCGCCGCTGTCGCCGCCGCCGCAGCCGGCCACCACGGTGCTGTTTGCGATGTCGAGCGATGCAGCGTCGCGCAGCATCAATTCGGGCTGCACCGGATCGAGCCTGGCTGCATCGCGGTCGAGCAGACCGACCAGCACGCGGCCAGCGCCTGCGTGCAGCGCGGCGCTGGCGCACAAGAGCGCGGCGCCGGCCATGCCGGATGCGCCGCCCAAAACCGCCACGGTTCCGAAGCTGCCTTTGTGCGAGACGTGCGCGGCGTCGGCGCGGGCGTGATCGTCCGGAGCGCCGGGCAGCATTGCGGCTGGCGGCTCGGCGACGCAATTACAGCCCAGATCGTCGAACCAGACCGTGCCGGCGCGGTCGCGGCCATTGGCGGTAAACAGGCCGGGCTTGAGCGTCAACAGGCTGAGGCAGTGGCGCGGCGAAGTCGGGGCAGCGTCTGGCGATGCTTCGAGCGCAGATGCGAAATCGTGGCCGGTGTCCGCGTCCAGCGCCGAGGGTACGTCGATGCAGACCAGCGGCGCGGCGCCACCTCGAAGCTGCACCAAATGTTGTGCCAGTACGCCGGCAGGGGCACGTTCGGCGCCGATGCCGAGCAGCGCATCGATGCCGCAATCCCAGCGCTCGGGCGGCTCGGCGCTGATGGCGATGCCGGCGCTGCGCACACGTTGCAGCGCGCTCAGTGTGTCGGATGAAGCGCGCGCAGGGTCGCCGAGCCAGGTGACAACGGTGTCGATGGCGCGGTGCCACTGTGCGTGCAACTGCAGCGCGGCTTCCAGTCCATCGCCGCCGTTGTTGCCCGGGCCACACGCCACCCAGACGACCCGCGAATGAGGTGCCACCGCTTGCGTGAGCCGCGCCACCGCGAGCCCGGCACGCTGCATCAACGTGTGCGGTGGCAGGCTCGCCGCAGCGGTTTGCTCGATGCGACGTGTGGCGCCCACATCGTGCAACGCCGCACGCGTGCGACGGTCGATGCGTTGGATCATCGCGCGGGGCGCAGCCGCTCGATGCCCAACCCTTCCAGATCGATACCGGCATCGTGCCCGCCGATCAGGTCGGCCAGCACGCGGGCGCTGCCACAGGACAGGGCCCAGCCGCTGGAGCCATGGCCCAGGTTGAGCCAGACACCCGGCACGCCGCTGGCGCCGAGCACCGGCGGACCGTCTGGCAGCATCGGACGGGCGCCTTTCCAGCGCTGCACGCCGGCATGCAGCGATGCCGCGCCGGGGAACCAGTCGGACAGCGTCTTGTAGAGCGTCTTGAAGGCCGACGGATGGAATTGCTCGAGCGAGCCGCCAATCTCTGCGCCGCCGGCCACGCGCACGCGCTGTCCGAGGCGCGAGATGGCCACCTTGTAGCGCTCGTCCATGATGGCGCTGCGCGGCCCGTTGGCCGGATCGCGCAGCACAGCCGTCAGGGAATGGCCGAACACCGGTGCCAAGGGCAGGTGTAAGCCCAACGGTGCCAGCAGTTCGGCCGAGTCAATACCTGCGCACACCACGACGGCGTCGAAGTCGCGCGGCTTGGAGCCCGAAGCCAGCGACAGGGTGCGCGGCGTCCCTGCATCGAGCGGTGCGATGCGGCAATTGAAATGGAAGCGCGCGCCAATCGCCTCGGCCTGGCGCTTGAGCAGCAGCGCAAATTGGCGGCAGTTGCCGGCTTCGTCCTGCGGCAGGTAAATCGCGCCGGCAAGCGGCGTGTCACGATCGAGCGCCGGTTCAACGCGCCACGCGCCATCCGCATCGAGCTCCTGAAACACCGTGCCGGCGGAACGCAGCACGTCGAGACCCGGCTGCACCAGCTTGACTTCGCGGCTGCTGCGCAGCAGCACCAGGTAACCCTCGCTGTGTTCGTAGTCGAGTTCGCAGCGTGCCGTGATGCGATGCAGACGCTGGTGACTGTAGAACGCGAGGCGCTGCAGTCGCGCCCGATTCGCCAGGTAAGTCTCCAGCTTGCAAGCGCGCCGCCAGGCGCCGATCCACGCCCGCTCGCGCGGCGCCAACGGCCAGCGGACCTTCACGGGGCCATGCCGACTGAGCAGCGAGCCGAGGATTTTCAGGGTCATGCCCGGCGCCGCCCAGGGCGTGACATAGCCTGGCGCGATCAGGCCGGCGTTGGCAAAACTGGTGCCTTCGGCGGCGGCGCTGCGGCGGTCGAACACCTCGACGGCGTGGCCGTCAGAGGCGAGCTCCCAGGCCGTGGTGACGCCGATGATGCCGGCGCCGACGATGGCGATATTCATTCGAGGGTAGGGCGCAGCGCAACGCTGCGGGACAAGCGTAAGTCGGAGGGGGTGATGTTATCGGCACCCGCCGGACCCGAGTGCCGCTTCGACTTGCGCAGCCAGCCCCAGCAGCGCATCGTCGTGCATTGCACCGTGCCAAAGCATCAATCCGACGGGCAGGGCGCCGGGTGCATGGCATGGAAGGGAGATGGCGCAACCGTCGAGCAGGTTGATGATCGACGGATTGCGCAGCAGCAATGCATTGACGCGAAAAAATGCCTCGTCGCGCTCCGAACCGGGGGCGATGTCCGCCAGCGGGGGTGCCGTGATCGGTACCGTCGGCGACAGGACGGCGTCGAACACTGCCAGCTTCTGCTCGACACGTTCGATGAAGGCGCAGCGCAGGCGCTGCAGGTCGAGGTACTGCCAGGCGCTCATGCCGGCGCCGCGCAAGATGCGCACGGCCACGCGCGGATCGTATTCAAGCTGTTGGCGCTCCAGCAGCAGGCGATGCCAGGCGTAGCTCTCGGCCGCCGAAAAGCCGCCGCCTTCGTTGAGGCGGGCGACTTCCGCGAGTTCTGGCATCGCTACGGTTTCAACACTGGCGCCGGCCGCTCGCAAAGCGCGCAGGCTGTCCTCGAAAGCGCGAGCGACGTCTGGCTCGAGCGCGTCCAGGAAGGTGTGCTCGACCACGGCGAGCCGACAAGCCGCCAGCGGCACGGTTGCAGGGGCGACGCAGCGCTCGGACAGGAGTTCATGCGCCAGCACTGCATCGCGCACCGACCGCGTAATGGCGCCGACCGTGTCGAGTGTGGTGGACAACGGCAGCGCACCCTGCTTGGGCACCAGGCGTGCAGTGCTCTTGAAGCCGACGACACCGGTGAGAGCCGCCGGAATGCGCAGCGATCCGCCAGTGTCCGAGCCGAGCGCCAGGAAGGCAGCACCAGTGGCCACGCTGACGGCGCCGCCTGAAGTCGAGCCGCCCGGAATGCGCTGCACAACGCTGTCGCAAGGGTTGGCTGGGGTGCCGTCGTGTGGATTGATGCCGACGCCGGAAAACGCGAACTCGGTCATCTGCGTGCGCCCGATGAACGCGGCCCCGGCGCGGCGCAGCCGCGCCACGGCGACGGCGTCGGATGGCGCTGCCGGAGCGTTCGCCAGCACGCGTGAGCCAGCGTGGGTCGGCTGCCCCTCGATGTCGAACAGATCTTTGATCGACACCGCCAGCCCGGCCAGCGATGGTGTCGAGCTGGCTGCCGCCGCCTGCTGTCTGGCCGAGTCGAACAGCGTGTGTGTGAACGCGTGGTCGCAGGCGGGTGAAGCGGCGATCTCGATGGCGCGTTCGATCTCGTGCAAAGCGGTCGACCCGCCGCTTCGCAGCCGGTCGCGCGTGTCGGTCAGGTCGCTGGTCATGCCAACCGAGGCCTGGTCCGACGCTCTGGCGGCGGTGCGGCCAACGCCATGAAGTCACATGCCGCGAGGCCGCCTTCCTTGACCGAACCGGCAGCGCTGAACGGACCGGCAACTGCCCCGGCCGTGCTAACATCGCTGGGTTTCGCTGAAGGACGCTTGGTAACGTCGGCAACAGCCGGAGCGCCCTTCGTTTTCCCAGCTAAACACATCCGCAAACCAGCCCTTTCAAGGTGTTGCTGCTTGTGGCCGTTTCGATGGCCGCAAGCGCAAGTCGGGCTGGATTTTAGACCCAACCTTTGGAGCTTTTCAATGTCGACCACTATGCGCGAAATGCTGGAAGCCGGCGTCCATTTCGGACACCAGACCCGCTTCTGGAACCCCAAGATGGCCCCGTTCATCTTCGGCCATCGCAACAAAATTCATATCATCAACCTCGAAAAATCGCTGCCGATGTTCGAGGATGCGATGAAGTACGTGCGCCAACTCACGGCCAACGGTGGGACCATCTTGATGGTCGGCACCAAGCGCCAAGCGCGCGAGACGGTCGCGGCCGAGGCTAAGCGCGCCAACGTGCCCTTTGTCGAAACCCGCTGGCTTGGCGGCATGCTGACCAACTTCAAGACCGTCAAGACCTCGATCAAGCGCCTGAAGGATCTCAAGGCGCAACAGGAAGTGGGTCTCGATTCTCTGAGCAAGAAAGAGCAACTCACCTTCACCCGTGAGATCGAGAAACTGGAGAAGGACATCGGCGGCATTCAGGACATGGCCGCATTGCCCGATGCCATCTTCGTCATCGACGTCGGCTTTCACAAGATCGCCGTGGCCGAGGCGCAAAAGCTCAACATCCCGCTGGTCGGCATCGTCGACTCCAATCACTCGCCCGTCGGCATCGACTACGTGATCCCCGGCAACGACGACTCGTCCAAGGCCGTGGCGTTGTACGCCCGCGGCATTGCCGATGCCGTGCTCGAAGGCCGCGCCAATCGCAACAACAATGTGGTGAAGGCCGTTGCCGAGGGCGCGAGTGGCGATGAATTCGTCGAAGTCGAAGAAGGCGCGTCGGCCTGACGCAGTCCTTCGCTGTTCACCGAATGGGGCGGATCGCCCCTTTTTTTTGAATCGTTTTCAGTGGGCAGCGGCAATTGATGGTCAGTCGCAGTTGCCCCTTGCAGTGGAGATTAAAAAGATGACCGCAATCACCGCAAGCATGGTCGGCGAACTTCGCGCCCGGACCGATGCGCCGATGATGGAATGCAAGCGCGCCCTGACTGAAGCGGCTGGCGACATGGGCAAGGCCGAGGAGTTGCTGCGCATCAAACTTGGCAACAAGGCCGGCAAGGCCTCGGGCCGCATCACCGCCGAGGGCGTGGTTGCGCTATTCATGAGGGACGACGTCGGCGCGATGGTCGAAGTCAACTGTGAAACCGATTTTGTGACCAAGAACGACAGCTTCCTGGCACTGGCCAACGCGGCGGCACGGTTGGTGGCCGAAAAGGCGCCGGCCGACCTGATTGCGCTGGGCGCGTTGCCGTATGAGCAGGATGGTTTTGGTCCGACGCTGGAAGACGTGCGCAAGGGTCTCATCGGCACGATCGGCGAGAACATGACTTTCCGTCGTTTCAAGCATCTCAAAGGCAGCAAGCTGGCTTCTTATCTGCACGGCACGCGCATCGGCGTGGTGGTGCAGTTCGAGGGCGACGCCGCCGCCGCCAAGGATGTGGCGATGCACATTGCAGCGATGAAGCCGGTGGCCCTGACCAGTGCCGACGTCCCGGCCGAACTGATCGAAAAAGAGCGTGCCGTCGCCGTCGGCAAGGCCGACGAAGATCGCAAGGCGGCCGAGGCCGCAGGCAAGCCGGTGCAGCCGGCTGACATCGTCGCCAAGCGCGTCGAGGGCGGTGTGCAGAAGTACCTGAAGGAGGTGTCGCTGCTGGCCCAACCTTTCGTCAAGAACGACAAGCAGACGATCGAGCAGATGCTCAAAGCGCAGAACACCCGCATCACCGGTTTCACGCTCTACGTGGTCGGCGAAGGCATCGAAAAGAAGGTCGATGATTTCGCGGCCGAGGTGGCCGCGCAGGTGGCAGCGGCCAAGGCCGGCGCGTGACCGACCGGCATTCGGAATACCCATCACGAAGGAGCCATTCACATGCCTGATGCCCGCCCGGTGCACAAGCGAATTCTGCTGAAGCTGTCGGGGGAGGCGCTGATGGGCGACGACGCTTTCGGCATCAATCGTGCGACCATCGTGCGCATGGTCGAAGAGATCGCCGAGGTGGTGCACATGGGCGTGGAGGTGGCGGTGGTGATCGGCGGCGGCAACATCTTTCGCGGCGTGGCCGGCGGCGCCGTCGGCATGGACCGCGCCACGGCCGACTACATGGGGATGCTGGCGACGGTGATGAACGCGTTGGCCTTGGCCGACACCATGAACAAGCAGGGCCTGATTGCCCGCGTCATGTCGGCGATCGGCATCGAGCAGGTGGTCGAACCTTATGTCAGACCGAAGGCGCTGCAGTACCTGGAAGAGGGCAAGGTGGTGGTGTTTGCCGCCGGTACCGGCAACCCGTTCTTCACCACCGACACGGCAGCCGCCCTGCGTGGCGCCGAGATCGGCGCCGAGCTGGTGCTCAAGGCCACCAAGGTCGACGGTGTGTACAGCGCCGACCCGAAGAAAGACCCGAGTGCCACCCGATATTCGACGCTGTCGTTCGACACCGCCATCGCGCAAAATCTGGGCATCATGGACGCCACCGCCTTTGCCTTGTGCCGGGACCAGAAGCTGCCGATCAAGGTGTTCTCGATTTTCAAGAGCGGTGCACTCAAGCGCGTGGTGATGGGTGAGGACGAGGGCACGCTGGTGCACGCCTGAAGGCCGGGTTCTTCATCTCGCCCGCAACCGATGACATCAAAGCCCAGCCGCCCCAAGCATTTCGAATAGAGAGACGAGAGAGCTGACATGCCGACCACCATTTCCGAAATCCAGACCGCTGCGGAAAGCAGAATGGACCAGTCGATCGCCTCTTTCCAGAGCAACTTGGTGAAGATCCGCACCGGGCGCCCCAGCCCGGCTTTGCTCGAATCGGTGCAGGTCGAGTACTACGGCACCATGACGCCGATCACGCAGGTGGCCAACGTGTCGCTGCTCGACGCCCGCACGCTCAGCGTGCAGCCGTGGGAGAAGGGACTCGGTGCGAAGATCGAGAAGGCGATCCGCGACAGCGATCTTGGACTCAATCCGGCGAGCCTCGGCGACCTGATTCGCGTGCCGATGCCGCCGATGAGCGAAGAGCGCCGCAAGGAGATGACCAAGCTGGTGCGCGGCGAAGGCGAGAGCGCCAAGATCGCCATTCGCAGCCTGCGCCGTGATGCCAACGACGCGGTGAAAAAGATGGTCAAGGACAAGGAGGCTTCGGAAGACGACCAGAAGCGCGCCGAAGGCGAGATCCAGAAAGTCACCGACCGGCACATCATCACCATCGACCAGATGGTCGCGGCCAAAGAGGCCGAGATCATGGCGGTGTGACGCGCCGTCGCAGGGTGGGCCAAATCCGGGCCCGAGCCCGAGCGGACGCCGGCCGATGAGCGCCTTGCCGGCCGTCGAAAGCGTCGAGTCGTCACCGCATCACGTGGCGATCGTCATGGATGGCAACGGACGCTGGGCCACGCGCCGGCACCTGCCGCGGCTGGCCGGGCACAAGCAGGGCGTCGAAGCGCTGCGCCGCTGCGTGCAGAACTGCGTGGCGCGCGGGGTGCGCGTCCTCACGGTATTTGCCTTTTCTTCCGAAAACTGGAATCGACCGGTCGACGAGGTGTCGGCCCTGATGGACCTGATGGGGCATGCATTGGCACGCGAGGTGCCGAGCCTCAACCGTGATGGCGTGCGCCTGCACTTCGTCGGCGAGCGAATCGGCCTCTCCGCCCGGTTGGCAGCGCGCTTGGCCAAGGCTGAAAGCGCCACCGCACACAACGCCCGCCTGGTGCTTAACGTCTGCTTCAACTATGGTGGTCGCTGGGACATCGCGCAGGCGGCAGCCAAGCTCGCCGCACGTGGCGAAGCATTGAACGA
Organism: Variovorax sp.; assembly: GCA_039925525.1. GTDB lineage: Bacteria > Pseudomonadota > Gammaproteobacteria > Burkholderiales > Burkholderiaceae_C > Variovorax. The sequence goes on from JBDSYU010000084.1 coordinate 9,037, forward strand.
GTTGAACCTCGATCGAGCCTTGGCCCTGGCTCATGTAAGCGACCCCGACTTGGTTATCCGCACCGGCGGTGAGCAGCGGCTGTCAAACTTTCTGCTTTGGCAGGGCGCTTACGCCGAGCTGTTTTTCACCGACCGGTTGTGGCCGGACTTCGACGACGTCGACCTGGCGCAGGCGTTCACTGTCTATCAGGCCCGCGAGCGGCGTTTTGGCCGGACTTCGGCGCAGCCCGTGCGACCCGATGGCGGAGCGGCCACAAGCCCGGAGAGCCCAAATGCGGAGTCGCTCGACGCCGTGACCGCGGCGCGAACGCGCAGCAGCGCCCTGGCGCGCGCTGTCCGCTCCTGACGCCATGCTCAAGCAGCGTATTGCCACGGCGCTGGTTCTGCTGGCCATCTTGCTGCCGGCCTTGTTCTACCCGGCGCCGGCACCGTTTTTCGTGGTCATGCTGGCGGTGGTTGGCGCTGCCGGCTGGGAGTGGGGGCGTTTGCACGCCTATGGACCACGCTGGGCCGTGTTCCTTGGCGTCGAGTGCGTGGCCTTGTGTGTGTTGACTTGGGCGCTGGGTTTGCTGGCCCAGCCCTTGCCGTTGCTTTGGAGCTTGGTGGGCGCTGGCTGGGTGCTTGGCGGCGCGGCGTTGCTGCGGGCGGGCGTACCCGGTTGGGGCAAGGTGCCGCGTTTCGTGCGTATCAGCGGCGGGGTCTTTGCGCTTTGGGCAGCTTGGCTGGCGATCTGCCAGGCCCGCATTGCGGGCATCAATTTCCTGCTGTCGGTATTGCTGCTGGTCTGGGCTGCCGATGTTTTTGCCTACTTCGCCGGCCGCGCCTTCGGCTTGCGTTTTTCTCGCCATCGACTGGCGCCGGCCATCAGTCCAGGCAAGAGCTGGGAGGGCGTGTGGGGTGGCATGTTCGGTGTGCTCGTTCTGGCGCTGGTCTGGGTCTGGGCCGATGCCAGCGCCGACGCCGAAGCGGCAAGCCTCTACACACTGTTGGCCGAGCGAGGCTGGTGGATGCTGCTGCTGGGCGTGTTGTTCCTCACGGCGATGAGCGTGGTCGGCGACCTGATCGAATCATTGATCAAACGCGCCAGTGGCGTCAAGGATTCGAGCGGCCTTCTGCCTGGCCACGGCGGCGTGCTTGACCGCATCGACGCGCTGCTGCCGACAGTGCCGCTGGCGCTGATGCTGGTGTCGTGGTGAACAGGCTCGATGGCTGTGTGATGAAAGTTGCTTTAAGCGTGGCGTCAGTTGCCTCTGCCACCCTGCGCGCCGTGCGCATCGTGCAATTAGCGCGCTGACATCGGAGAATCGCTCATATGTTTACTGTCGTTGCCTTCATCGTTGCCTTGGCGCTCCTCATCGCGGTCCATGAGTGGGGCCACTATCGTGTTGCCGTGGCCTGCAAGGTCAAGGTGCTGCGGTTTTCGCTCGGCTTTGGCAAGCCGATTTATCGTTGGAAGCCGCGTCGCCAATTGCCGGGTCAGGACACTGAGTTCGTCGTCGCGGCATTGCCGCTGGGCGGCTATGTGAAGATGCTCGACGAGCGCGAGGCGCCGGTTGCTCCCGAGGAACGCCATCGCGCCTTCAACACGCAGCCGCTGCGCTCACGCGTGGCCATCGTCGCTGCCGGGCCGCTCGCCAATCTGTTGTTGGCGGTGTTGCTCTACACGGTCGTCGGCTGGATCGGTGTCCAAGAGCCGGTGGCGGTGATTTCCAAACCGGTGGCTGGGTCCGTGGCCGAGCATGCCGGGCTGGTTGGCGGAGAAACCGTGCTGCGCGCCGGTCACGATGGCGAGTTGGAGCCGGTCGCGTCGTTCGACGATCTGCGCTGGCGCCTGACGCGCGATACCTTGAATGGCGACGACCTGACGCTGGAAGTGCGAAGCAGGCTCGGCGTCACGCGCCAGTTGCTGTTGCCCCTCAGCGAAATTGACGCCAGCAACGCCGACGACAGGATGCATCAGCGCATCGGCATCGTCGCACCTCTCGTGCGGCCCGAGCTCGGCGAGCTGAGCGATGGCGACGCTGGCCAACGTGCCGGTCTCAAGCGCGGCGATCTGGTGCTGGCCATCGGTGCAGAGCCAATCCTCGACGGCCAACAACTGCGCGCCGCCATCCGCGCCTCGGTCGACAACGGCGCTGGAAAGACGCAAACCTGGCAGGTCGAGCGGGCCGGCCGGCGCCTGGACGTGGCCGTGACGCCCGACGCCCGCACCGAGGCCGATGGCCGTGTCATCGGCCGCCTCGGTGCCTACGTGGGAGCGCCGCCTGAAATGATACTGATCCGACAGGGCCCGATCGACGGCATCTTGCATGGCTTTGTTCGCACCTGGGAGGTGTCCACGCTGACGCTGCGCATGATGGGCAAGATGGTGATCGGCCAGGCGTCGCTGAAGAACCTGAGCGGTCCGTTGACGATTGCCGATTTCGCCGGCAAGTCGGCCAGCCTCGGCTTGACCCAATACCTGGTGTTTCTCGCGCTGATCAGTGTCAGCCTGGGTGTCCTCAATCTGCTGCCGCTACCGGTGCTGGACGGTGGGCACCTGATGTATTATCTTTGGGAAGGCCTGACTGGAAAAAGCGTCTCCGACGCCTGGATGGAATGGCTGCAGCGCGGCGGTGTTGCGGTGTTGCTGGTGATGATGTCGATTGCGCTGTTCAATGACGTCAATCGCCTTTTAGGTTAAGTATTCACGCTCTGGCGGCCATGCAAGCCCGCTCCGAGACGCACCATTCACAAATGAACTCATTTTTCTGTCGCGGCGGCCTGCGCCGCTTGCTGGTTCTTCTTGCCGGCGCCATGATGGCCGTCTCTGTCTGGGCCGTCGATCCGTTCACCATCCGCGACATTCGTGTCGAAGGCTTGCAGCGGGTCGAGCCCGGTACGGTCTTTGCCTCGCTGCCGTTGCGGGTTGGCGATACCTACACCGACGAGCGCGGTTCGACAGCCATTCGCGCCTTGTTCGAACTTGGCCTCTTCACCGACGTGCGGCTCGATGTCACCGGCAACGTGCTGGTGGTCGTCGTGCAGGAGCGTCCAACCATCGGCGATGTCGAGTTCTCGGGCAACAAGGAGTTCGACAAGGAAGCCTTGCAAAAGGCCATGCGCAACGTCGGCTTGGCCTCTGGCCAGCCTTATGACAAGGCCCTGCTCGACCGTGCCGAGCAAGAGCTGAAGCGCCAGTACGTTGGACGCAGCCTTTACAGCGCCAATGTCGTCACCACCGTTACCCCGATCGAGCGCAACCGCGTCAATCTCACCTTCAGCATCTCAGAAGGCGACCGCGCCAAGATCAAGGATGTGCGCATCGTCGGCAGCCAGGCGTTCAGCGAATCGACCTTGCTCGATCTGTTCGACCAGGATTCAGGGGGCTGGCTCAGTTTCTATACCAAGTCCAACCAGTATTCGCGTACCAAGCTGAACGGCGATCTGGAAACGCTGAAGTCGTTTTATCTGAACCGTGGCTACCTGGAATTTCGCATCGATTCGACGCAGGTGGCGGTTGCGCCCGACCGGGAGAGCCTGGTCATCACCGTCAATATCACGGAGGGCCAGAAGTACACCGTGACCGATGTCAAGCTCGACGGCAATTTCCTTGGGCGCGAAGACGAGTTCAAGTCGCTCGTCACAGTGCGCCCTGGAGAGGCTTACAACGCTGAAAAGGTCAACGAGACGACAAAGGCTTTCAGTGACTATTTCGGCAGTTTTGGCTACGCCTTTGCGAAGGTTCAGGTTCGCCCGGAAGTCGATCGTGCCAACGCCACCGTGGCGCTGAACATCCAGGCCGACCCGGCGCGTCGGGTTTATGTGCGGCGCGTCGTGGTCGCCGGCAACAATCGCACGCGCGACGAGGTGATCAGGCGCGAGTTCCGACAGTTCGAGGCGGCCTGGTACGACGGCGACAAAATCAAGCTGTCGCGCGACCGCGTCGATCGACTCGGCTTTTTCAACGAAGTCAACATCGAAACGCAGGAAGTCCCTGGCACTCCCGATCAGGTCGACGTGGTTGCCACCGTGGTCGAGAAGCCGACCGGCAGCCTCCAGTTGGGGGCAGGATTCTCGAGCGCAGAAAAGGTGTCGCTCACCTTCGGCATTCAACAGGAGAACGTTTTCGGCTCTGGTAACTTCCTGGGCGTCCAGGTCAATACGAGCAAATACAACCGCGCCATCTCGGTGACCACCACTGACCCATACTTCACGCGCGATGGCATCTCGCGCAGTTTCAGCCTCTATCACACGACGACCCGGCCCTTCTTCCGCGTCGATGGCGACTACAAACTCGTCAACGAGGGCGGCAGCGTCCGCTTCGGCGTGCCGTTCAGCGAGGTCGACACGGTCTTCTTCGGCGCCGGCGTCGAGCGCTATCGCTTCGATCCGGGTGGCAACAACACCATCCAGACCCCCAACGCTTATCGCAACTACTTCGGCTGCACGCCGACCGCCTTCGGTGGTTTGACATGCGAGCGCAACGGCGTGTATGGCGTGCCGCTGACCATCGGCTGGTCGCGCGACAGTCGCGACAGCGCCCTGGTGCCGTCCCGCGGACGCTTGCAGCGTGCCAACCTCGAGGTTGGCGTTGCCGGCGACATGCGCTACTACAAGGGCAGCTATCAATACCAGCAATTTTTCCCGCTGACCAAGAAATACACCTTCGCAGTCAATGGCGAAGTTGGCTACGGCAAGGCCTACGGATCACGCGTCTATCCGATCTTCAAGAACTTCTATGCCGGGGGCCTGGGTTCGGTGCGCGGCTTCGAGCAGAACTCGCTCGGCCCGCGCGACCTGCCGCTGATCAACCAGAACGAGGGTGCGGCCATCGGCGGCACGCGCAAGGTCATCTTCAATGCCGAACTGAGCACGCCGTTCCCCGGTGCCGGCAACGACCGCACCTTGCGCCTGTTCGGCTTTTTTGACATGGGCAACGTCTATGCCGATCGCGCGGCTTTCCAGAGCGATGCTCAATATGCTGCCCAGAAGAAGTTGCGTGCCTCGGTCGGATTCGGCGTCAGCTGGGTGTCGCCGCTGGGCCCACTGCGGTTGGCCTACGCGTTTCCGGTGCGTTACCAGCGAGAGATCGCCGACCCGTCCAATCCGCTGATTCCACTGGTGTCCAAAGATAGAATTCAACGTCTGCAATTCCAGATTGGAACTTCTTTCTGATGATGCTGTTGAAGACGTTGTCGCGCCGCGCCCTGCCGCGTCTGGGAGCGACGGCCGTGCTGGCCATGGCGTGTGCCTGGAGCGGCGCGGTCCTTGCCGAAGACTTCCGCATCGGCTTTGTCAACCCGGACCGTGTCGTGCGCGAGGCACTGCCTGCCAAGGCAGCGACCGCCAAACTCGAAGCCGAGTTCACCAAGCGCGAGAAAGAGATCACGACCATGGGCGATGCGCTCAAGAGCGCATCTGAGCGTTTCGAGCGTGAGGCCGCGACCTTGCCCGAGAGCCAGCGCGCCGCGCGCCAACGCGTCTTGATCGATCAGGACCGCGACTTTCAGCGCAAGCGCCGCGAGTTCGAGGATGACCTGAACAGCCGCAAGAACGAGGAGTTGCAGGCCATCTACGAACGCGCCAATCGCGTCATCAAGCAGGTTGCCGAGTCCGAGCGCTACGACGCGATTCTTCAGGAAGCCGCGTACATCAACCCGAAGCACGACATCACCGACAAGGTCATCAAGGCGATGAACGCGGCGGGTGCGAGCGGCAAGTAAAGCGTCCTGCGTGTGTCGCTGACCCTTGGGGCGATTGCCGAGGCACTGGGTGGGGAGTTGCATGGTGATCCGACGCTGGCGATCGAACGGCTGGCACCGATCACCTCGGCCACGCCGGACTCGCTGACCTTCATCGCTCACCGCAAATTCACTGCTGCGCTGGCCGGCTCGCGCGCCGGCTGCATCGTCGTCGCACCAGCGCTGAGCGAAGCTGCCGCGACCAGGGGCGCCTACATCACGACGCCCGATCCGTACCTTTACTTCGCGCGCCTGACGCAGTTGTGGAAGCAGCATCACGCCAGCTTGCTGGGGCCGCGGATCCACCCGAGCGCCGTCATAGACCCCGACTCGGTAATCGATCCGAGCGCTCGCATCGGCGCCCTGTGCGTGGTCGAGCGCGGCGTGCGCATCGGTGAAGACAGCGTGCTCCTGGCACGCGTGACTCTGCTCGAGGGTTGCAGCGTCGGCAAGCGTTGCCTTATCCATCCGGGCGCGGTCATCGGTGCCGATGGTTTTGGCATCGCGCCGAGCGAAGGGCACTGGGTGAAGATCGAGCAACTCGGCGCCGTACGCATTGGCGACGATGTGGAGATTGGTGCCAACACCTGCATCGACCGCGGTGCTCTCGAAGACACGGTGATCGAAGACGGCGTGAAGCTCGACAACTTGATCCAGATCGGCCACAACGTGCGCATAGGAAAGCACACGGCAATCGCCGCCTGCGCTGGCGTCGCCGGCAGCGCCGTGATCGGCGCCCACTGCATGATCGGCGGCGCTGCGCTCATCTGGGGCCATACCGTGATGGGCGATCACGTGCGCATCTCGGCCGGCAGCGCCGTCACGCGCTCGCTGGCACGGCCCGGCGAGTACTCGGGCATTTTTCCCATCGACGACAATGCCGCCTGGGCTAAAAACGCGGCGACATTGCGTCAACTGCACGGACTGCGTGATCGCGTCAGAGCGCTGGAAATGGCGACGCCGAGAGAGAAGAATCAATGAAGATGGACATTCATCAGATATTGGCGATGCTGCCGCATCGCTATCCGTTCCTGCTGGTGGATCGGGTGCTGCATTTGGAAAAGGGCAAGCACATCTGCGCCATCAAGAACGTGACCATGAACGAGCCGTTCTTCAACGGACACTTCCCGCACCGCCCGGTGATGCCGGGGGTGCTGATGCTCGAAGCGATGGCTCAGGCTGCGGCGCTGCTTTCCTTTCATTCCCTCGATCTCAAGCCCGACCACAACGTCGTCTACTACTTTGCGGCCATTGACAACGCCCGCTTCAAACGCCCGGTCGAGCCTGGTGATCAGTTGCGGCTGGAGGTCGCCATCGACCGCATGCGCGCCAGCATCTGGAAGTTTCGCGGCAAGGGTTTCGTGGGCGAGGATATGGCCTGCGAGGCGACGCTGATGTGTGCCATGCGTCGGCTGGAGGGATGACGGCCTGGAAAGGCGGTGCTGCCCGAGGCTGGGCGGCATGACGCGTATCCACGCCACGGCGCTTGTCGACCCGGCGGCGCAGGTGGACAGCACGGCCGAAGTCGGCCCCTATAGCGTGATCGGCGCCGGGGTGCAGATCGGTGCCGACAGCAGCATCGGCGCGCATTGCGTCATCGAAGGGCGCACACGGATCGGACGGGGCAATCGCATCTTTCCCTTTTCCTCGCTCGGGGCAGCGCCTCAGGACAAGAAGTACGGTGGCGAGCCGACCGAACTGGTGATCGGCGATCGCAACACCATTCGCGAGTTCTGCACCTTCAACCGCGGCGTCATGGAGGCCGGCGGCTGCACCCGTGTCGGTAACGACAACTGGATCATGGCGTACACGCACATTGCGCATGATTGCCATGTCGGTGACCAGACGACCCTCGCCAACTACACCGCATTGGCCGGACATGTGCACCTGGACGACTGGGTGACCATCGGCGGCCTGACCGGCATCCATCAGTTCGTGCGAGTCGGTGCGCATGCAATGATCGGATTCGCCAGCGCCGTGACGCAGGATGTGCCGCCGTTCATGCTGGTCGACGGCAATCCGCTGGCGGTGCGTGGGATCAATAGCGTCGGCCTGCGCCGGCGCGACTTCAGCGCCGAGCGCGTCGCCGCCGTCAAACAGATGCACCGTCTGCTCTACCGTGAAGGGCGCACCTTGGAGGATGCGCGGGCGCGTATCGAGGCGATCGTTGAAAGCCACCCGCAGGCGACGCAGGAGGTGACGTTGATGAACGAGTTTTTGGCGCAGACGACCCGTGGCATCGCGCGTTGAAGATGCGCTGCATCGCCCGTCGCGGCGCCCGCATCCTCAGCGCGTGCCCTCGCTCAGGTCATGCAGACCATCCTCTGGCGGTGACCTGCAGCACCGGCAGTCCATGAATGCTCCGGCCTTCGGCATGGTCGCCGGCGAAGCGTCCGGCGACCTGTTGGCTGGATTGCTGCTCGATGGCCTGCGCGCGCGCTGGCCGCATCTGACGGCGGGTGGCATCGGCGGCGCGGCAATGCAGCAGCGCGGCTTCGATGCGTGGTGGCCGAGCGAACGGCTGGCGGTGAGCGGCTACAGCCTCGAAGTGCTGCGCCGGGTGCGCGAGCTGGTGGCGATGCGTGGGCAATTGCGTGAACGTCTCTTGCGGGCACCACCAGCGGCTTTCATCGGCGTCGATGCCCCCGATTTCAATCTGGCGCTGGAGGCGTCGCTGCGCCGGCGCGGCGTCAAGACCTTGCATTTCGTCTGTCCGTCGATCTGGGCCTGGCGGGCGAAACGGGTCGACAAGATCCGCGCTGCGGCCGACCATGTGTTGTGCGTGTTTCCATTTGAGCCGGCGCTGTTGCAAGGCCACGGCATTTCGGCCAGCTATGTCGGCCATCCTCTGGCGAATATCATCGCGCGCGAACCCGATCGCGCCGCAGCCCGCATGGCGCTCGGATTGCCTGTCGACGCGACGGTGGTGGCCTTGCTGCCAGGCAGTCGGCAAGGCGAGATCGCCCAGATGGCACCGCGCTTTTTGGCCGCGGCTGCGCTGATGCAGCGCGCGCGGCCCGGGCTTCAGTTCGTGCTGCCGGTCTTGCCGCCGCGGCGCGCGCAGGTCGAGCAGCACCTGATGGCGAACGGCGGCGCCCACGGGCTGACCTTGCTCGACGGCCAGTCGCATCTCGCGCTTGCGGCCTGCAATGTCGCGCTCGTTGCGAGCGGAACGGCAACGCTGGAGACAGCGCTGTTCAAGCGGCCGATGGTCGTTGCCTATGCGGTGCATCCGATCGCCTACCAGATACTGCGACGCCGACACCTGCAAGAGTGGATCGGCCTGCCGAACATTCTGTGTGGGGAGTTGGTCGTGCCCGAGTTGGTGCAGTCGGCAGCGACGCCGGCGGCGCTGGCCGAAGCGACGCTGGCCTGGCTGGACCAGCCCGAAAAAGCCGCCGCGCTGGAGCGACGCTTCCACGCGCTGCACGAACAATTGCAACGCGACACGTCAAGCCTGTGTGCCGATGCCGTCGAAAAAGTCATCCGCGCCTAGGCAGATTTCGCTGCGCTGGTTCCCGCCGGGCCTTCTGGCCGGTGTCGACGAGGCCGGGCGCGGGCCGCTCGCGGGGCCGGTGGTCGCCGCCGCCGTGATCCTCGATGCCGAGCGCCCGATTCGCGGTCTCGTCGATTCGAAGACCCTCACAGCATTGCAGCGCGAGCGTCTCGCCGAGCAGATTCTGGCGCGAGCGCTGTGCTGCTCCATCGGCGAAGCCAGTGTCGTCGAGATCGACACTCTGAACATCCTGCAGGCGACGTTGCTAGCGATGCGTCGTGCCGTCGATGGCTTGCGATTGACGCCTGTCTGCGTGCTGGTCGATGGCAATCGCCTGCCCATGCTCGATGTGCTGGCCGAGGCCGTCGTCGGGGGCGACGCGCGGGTCAGGGCCATTTCGGCCGCGTCGATCCTGGCGAAGGTGCATCGCGACAGGTTGTGCGAAGCCCTGCACGCCGAATTCCCGCACTACGGGTTTGCCGGACACAAGGGCTATGGCACGCCCGAGCATTTCCGTGCCTTGCAGCAGCACGGCGCCTGCGTGCACCATCGCTGCTCGTTCGCGCCGGTGGCAGCGGTGCTGGTGCGGCCGCAGTTGCAGTTACATGAGCAGGCGCAGGCGCAGGCGCAGGCGGTGGTGCTGGCATTGGCGCAGCCGCAATCGCAGTTCCATATTCCAGGGCCGACGTGACGGTACCGCGCGACGCGGGCCAGGCAGGTGGCACCGGCGAGGTCATCCGGTCACGCGACAACGCGCTGGTCAAGGAACTGCGCCGGCTGGCGCGCGGTGCTTCTGGCGCACGCGAGCACGGCCGCGTCTGGCTCGAAGGCGAGCACCTGTGCCAAGCGGCACGTGCGCGAGGTCTGCCGGTGGCGCTGGCCCTCTTTGCCGAATCCCGGGCGGCGTCGTTGCACGCCGAATGGTCGCAGGGGGCGACACGGTCCGTGGTCATCGCCGAAGCCTTGTGGGAGGGCATCAGTCCGCTCGAATCGCCGGCGCCCATGGCCTATGTGCTCGACCTTCCGGCGCCGGCTGCCGTCCTGCCGCAGGCCAATACGGTAGTACTCGATCGTTTGCAGGATGCCGGCAACATCGGCTCGATACTGCGCAGCGCCAGTGCTTTCGGCGTTGCCCAGGTGCTGGCTCTCACAGGCTCCGCCGGCCTGTGGAGCCCCAAGGTACTGCGTGCCGGCATGGGTGCGCATTTCGCACTGCGTCTTTTTGAAAGGGCGGAGGAGACGCTCGAGGCGCTGCGACTGCCGCTCGTCGTCACCAGCTCGCACCGGGGCGAGGTGTTGCACCAAGTGCGACTGCCCGATCCATGCGCCTGGGTCTTTGGCAACGAAGGCGGCGGCGTGACGCCGGCACTGGCGGCACGTGCAGCCTTGGAGGTGCGTATCGCGCAGCCTGGCGGCGAGGAGTCGCTGAACGTGGCCGCCGCTGCGGCGATCTGTCTGCACGCCAGCGCCGCATCGGCGCTCGGCCGATAGGCGGTCTGCGCGGCCGGCACCGCCTAAGCGGCAACTTACAATCGACCTCTGATTGTTGTCTGTCGGTGACCTGCGCGCTTCGCTTCGAGGCTGAGCGTCCCGGCAGCCGCAAGCGGAGCCTGGCGCGGGTTGCCAAATTCGCGCAGGGTTGCTTTCGCAGCGTCTTTTCAGACGCGCGTACACACCGGAGTCTTTCTTGCTTTTGTCCCTCCAGGGCGCGCCCCACGACGCGGTGCTGGCGCTCGCCGACGGTAGCGTATATGTCGGGCAGTCGATCGGTGCCGCCGGTGCAACGGTCGGCGAAGTGGTGTTCAACACCGCCATGACCGGCTATCAGGAAATCCTGACCGACCCCAGCTATGCGCAGCAGCTGGTCACACTGACTTATCCACATATCGGCAACTATGGGGTCAACGCGCAGGACGTCGAATCGCGGCGGGTGTTCGCAGCCGGGCTGATCGTGCGCGACCTGGCTCTGGCGGTATCCAACTTCCGCGCCACGGAGGCGCTGTCCGATTACCTGAAGCGCCAGGGCACGGTGGCGATCAGCGGGATCGACACACGCCAGCTGACCCGGCACCTGCGCAGCCACGGCGCGCAGAACGGGTGCATCGTCGCACGCGACACGGCGGGTGCCATCTCTGCCGAAGTGATCCAGGATGCAATCGCCCGGGCCCGCGCTGCGCCCAACATGGCCGGTCTCGATCTGGCCAAGGTGGTGTCGGTGAACGAGTCCTATCGCTGGACTGATACCGAGTGGCGCCTGACGGGCGTCGCCGGCGCCAATGGCGCCAATGGCGCCAATACCGCAGGTGCCGCCAATAGTGCCAGTGCCGCCAATAGTGCCAATAGTGCCAACAGTGCCAAAAGCGCCAATAGCGCGGCGATCGGGCCTGGCTTCGGCACGCAAGCGGCGCCGCGTTGGCATGTCGTGGCCTACGATTTCGGCATCAAGTTCAATATCCTGCGCATGCTGGCCGAGCGCGGCTGCGCCATCACGGTGGTGCCGGCGCAAACCTCGGCTGCGGAGGTGCTGGCCCTGGAGCCGGACGGCGTGTTTCTCTCCAACGGGCCCGGCGATCCGGAGCCTTGCGATTACGCCATCGCCGCCACACGCGAGCTGATCGCCTCGGGTCTGCCAGTGTTCGGCATATGTCTGGGGCATCAACTGATGGCGTTGGCGCTGGGCGCGAAAACCTTCAAGATGAAGTTTGGCCATCACGGCGCCAATCACCCGGTGAAGGACCTGGACGATGGCCGCGTCAGCATCACCAGTCAGAACCACGGCTTCGCCGTCGATGCAACGAGCCTTCCGGTGCAGCTGCGGCCCACGCATGTGAGCCTGTTCGACGGCACCCTGCAAGGCCTGGCACACACCGAGAAGCCGGCGTTCTGTTTTCAGGGCCATCCCGAGGCATCGCCGGGGCCGCACGATATCGGCTATCTGTTCGACCGCTTTACGGCACTGATGGGCGCGCGGGTGGCGGCGAGTGTTGCGGCATGAGCTAATGGAGGAAAGTTGTGGCTGACAAGGCAAGTCAAGCCAGTGCGTCACGCCTGGACCCTACAGTTCTGGCGGCGCTTGGGCAGGCCGAGGCGAAGATATTCGCACTGCGCGGCATCCGCGTGATGCTGGCCCAGGACCTGGCGCTGCTCTATGGCATCGAAACCCGGGTGCTGCTGCAAGCGGTGCGGCGCAATCGCCAACGCTTCCCCGAAGACTTTGCTTTTTCCCTTACGCATCAAGATCTTGCGGCTTTGAGATCACAAGTTGTGATCTCAAGTGAGACGGCGACCCAGGGCGCCGGCGGCGCTCGCTACGTCACCATGGCGTTCGCTGAGCAGGGCGTCGCCATGCTCTCCAGTGTCCTTCGCAGCGACCGCGCCGTGGCTGTCAACATCGAGATCATGCGCAGCTTCGTCAAGCTGCGCAGCATGCTGGCAGAACATGCGGACTTGAAACGAAAGTTGGCGGCACTCGAGTCGCGCTACGACGAAAACTTTCGCATGGTGTTCGACGCGATTCACCAGCTGATGGAAGAGCCGCCACCTGCCGGCTACAGCCGAAGCCGCATTGGCTTCACCAAAGAAAAATAAGCCATGCCCAAGCGCACCGACCTTCAAAGCATCCTCATCATCGGCGCCGGCCCGATCGTCATCGGCCAGGCCTGCGAGTTCGACTACTCGGGTGTGCAGGCCTGCAAGGCGCTGCGCGAGGAGGGGTTTCGGGTGGTGCTGATCAACAGCAATCCGGCGACCATCATGACCGACCCGGCCACGGCCGATGCCACGTACATCGAGCCAATCACCTGGCAGACGGTGGAGAAGATCATCGCCAGGGAACGACCGGATGCCATTCTGCCGACCATGGGCGGGCAGACCGCGCTCAATTGCGCCCTTGACTTGTGGCGACATCGCGTGCTCGACAAGTACCGGGGCGCGGCGACGGGCAAACCGATCGAGCTGATCGGCGCCAAGCCGGCATCGATCGACATGGCCGAAGATCGCCTGAAGTTCAAGGAAGCGATGACGCGCATCGGCCTGGGCTCGGCGCGTTCGGGTATTGCCCATTCGATGGACGATGCCTGGGCCGTGCAAAAGACATTGGGTTTTCCGACAGTGATCCGTCCAAGCTTCACGCTAGGCGGCAGCGGTGGCGGCATTGCCTACAACCCGGAGGAGTTCGAAACCATCTGCAAGCGCGGACTCGAAGCCTCGCCGACCAGCGAACTGTTGATCGAGGAATCGTTGCTCGGCTGGAAAGAGTATGAGATGGAGGTGGTGCGTGACCAGGCGGACAACTGCATCATCGTCTGCTCGATCGAGAACCTCGATCCTATGGGTGTGCACACCGGCGACTCGATCACCGTGGCGCCGGCGCAGACGCTCTCCGACAAGGAGTATCAGATCCTGCGCGACGCCTCGCTGGCCGTGTTGCGCGAGATCGGCGTCGACACCGGTGGCTCCAACGTGCAGTTCTCGATCAATCCCAAGGACGGGCGGATGGTCGTCATCGAGATGAACCCGCGGGTTTCCCGATCGTCGGCGCTCGCCTCGAAAGCCACAGGATTCCCGATTGCCAAGGTCGCGGCCAAGCTGGCGGTGGGTTACACGCTCGACGAATTGCGCAACGAGATCACCGGCGGTGCGACGCCGGCCAGTTTCGAGCCGAGCATCGACTATGTGGTGACCAAGGTGCCGCGCTTCGCCTTCGAAAAATTCCCGCAAGCCGATTCGCGGCTGACGACGCAAATGAAGTCGGTCGGCGAAGTGATGGCGATGGGCCGCACCTTCCAGGAATCGTTCCAGAAGGCGCTGCGCGGACTCGAGGTCGGCGTCGACGGCATGAACGCCAAGACCGATGACCAGCAGGTGCTCGAGAAGGAACTCGGCGAACCGGGGCCAGAGCGCATCTGGTATGTCGGCGATGCCTTCGAGAAGGGCATGAGTATCGAAGCGGTGCATGCGCTGACCAGCATCGACCCGTGGTTCCTGGCGCAGATCGAGCAGATCGTGAAGATCGAGCTCGAACTCGAGACGCTGGGCCTCGCCGACATCGACGCGCCGACGATGCGCGCGCTCAAGCGCAAAGGTTTTTCCGACCGGCGCCTGGCCCGGCAGTTGAAGACCACCGAGACCACCATTCGCGAAAAACGCCGGGACCTGGGCGTGCGGCCCGTCTACAAGCGTGTCGACACCTGCGCCGCCGAATTCGCCACCGACACCGCCTACATGTATTCGACCTACGAAGACGAGTGCGAAGCCGATCCGACCGGTAATAAGAAAATCATGGTGCTCGGCGGCGGGCCGAACCGCATTGGCCAAGGCATCGAATTCGACTATTGCTGCGTGCACGCGGCGCTGGCGCTGCGAGAAGACGGGTACGAGACCATCATGGTCAACTGCAATCCGGAGACGGTCTCGACCGATTACGACACTTCCGATCGCCTCTACTTCGAGCCGTTGACGCTTGAAGACGTGCTGGAAATCGTCGACAAGGAGAAGCCACTCGGTGTCATCGTGCAGTACGGTGGTCAGACCCCGCTCAAGCTGGCGCTCGACCTCGAGGCCAACGGCGTGCCGATCATCGGCACGTCGCCCGACATGATCGACGCCGCCGAAGATCGCGAGCGCTTCCAGAAACTGCTCAACAAACTCGGTCTGCTGCAGCCGCCCAATGCCACCGCGCGCACCGAAGCCGAGGCGCTGGACAAGGCCGCCGCGCTCGGCTATCCGCTGGTGGTGCGGCCGAGCTACGTGCTAGGCGGCCGCGCCATGGAGATCGTTCACGAGCAACGCGACCTGGAGCGCTACATGCGCGAGGCCGTGAAGGTGAGCCATGACGCGCCGGTGTTGCTCGACCGCTTCCTCAACGATGCCGTGGAATGTGATGTCGACTGCATCCGCGATGGCAAGGAGACCTTCATAGGCGGCGTGATGGAGCACATCGAGCAGGCCGGGGTGCACTCCGGCGACTCGGCTTGTTCGCTGCCGCCCTACAGCCTGCGCGATGCCACCATTGCCGAACTTAAACGCCAAACCGCCGCCATGGCCGATGCGCTCAACGTCATCGGCCTGATGAATGTGCAGTTCGCCATCCAGCAGGTTGCGGACGATGCGGGGGACCTGCGCGACGTCATCTATGTGCTCGAAGTGAACCCGCGCGCATCGCGCACGGTACCGTTCGTCTCCAAGGCCACCGGCATCCAGTTGGCCAAGGTGGCGGCGCGCTGCATGGTCGGGCAGAGCCTGGCATCGCAAGGCATCACCGCCGAGGTGACGCCGCCGTACTTCAGCGTCAAGGAGGCGGTGTTTCCGTTCGTCAAGTTCCCGGGTGTCGACACCATCCTCGGTCCGGAGATGAAGTCGACCGGTGAGGTGATGGGTGTCGGCAAGACCTTCGGTGAGGCCTTCGTCAAAAGCCAGCTCGGCGCTGGCGTGGCGCTGCCACGTTCGGGCAAGGCCTTCATTTCCGTGAAGAACGCCGACAAGCCACGTGCCGTCGAAGTGGCCCGCGGTCTCAGCATCCTCGGCTTCGACCTGCTGGCGACTCGGGGCACGGCCGCGGCGATCCAGAATGCCGGCATCGCCTGCACCATGGTCAACAAGGTGACCGAGGGCCGCCCGCACATCGTCGACATGATCAAGAATCAGGACATCGCACTGGTCATCAACACCGTCGAGGAGCGTCGCAATGCCATCGCCGATTCCGGCCAGATTCGCACCTCGGCGTTGGCCGCGCGCGTGACCACCATCACCACGGTGTTTGGCGCCGAAGCGGCTGTCGAGGGCATGCGGTACATGGACGATCTGGACGTCATCTCGGTGCAAGACATGCACGCGCAGCTGCCGCGGCGGGGCGTCGCCGCTTGAGGGCGTGCGCGCGTTGCGTTGGACCCAGCCGCCATGGATTCGCAACTGCTCACGCTGCCTCTGGCCGACTGGCGGGGCGCCCAGTCGGATCGTGCAGTCATCACGGCGTTGGAAGCCGGCAAGGTGCTGCATTTTCCGCAGCTTGCCTTCGAACTACAGCCGCACGAACTGCGTCTGCTCGATGCCGCGTTGATCGCACCGGGCGTACGCAATATCAGCTTGAACCCGTCGAGCGACGCGGCCGAGAGCCATGTCGGACATTTGAAGGGTGTGGCCGGCGACGCCGATGTGCAGCGCGATACGGCGGCCATGGTGGCGCGTTTTCGCGCCCAGGCCGTGCGTTTGATCGAGGGTCTCCTGCCGCACTACAGCACGGCGTTGCGCCTGGCACCCACCAGCTTTCGCCCGGCGCAGGTCCAGACGCGCGTGCAATCCTGGCGTGCTGACGACAAGCGCCTGCATGTCGACGCCTTTCCCTCGCGGCCCAACCGTGGTGAGCGCATCCTGCGGGTGTTCGTCAACGTCAATCCGCACGGCGCAGCGCGCCTCTGGCGTGTCGGCGAGCCGTTCGAAGCGGTGGCCAGGCGGTTCCTGCCGCGCCTTGCGCCTTATTCGCGCTGGCGCGCCCGACTGCTGCGCGCTGCGCGCGTCACAAAGTCGCTGCGCAGCGAATACGACCATCTGATGCTGCAGTTGCACGACACGATGAAATCCGACATGGACTATCAACGTGATGCGCCGCAAGAACACGTGGCCTTTGGCGCCGGCTCGGCCTGGGTCTGCTTTTCCGATCAGACCTCGCATGCGGTGCTGGCCGGTCAGCACATGCTCGAGCAGACCCTGCATCTGGCACCCTCCCACCAATACGATGCCAACGCCAGTCCGCTGGCGATACTGACCCGGCTCGTTGGGCGTACACTCGTCTGAGTCCAGACATTTTTTGAACCGCCGGGCGGCAGCGTTCGGCGGTTTCGTTTTTTTGACAAGAGACAAGCATGGCCACAGTACCCATCACCAAGGTCGGTTCGCAGAAGCTGCGTGACGAATTGCAGCGCTTGAAGAGCGTCGACAGGCCGGCGATCATCAACGCCATCGCCGAGGCGCGGGCGCAGGGCGACATCAGCGAGAACGCCGAGTACGAGGTGGCCAAGGATCGCCAGGGCTTCATCGAAGGCCGCATTCAGGAGGTCGAGGCCAAGCTGTCGACGGCGCAGGTGATCGATCCCAGCACGCTCGATGCTGGGGGACGCGTGGTGTTCGGCGCCACTGTGCAGCTTGAAGAAAAAGAATCGGGCGAGGCGGTGAAGTATCAGATCGTCGGCGAGGACGAAGCCGATCTCAAGCTCGGCCTCATCAACGTGTCGAGCCCGATCGCCCGCGCGCTGATCGGCAAGGAAGAGGGCGATACAGCCGAGGTCGAAGCGCCGGCCGGTCTCAAGCGCTACGAGATCGTCGGCGTCAGCTACGTCTGAGGCCTGCGAACGTGACCGCCTGGAACCGGCGGTGGCCGGCCCTGGTTGCAGCGCTGTGGTGGGGCAGCCTCAGCACGCTGGGGCTGATGGTCGTGCCTCTGCTCTTTCATACGCTGCCATCGCCGGCACTGGCCGGTAATACGGCTGCGCATCTGTTCACCGCGCAAACCTGGGTGTCGATTGTCTGCGCCCTGCTGCTGCTGGTCTCGAGTCGCCCTCGCGACCCCGGCGCGCCGCGTGCATTGGCCGACGCCGCGCTGCCAGTGATCCTCCTAGGCTTGCTGTTGGCGCTGCTGGTCGAGTTCGGCGTGGCGCCGCGCATCGTCGGCCGGCAGAACCTTGCCCTGTGGCACGCGATAGGCAGTGGCATGTTCCTGCTGCAATGGCTGTGTGCCAGTGCCGTGCTTTGGCGCGTGCTCGGCCCGGCGCCTGCCGATCAATCCAATAGCGTTGCCGACTGATCCGAACTGCTATTCCCGCCAATGCTCTGCAATCCAGGCCGCTGGGCGGATGTAGCGAAAACGCCGGTTGCGGCGACCCGCCAAGGCATCGGGCGGATTGCACTCGCCGTGGAAGATGACGATGCGCGCGCCGGCCGGCACGAAGGGCGGCAACCAGTAATTGCTTGGCCAGCGCGAGATGCCGTGGTACTTGAAGCTCGGACACCAGGCGGACGGCCAATAGGCCAGCTTGCCTTGGCGGTGCATGAAATCCGACAGATAGGCTTGCTCGTTGCGAAAGCCGGACCGAACTTCCTCGGTATGGGCGCCGAAATACGCCAGCACATCGGCGTGCGCGCTCAATTCGAAGCGATAGACCGAAGAGTTGCCAGTGATGCGCCGGGGGCGCCATGGGCGCGCGTAGTCGTGGATGATCAGGAACTCGCCGGGTTGTTCGAAAAACGGATCGAGCGCGTCGACCACCACCACGTCCAGATCGAGGAACAACGCGGTGCCTTGGAGGCCGTGCAAGTCGTGCTCGAAGGTGGTGAGCTTGTTCCAGCCATGATCACGTTGACCGGGCGCCAAAACGATATTGAGCGGCGGAATGGGCAGGCAGCGCACTTCGCTGCGAACGCCTGCCGAGTCATCGGTCAGGCAGACAAAGCTGAAGTCGCCGGACAGGTGGCGGCGCACCATCGCGTAAAGACGATTGACGTAATGAGGTCCGTACTTGGTGCCCCATTTCATGCACAGGACGTGTCGCTGGCGCGACGTCCCGCAGGAGCGGACTGTGGTGCTGCCGGCGGCGCTATTCATCGATCAATTCGTGCACTGCATCCCGGGATTCATCCTTCGCGCTCCCGCTTTAGTGTCAACAGGCCCTAATCAGCCTGGCGTTTTTTGATCGACGTTTTCGGCTTGGCGCGAGCCCGCTTGACGTTGCCCCCGGGCGTGAGACGTTGGTTGCCAAGCACTCGCAGCACCTTCACCTCGGGCCGCTGGCCACCTCGGTCGCTGTACTTGAGCACCTTGACGTCACGCGGTCCCGGCATGCGGTCCGGATCGATCGCCGCCTCCTTGACAAGCTTCGGCCGCCACAGTACCAGCAGCTTGCCGATGTGCTGCACCGGCGCGGCGCCGAGTTCATCCGCCAATGTGTCGAGCATGGTGTTGCGCGCCGCGCGGTCGTCCGAAAACACCCGTACTTTGATCAAGCCGTGTGCGTTGAGCGCCGCATCGACTTCTTTTTTGACGGCCGGCGTCAGGCCATCGTTTCCCACCAGCACGACGGCATCCAGGTGATGCGCGTCGCCGCGATGGGCCCGGCGTTGCGTCGGCGTGAGGGATAGTGCAGGCATCCCCGTATTATCGATTGCCCCAGTACTGCAACCCGTGGCCGACCCCTGATGAAGATCAAGACCCAGAGCGCCAAGGTCGACAAGGCCTGGCTCAACGCGCATGTGAATGACCCGTGGGTCAAGCTCGCAGCGAAGGAAGGTTTTCGCGCGCGTGCCGCCTACAAGCTGCGCGAAATCGACGAGACACTCGGGCTCCTCAAGCCCGGTCAGGTCGTCGTCGACCTTGGCTCGACGCCGGGTGCCTGGAGCCAGTACCTCAGTCGCCGACTGTCGCCGTCGACCGGTTGGCTGCCGGCTGCCACTGCAGACGATGCTGCGCGCCGGGGCCCTGTCGAGGGCAGCATTGGCAAGGCGAGCAGTCAGGCAGTCATCATTGCCCTCGATCTGCTGCCGATGCTGCCGGTCGAAGGCGTGACCTTCATTCAGGGCGATTTCAACGAAGCCGACGTGCTGGCGCAGGTCGAAGCGCTGCTTTCGGGTCGCGCCGTGGATCTGGTGTTGTCGGACATGGCGCCGAATTTGTCGGGTATTGCGGCAAGCGACAGCGCCCGTGTGACCCACCTGGTGGAGCTGGCTCTGGCGTTTGCCAAGGCGCATCTGGTCCCAAATGGCGCGCTCGTCGCCAAGCTGTTTCATGGCGCCGGCTACGAGGCGCTGGCGCAGGCTTTCAAGGCGCAGTTTCGTGTCGTCAAGCGCATCAAACCAAAGGCGTCGCGCGGCAAGTCGGCTGAGACCTTTCTGGTCGGGCAGGGGCTGCGCCAGCCGCAGCCTTCCGTCGGCGCCGCCGGCATCCAACCCCCGGTGGCGTGAATTTCCGTGCAAACCCGTGTGGCCCCTGTGGCTGCTGCCCTGGAAGGACAAGGATTTGACGCTTGAAAAGCCTAAAATGAGTCACAAATGCGTGCCTTGTGCGCCCTCGGGTCGACAGGCGCGCATCAACCGGAGCAAAGTTTGAACAATCAGTGGTTTTCCAAGATCGCCGTATGGCTGGTCATCGCCATGGTGCTGTTCACCGTGTTCAAGCAGTTCGACACGCGCGGCGCGGTTGGCGCCAGCACGGTCAACTACTCGGACTTCCTGGATGAGGTGCGGAGCAATCGAATCAAGAAGGCTACGATCCAGGAGGGCCGTGGCGGCAGTGAGATCGTCGCCACGACCACCGACGACAAGCGGATCCGCACCACGGCCACCTATCTCGATCGCGGCCTTATCGGTGATCTGATCGCCAACAACGTGACGTTTGACGTCAAGCCGCTCGAGGAAGGGTCGCTCTTGATGACCTTGCTGGTCAGTTGGGGCCCGATGCTGCTGTTGATTGGCGTTTGGGTCTACTTCATGCGTCAGATGCAGGGCGGTGGCAAGGGCGGTGCCTTCAGCTTCGGCAAGAGCAAGGCGCGCATGATGGACGAAAGCACCAACCAGGTGACCTTCGCCGATGTCGCCGGGTGTGATGAGGCCAAGGAAGAAGTCAAGGAAGTCGTCGACTTTCTGAAAGATCCGCAGAAATACCAGAAGCTCGGTGGCCGCATTCCGCGCGGCTTGCTGCTGGTCGGCCCGCCCGGGACCGGCAAGACCTTGCTGGCCAAGTCGATCGCCGGCGAAGCCAAGGTGCCTTTTTTCTCCATCTCTGGTTCTGATTTCGTCGAGATGTTCGTCGGCGTCGGCGCGGCGCGGGTGCGCGACATGTTCGAGAACACCAAGAAGAATGCGCCGTGCATCATCTTCATCGACGAGATCGATGCGGTCGGTCGCCAACGCGGCGCCGGTCTGGGTGGCGGCAACGACGAGCGCGAACAGACCTTGAACCAGATGCTGGTCGAAATGGATGGTTTCGAGACCAATCTCGGCGTGATCGTCGTCGCAGCGACCAACCGACCGGACATTCTCGATTCGGCGCTGCTGCGGCCGGGCCGCTTCGATCGGCAGGTGTATGTCACGCTGCCGGACATTCGCGGCCGGGAGCAGATTCTCGGCGTGCACATGCGCAAGATCCCTGTGGGCCAGGATGTCAATCCGAGCGTGATCGCTCGCGGCACCCCAGGCATGTCGGGTGCCGATCTGGCCAATCTGTGCAACGAAGCAGCTTTGATGGCGGCGCGCCGTGCTGCGCGAGTCGTCGAGATGCAGGACTTCGAGAAGGCCAAGGACAAGATTTTCATGGGCCCCGAGCGCAAAAGCATGGTCATGCCCGAGGCAGAGCGCCGCAACACCGCCTATCACGAGTCGGGCCATGCGCTCATCGGCAAGCTGCTGCCTAAGACCGATCCGGTGCACAAGGTGACGATCATTCCGCGCGGCCGAGCCCTCGGTGTGACCATGAGCCTGCCGGAGAACGATCGCTACAGCTACGACCGCGAGTACATGCTCAACCAGATCAGCATGCTGTTCGGCGGTCGCATCGCCGAAGAAGTGTTCATGCACCAGATGACCACCGGCGCCAGCAATGATTTCGAGCGGGCGACACAGCTGGCGCGCGACATGGTGATGCGCTATGGCATGACCGAGTCGCTCGGTCCGATGGTTTATGCGGAGAACGAGGGCGAGGTATTCCTCGGCCGTTCGGTCACCAAGACCACCAACATGAGCGAGGCGACGATGCAAAAGGTCGACGCCGAGGTGCGTCGCATCATCGACGAGCAATACGGCCTGGCGCGTCGCCTCATCGAGGACAACCAGGACAAGATGCACGCCATGGCCAAAGCCTTGCTCGAATGGGAGACCATCGACGCCGAGCAGCTCGACGACATCATGGCTGGACGCGAGCCGCGTCCGCCCAAGGACTGGACGCCGCGCACGCCGCCGGCAGGCAGCGGCGGGCCGGGCGGGCCGACTGTGGTCAAGCCGGATCCGGCACCCAGTGCGGCTTGAGGGGCGCTGGTTATAGAGGGATCGAACCCCTGGACACAGGGGGCGCAGAGGTTTCGCAGAGGGCGCAGAAGTAACTCCACAATTGATTGGTTTACTTTTTGCGTCTTTTGCGAACCCTGCGTCTTCTAAGTCTGGTAGTCCGAATTTGCTTTGCCCGTCTGGCAAACCACGCGCTATGTCATCGACCTGTCGCGCCCACGCGTGATGGGGATTGTCAATCTCACACCCGACTCATTTTCCGACGGCGGCGCTTTCGCAGATTCAGGCGATGCACTGCGGCATTGCGAACGGCTTGTCCATGAGGGCGCCGACATTCTCGATTTGGGTGCCGAATCGACGCGGCCAGGCAGCGCGACGCTGCCGCTCGATGACGAACTGGCGCGGTTGCTGCCAGTGCTGCGCGAGGCGTTGACGCTGGGTGTGCCGATTTCGGTAGATACCAACAAGGCTGTCGTGATGCGCCGCGCGCTGGCGATGGGCGCAGACATCATCAACGATGTATGGGCACTGCGTCAGCCAGGCGCGCGCGCTGCGGTGGCGGCGCATCCGAACTGTGGCATCTGCCTGATGCACATGCACGGCGAGCCTGGAACGATGCAACGTGCGCCCCCTGAAGGCGATGCCGTCGCTGCGGTGCTCGCGTTCTGGCGTGAGGCCACCGAGGCGTTGGTCGACGTCAACGTCTCGCGAGAGCGCATCGTGCTCGACCCCGGTATCGGTTTCGGCAAGAGCGTGGCGCAGAATTTCTCGTTATTGGCGCGCCAGCACGAGTTGCTCGCGGCAGGCTATTCGCTCCTGACTGGTTGGTCGCGCAAATCATCCCTAGGTGCGGCGAGCGGCATTGCCGTGGCAGGCGAGCGCCTGATGCCGAGCATCGCAGCCGCTTTGCTCTCGGTCGAGCGGGGTGCATCCATCGTTCGCGTGCACGACGTGCGGGCCACCGTAGAAGCACTCTCGATCTGGCTCGCCGCGCCCGCCGATCGGCCAGTGGTGGGCACGAGACAATCGGCCTCATGACTTCCAGAAAATACTTCGGCACCGATGGCATCCGTGGCACCGTCGGCCAACCGCCAATCACACCGGATTTCGTGCTTCGTCTGGCGCATGCGGTCGGCCGCGTGCTCAAGCGCACTGAAGAGCGCCCGACGGTGCTGATCGGCAAGGACACGCGCATTTCCGGTTACATGCTGGAGAGTGCGCTCGAATCGGGCTTCAACTCCGCCGGCGTCGACGTGGTGCTGCTCGGACCGCTGCCGACGCCGGGCGTCGCCTACCTGACGCGAGCGCAGCGCGCCAGCCTTGGCGTGGTCATCAGTGCCAGCCACAACCCCTTTGCCGACAACGGCATCAAGTTCTTCAGCGCCTTTGGCACCAAGCTCAGCGACGAGTGGGAGGCCGCGGTCGAGGCCGCGCTCGATGAGCCCCCGGTGTGGGCGGTCTCCAACGAGATCGGCAAGGCGAGGCGCCTGGACGACGCGGCCGGTCGCTACATCGAGTTCTGCAAGAGCACCTTTGCCAACCACCTGACGCTGCGCGGCCTCAAGCTGGTGGTCGACGCCGCGCATGGCGCGGCCTACCAGGTGGCGCCGCAGGTTTTCCATGAACTGGGCGCGGACGTGCACAGCATCGGTTGTGCGCCCGACGGCCTGAACATCAACGACGGCTTCGGCGCCACCCATCCAGAAGCATTGACCGCCGCCGTGCGAGGGCAGGGCGCCGACTACGGCATCGCCCTCGATGGCGACGCCGACCGGCTGCAGATGGTCGATAAGCAGGGCCGGCTGTTCAACGGGGACGAGCTGCTGTTCCTGATGGTGGAGGAGCGCATCGCACATGGCGAAAAGCCCGCCGGCGTCGTCGGCACGCTGATGACCAACATGGCCGTTGAAGTTGCCTTGCGCGAACGCGGCATCGCTTTCGTACGCGCCAAGGTCGGCGATCGCTACGTGCTCGAAGAGCTGCACCGCCACGGCTGGTTGCTCGGCGGCGAAGGCTCGGGCCACCTGCTGGCGCTCGATCGCCATACCACTGGAGACGGCATCGTCAGCGCCCTGCAGGTCCTGCGCGCCTGCGTCGCGAGTGGCAAGAGCGTCGCGCAACTGCTCGGCGATCTGCAACTGTTCCCGCAGACCCTCATCAACGTGCGCCTGCGCGCCGGCCAGGATTGGCAGCAGAGCAAGCCGCTGGCGCAAGCTACTGAAGAGGCGAGAGCCGAACTCGGCGACGACGGGCGCGTGCTGATTCGTGCCAGCGGCACCGAGCCTTTACTACGAGTGATGGTCGAGGCCAGCGACGCCGGTCGGGCGAAGGCATGTGCGCAACGGTTGGCTGAGGCGGTCGAGGCGGTGGAGGTGGTGTGACGATCGCGCCTGAGCCGCGGGTACGCGCAGTACACGCCAGCGGGCTGCACAGCTTCTCCAAGTTCACCGAAGAGGCCATCGAACTGGTCGAAGGCTTGGGCGTTGCGGGCGATGCCCACAGCGGTGTCACGGTGCAGCATCGTTCTCGCGTGGCGCGCAACGCTTCGGCGCCCAATCTCAGACAAGTTCATCTAATCCATTCAGAGCTCTTCGACGAGCTGGTCGAATCGGGCTTCGCCGCGTGGCCGGGAGATCTCGGAGAAAACATCACGACCGCAGGCATCGACCTGCTGGCGTTGCCGCAGCGAACGCGCTTACGTCTGGGCGCACGCGCGGTCGTCGAGATCACAGGGTTGCGCAATCCATGCAGCCAGCTCGACAAGTTTCAATCGGGCCTGATGGCGGCGACGCTGGACCGCGACGCGCAAGGCGGCTTGATCCGAAAGGCCGGCGTGATGGCCATCGTTGTCGCAAGCGGCGAGGTCCGGGCAGGCGATGCGATTCAGATCGAATGGCCTTCGGGTGAACGGTTGACGCTGCAGCCAGTTTGACCAAGCAGATGCGCTCGCACAGTGGATCCTGCCTGTCGGGGGAGCTCAACCTCGAAAAAGCATTAGCGGTCGAAACGGGGACTACCTTGCCCTCGATCCGCTTTCGAGTTACTCCCGCGTCACCGATAGCTTCCTGCTGGCGGTTGCGAGGTGTCTCGTGGGTTCAAGCGATTGCCTCTCCCGCTTTCAGTCCAGCGTCGCGCCGGCCTTCTTGATCAGCACGCCCCAGCGCTCGTAGTCGTCGGCCACTTGGCCGGCCCATTGGGTTTGCGGCAGGCCACCCATCTGGAAGCTCTGGCCATCTTGGAACTTGGCGACCACGTCGGGTTGCCTGAGGATCTTGCCCACTTCGGTGTTGAGCTTGCGCACGACGTCCGCAGGCGTCTTGGCCGTTGCGAACAGACCGATCCAGCTCGATGCCTCGAAGCCGTTGTAGCCGCTTTCGGTGAAGGTGGGCACGTCCGGTGTCGACGCCGAGCGCTTGGTGTCGGACACCGCCAGCACGCGCAGCTTGCCGGACGCCAGGTACGGCTTGAGCGTGGCGTAGTCGACAAAGGAGGCCGTGACTTCGCCGCTCATGAGCGCCACGACGACTGGCGCGGCGCCCTTGTAAGGCACGTGGGTGAAGGGGATGCCCGTCGCCTCCGCTAGGCGAAAGCCGTACAGATGGCCAATCGAACCGACGCCGACCGATGCGTAAAAAATGCCGCTTTCGGCGCGTGCCTGGTCGACGAATTCCTTCATCGTCCGGGCCTTGGTGTTGGCCGTGTTTACCGCCAGCCAGAGCGGCGAGGAGATCAGGTCGGTGATCGGCGTCAGGTCGCGCAGCGGCTGATAGGGAACCGACTTGTACAGGTTGGGCGTCTGCACCAACAACTGGTTGATGACCAGCAAGGTATAGCCGTCGGGTGGCGCCTTGGCCACAATGTCGGCGGCGATCATGCCGCTGGCTCCGGGCTTGTTATCGACGATGACCGGTTGCTTCCAGGCCTCGCTCAGGCGCTGCGCAATGGTGCGCGATATGGCGTCCGAAGGCCCGCCAGGGGGATGGGCGACGACGATGCGGATGGTCTTGGCCGGCCACTCCTGCGCCAGGACCGTGGAAGCTGGCGCGAGTGCGCAAAACAGGGCAAGCAGGCTGCCTGCCAGTGAATGAAATTTCATGAAGGGCGCCCGAAAAAAAGTTTGTCTGATCAGTCGAAGCGACTGTTCGCCTGAAACGATATCCGTGTGGTGATATCCGATCGCGCTCACACGGCCCGAATGTCATGCAACGACAGTCGGGCACCATTTCTTGGCCCGCTCTTGCGCCCGGCATCAGTCCAGCTTGGTGGCCGAGCGCTTGATCAGCGCAGCCCAACGCGCCTGGTCGGCCTTGTATTGCGCGGCAAACTGCGCCTGCGGCGTGCCGCCCAGTTCGAAGCCCGCGGCCTTGAACTTGGCACTGACCTCGGGGCTTTGCAGGGCCTTGACGATTTCGATCTCCAGGCGCTGCACGATTTCGGGCGGGGTTTTGCTCGGAACGAACAGCGCACCCCAGCCATAGGACTCGAAGCCTGGATAGCCGAGTTCGGACATGGTGGGAACGCTGGGCGTGAGCGCGTGGCGCTTGGTCCCGGTGACGGCCAGCAGGCGGACCTTGCCCGCCTCCACGAAGGGCCGCAAGCTCACGAAGTCGAAGAAGCCTGAGTCAATTTCACCGCCGATCAACGCCGTCATGGCCGGTGCGCCGCCCTTGTAGGGGACGTGCGTCATCTGAGTGCCGGTGGCCTCGGCCAGGCCGAAGCCGTACAGGTGGTGCGAAGAACCGGCGCCGCCGGAGCCGTAGGTAAACCCGTGTGGCTGCTTCTTCGATTCGTCGACGAAGTCCTTGAGCGATGTTGCCGATACTTTGGCCGCACTGACGGCGAACCATAGCGGCGTGAGGATCACGTCGGTGATCGGCGTGAAGTCGGCGATCGGGTCGTAGGGCACCTTCGAATACAGGCTGGCTGCCTGCAGAATCAAGGGGCCGTTGAACAACAGCGTATAGCCATCGGCCGGCGCCCTGGCCACGAAGTCGGTGCCGATCATGTTGCTGGCACCGGGTTTGTTCTCGATGACCACCGGTTGCTTCATGCTCTCTTCCATCTTCTTGCCGAGCGTGCGCGCGATGAAGTCGTTGCCGCCGCCCGCCGCCGAGGGCACCACGATCTTGATGGGCTTGTTGGGGTAGCCTTGCGCGGAGGCCACTGCTGCGAGCGACGCCGCGCACAGGGCTGCAAACAGGGTCTGCACGACGCGGCGGGTGATGCCAAGCGGGAAGGGATGGAACATGGAAACTCCTTGTCGAAGAGGCGAATGAGGGTAAGGTGTGTCGCGCGGGGGCTGCTATCGGGCGGCTGCTCCGGCAGTCGTTTCGCAGGTCAGAACGATCTTGCCGATGTGCTGGCTCGATTCCATCAGCGTGTGGGCTCGTGCAGCCTGCTCGATCGGGAAGGTGGCGTGGATCACGGGGCGCACGGTGCCCGCTTCCAGCAACGGCCAGACTTTCTCGCGCAAGCCGCGCGCGATCTCGCCCTTGAATTCAATGCTGCGCGGACGCAGGGCCGAGCCGGTCACGATCAGGCGCTTGAAGACGATGGCGCTCAAGTTCGCGGTGGCCGTGGCGCCCCCCAGGAAGGCGATCAGCAGCAGTCGCCCGTCGGGCGCCAGCAACTCGAGTTCGCGCGCCACATAGTCGCCCCCGACCATGTCGAGAACCACGTCGACGCCGCGACCGTCGGTATGTTGCTTCACCACGGTCGCGAAATCCTGCGTGCGGTAGTTGATGGCGCGGGCGCCCAGCGCTTCGCACGCCGCGCATTTTTCGTCGCTGCCGGCGGTCGCGAACACCGTGTGCCCGAAGGCGCGTGCGAGCTGGATGGCGGTGGTGCCGATGCCACTCGAACCGCCTTGCACCAGCACCGATTCGCCGGGCTTGATGCCTGACGGGCCGAACAGGTTGCTCCAGACCGTGAAGTAGGTCTCGGGCAACGATGCAGCCTCCACCATCGACAGACCCTTGGGAATGGGCAGACATTGCAAGGCCGGTGTGGCGCAGTACTGCGCATAGCCGCCGCCCGGCGTCAGTGCGCAGACGGCGTCGCCAACGGCCAGCGTGTGCACGCCTGCGCCGATGGCGGTGATGGTCCCGGCGACTTCGAGTCCTGGCAGGTCCGATGCGCCCGGTGGCGGCGGGTACGAGCCCTTGCGTTGCCCGATGTCTGGCCGGTTGACGCCGGCGGCGGCTACCTGTATCACCACTTCGCCTGGACGCGGTTGCGGAATCGAGCGCATGCGTGGAACCAGCACTTCAGGGCCTCCAGGCTGGCTGATTTCAATGGCGACCATGGTGCCTTCAGGCGACGCGGAGGGCGATGCGTCCTGCGCGCAACTGCGCTGCGCTGTGCGGTCGCTGCTCATGCTGGCACCGCTTCAGGCACCTGGGCCTTTTGTAAATGACGCTCGAGCAGTGCGACCTGTTCGCGTGCCGTGTCGGTTGCCTCGGACGTGTGCGCGAAGTCGGCGCTGGAAAGGGCTCTTTGCATGGGGCGTTTTTTGGGCTTTTGTTGGCAACAGCTGCGGACCGGTACTCTGCACCCGGCGCGCTTCGACCGTCGGCGGGTTGGAGCAAATTCGAGGTCCGGTGATGATTAGACCGAATAAATTCTCAAGAGAAAACATTTTTCAGCGCGAAATCTCGATCCGCAAGATTTGTTGCAGTGCAGGATGTCCGGCGTGTACCGTGGCAGCCGAATGGGGGTGCAGCCGGAACCCTTGCTGACGTGGCCCGTCTTCTGGTGTGCTGGCGCAGCGCGCCGTGCAAATCGGCGGGCACCCCAGCGTTCAAACGACCAGCTTGCGCAAGGCCTGTTCGGTCAACTTGGCTCGATGCACTGTCGGCGCGTCGGCCGGGGAGCACGCTCGCTCATTCGTGTCCGCAAATATCCAGAATGCACAGCGTGTAGATGCGAATCATGTCGAGGTAATCGCCGATGTCGACGCGCTCGTCGGGCATGGTGTTGTAGCGTCCGCCGGGGCCGCAGACGA
>JBDSYU010000085.1:0-15618 GCA_039925525.1 Variovorax sp.
TGCGTGCTTACTTCATGCCCGACGACAGCAAGTCGACGATCTTCGTTTTTGAGGAAGAGAGTCGGTAGAACGCCCCTGGGGCGGGGTGCAGCGTCGTGCCCATCCCATTCCGGCGCAGACGCTGGACACTCCAGCAATTTCCGCGCGGCGGACAAGCGACAACATCAAAGAGTCGCGTCTCGGTATGCTTTCAGGACAGCATTCATTCTTGTTTGCCAGCCCGCGCCCAGTTCCCGATACCACTCGAGCACCTCCTTGTCCACGCGCAGTGCAATCTGTTCCTTCCGATCGTCAGTCGCTTTTACGGGCCGGCCTCTTTTCGCACGCAACTCGGCTACGCCCGTGTGAGAAGTCGCGCCGACCCAGAACTTTCGGGTGGCCGCCTCGCTCGCCGGGTCATAAGGTAGGTCATCCTTGCGGATGCGCACGGTGGTATGCCTTTCGCTCATGGGGTTCTGCCTCTCTGCAAGAAATCAATCGAGGGCCTTCCTCGCGGTCGGCCCACACTAAAACGACCACCTTGCCACGGGCCCATCCAAGGCTCACTAGGGTCTGTTGACATATGAATCGCCCCTGCGCCGGGGCTGCAAGCGGTGCAGCGCTAGGCGCAGGCCGCAGCCCAGGCTGGGCGCCTGGGCAAGGATTGCAACAACGCGATGCGCTGCTTGCAGCCCCGGCCCTTCGGGTAGCGCCCCAGAGCGGGCGCACTCGGTGTTGCAAATGCTCACCGGGGGGCTACCCCGGTTCCGCTTTGCGCCTAGATTGCACCCGCTCTGGGGCGTTACGCAGGGGTGATTCATATGTCAACAGACCCTAGACGTTGCTCCCCGTATTGCTGGCGGTCATCTTCCCTGGTGAGCATCGGGCCATCCAATGCCTCCACACAATCTGGCAGGTCAATGCCATGCTTGCTTAGATTTGCACGGCGTTTGATGGGGTCGTGGCTCAAGAAAGAATTATTGCATATGCATTAATTGAATGTTTGGAGCAACTTGGGGCGGCTGAAAAAGCACTCCGTGTGAAGTGTTGCCTTCGAGCTGCTTAGCCAATCCAACGTGCCAGCACTTGGGCCAGCGCTCCCGGTTGTTCCATCGGCATCAGGTGCCCCGCCTTGGCTATCGTCTCGAACCGCCCGCCGGGGATGGTCTCGGCCCACTTGGCGACCACAGTCGGTGCGAAGACCTTGTCGTGCGACGCCGCAACGACCAGGGTCGGGCGCGATCCGTCGAGCAGGTGGCGGCGATCGGGCCGCGCAATGGTCGCCAGCACATGCGCGCGATAGCGTTCGGGTCCGTAGGCCTGAACCATGCGGCTGCGTTCCTCCATCAGTTGCGCGTCAGCGAGGCTGTCCGGGTGGAACGCATTGGCGGCCTGTGCTGCGATGGTCTCGAAATAGCGGCCTTCGTCGACCGCCGACAGCGATGCGCGGCGCTTTTGCGCCTGCTCGGGTGTGTCGGCGAAAGGGCCGGTGCAGACCAGGGCGATGCCGCGCACGCGCTCGGGGGCGGCTTGCAGCATGGCGAGCGCCACGTAGCCGCCGAAGGAGAAGCCGCAGAGCCAGAAGCGCTCCGGCAATACGTCCAGCAACACCTGCGCAATCTGCTCCACCGCGGGCAGCGCCGGGCAGTCGAGCGCATGCGCGTCGATCCAGTTGGGCAGCGTGGCGCGCAGGCGGTCGAACACGGCATGCGTGTTGTTGAGGCCCGGCACCAGGGCCAGCACGGACGTCTTCGGCAGGTTTCCAGGCGCAGCGCTCAAGGCACGTACCGCGGATCGCGCGCTTCGCCATGGATGCGATCGCCTTCGATCCAGCAGGCGTGCGTGCCGGCCGAGATGCGGTGGGGCAGCACGATCTGGGCGAGCGGGCCGCGGCCGATGTCACTGGCGTCGAGGATCACGCATTCGGTACGCTTTTGCAGCATGTCGTTGACGTAGGTGATGACGTAGCCATCGTCTTCGGCGACGGCACCGATGCGGCGCGCCACCTGCGGCTCGCTGCCGAAACGGCCGGGGCCGTATTCCAGACGCTGCGTGCTTTGCGTTTGCAGGTCGTAGCGCTTCAGGCCGCGGAACAACCACTCGCCTTTTTCGTACAACACGTTGTAGCTGTAGCGGTACGGCCGGCCGACATAGTCGTTGCTGACGATCGGGAACTCGGTGATTTCGTCGTCGAGCTGCTCTTCGTGCGTCTGGCCGGTCTTCATGTTGAAGCGCCAGCGATACATCAGCGTCGGGTTGTTGTGCTTGTCCAGATGCGCGCGAATCTTCTCGTACGCGGCCTGACGCCCGCCCTCGTTGCCCGAGCCGACGTTGGGCTTGTGTGGATTGAGCATGACGCAACCGTCCATCACCACTTCGTCGCCGTCTTCGTAGCAGTTGGCCAGGTGCAGGATGTAGCAGGGCGTGCCCTCGAACCAGCGGATCGAGCTGCTGTCGCCATAGCGCGGCACGATGCCGAAACGTGCCGGCACGTCGCGGTGGAAAGCCAGCTTGCGCTCGCCGCGCTTGAGCAATTCGGGGTCGAAGAAGAACGGCAGATCGTGCAGGATGGTGAAGTTCTTGGTGATGCCGAGGTCGTGCGGCCAGCGCGCGCCGGGCAACTCGATCGGCGTGTAGTGCACGAGTTGGTTGTGGCGGTCGATCACGCCGTAGTGCATGTGCGGCCAGCGCTCCGGGTAGTTGAAGAACATCATTTCGCCGGTAGCAGGATCGACCTTGTAGTGCGAGGCCACGCCATCGGGCACGGCGCGCGCCCAGTTGGTGTCGGGGCCGAGCGTCTCCAGCGTGATCGGGTCGAGCCGCCACGGTTCGCTGCCTTGCGACATCGAGGCCAACAATTTGCCGCCATGACACAGCACATCGGTGCCGGCGTTGTCCTTCATCGCGCCCATCGAGCCCCAGCCGCGGCGCGAGAACATCTGCGGCGCCAGGATGCCGGGCCAGAGCGACTTGCCAGCGCCCTGTTCGGCCAAAAAGCCGGTGGTCTGCACGAAGCGGTTGCGGTAGGTGGCGCGCCCATCGTGAAAGTGCATCGAATGCAGCATGCCGTCGCCGTCGAACGGGTGGTAGATGCCGAGCGATTCGTGCACCTGGTTGTGCGTGTTGCGCACGTAGATGCCGTCGAGGTCCTTCGGGATCTCGCCGATGACATGCATGCTGTCGGTGTCGGCCACCCACTCCTGCATCGCCGGCGTGAACGGCCCGTGCAGGAACGGGTTGTCGTTGTCGGACGCGAGCGTCGATTGGTAGGTGTTGAGGATTTCTTGCATGAGGGACTCCAGTCTGCTTGCGGTTCTTCAGTTCTTGTCGAGCTGCACGGCGCCGGACTTCAACAGCGCGGCGTAACTCTTGGTGCTTTCTTCGATCAGCGCACGGAAATCGGCGCGGCTGTCGCCCACGGGCGTGTAGCCCATGTCGATGAACAGCTTTTGCACGCGCGGCGTCTTGATTGCCTTGACGAAGGCCGCGTTGAGCTTGTCGAGGATCGGCGCTGGCGTACCGGCAGCGGCGACATAGCCGACCCAGCCGTCGGACGTGAAGTCGACGCCGACTTCCTTGAAGGTCGGCACATCGGGCAGCGAGGCGACGCGCTGGGCTGTGGTCACGGCCAACGGGATGACCTTGCCGCCGTCGATGTAGGGCTTGCCGGCGTTCGAGACCAGCGCGTATTGCAACTGACCACCGGCGATGTCGTTGAGCATGCCGACTTCGCCCTTGTACGGTACATGCAGCACGTCGATGCCCAGCTTCTGCGCCAAGGCCGCGTTGTTGAAGTGAAAGCTGGTGCCGACGCCGGGCGTGCCATAACCCATGTCGCCGGGGTGCTTCTTGCCGTAGGCGACGAAGTCGGCAACCGATTTGACGCCCAGCTTCGGGCTCACCACGAGCGCCAGATAGGTGTTGACGGCGACCGTGATCGGCTCGAAATCCGTGAGCGGCTTGAATGGGAAGTTCGGATTGGTGAGCGGCAGCGTCGACATGGTGGCCGGTACCACCAGCGCCACGGTGTAGCCGTCTCGCGGCTCTAGCATCAACGCTTGCAGGCCGACCTGGCCGCCGGCGCCAGCGCGGTTGCTGACAACGATCGGTTGCCCCAGTTGCGTGGCCAACTCATCCGACAGAACGCGAGACACCGTGTCGGTGAGCCCTCCGGGCGGATAGGGCACGATCAGTTTGATCGGACGGTCCGGCCATTCGCCTGCCTGCACGAGGCCCGCTGTCAACAGCAAAGCGCAGAGCACCGCTTTGCAGAAACCGGCGCGGGAAATTGAATGGCCCAGCGCGATCATGCGGCCACCGCCGTGGTGTCGTGCGCGAAATGGCGCTCGAGAAACCCGAGCAGGTGTTCGTTGAACTTCTCGTGCTGCTCGGCAAAGGCGTAGTGGCCGGCGTTCGGGATGCAGACGAACTCAGCCTGCGGGATGAACTCCTTGATGGCCTCCATCGCATCGGGGCGCCCGACCTTGTCGGTGGCACCTGCCATCAGCAGCGTCGGTACTTTCACGCGCTTGAGCGTCTCCACACCTTCGTATTGCGTGATGGCGGTGATTGCGGCGCAGAAGGTGTCGTTGTTGGTGCTGGCCGCCACTTCGCGCACCAAGTCGACCATCGGCCCTTTCGAGCCCGGCGCGAACATGGAAAGGATCACCGGCATGGCTGTGTCGCGGAACGGCTTGCCCTGCTTGAGCGGCTCGATGCGTTCGGCGAGAAAGGTCTTTTGGTCTTCCGGGCTCTTGCGCGAAAAACTGGCAACGGTGGCGGAGACGACGAGGCCATGCACGCGCTCCGGCAGCAGCGTACACACCAGCGGCGCAACGATGCCACCCATGCTGTGGCCGACGACGATGTTGGTCTCGGTGCCGGTGGCTTCGACAAGGTCTGCGGCGGCCTTGGCCAGGCTCTCGATGCTGAGGTTTTCAGGCAGCGGGCTGAGGCCGTAGCCGGGTGCGTCCCAGGCCACGACGCGGTAGCCATTTCGCACCAGCGTCTCGATCTCGTACTGGAAGTAGGCCTTGGAGCCGTAGGCACCGTGGAGCAGGAACACGGTGGTGTCGCCGCTGCCGGCAACCTGGTAATCGGGAAGGCGATGTTTGCTCATGTGAGTTGTCTCCGTGGATTGAGTGGGTTGATTGAAAAAGAATGGGTCGACTGAAAGCTGGGGCAGGGCGCAACGCTGCCGAGTCGATTGGCGGTCGAGCGGCTGGCTCACGCCGCCCGCGGCTGCCGCGTCGCCGCCGGCTTGACCAGCTTGAGTGGCCGTTCGGTCTGCATACGCGACCGAATCTTCGCGACCATGGCCTTGAGCCGCGGCCCGTGCAGCTCGAGCAGCACACTGCGTGGCAGGCTTTGCGAAGGGCCACCGCAGAAGAACGAATAGACGTTCTGCTTCGCATCGAAATTGAGCGCCGCGGCCACGGCGTTCACATCGCGGTGCCACGAGCGCAGGCGAACCACGAAGCCATCCTTGCGCAAAGCTTGATGGGCCTGCTCGATGTTTCGGCGAACAGATTCCCAGTCTTCCGTGGCATCGAAGGTGTCGGTCTCGCCGCGGCGTTGATTGCGGCTATCGGGGCTGGGGCGAATGTTGCGCCCGCCTCGGTCCGCCTGGAGTGCCGCGAGCACCTGTTCGCGCTCAAGCAGCGGCGCGGCGGCAAGCCAGGCCAGGCCGACGGCGGTGCTGTGAATGGGCACGGCCGAGCCGGCATCGGTGTTCACGGTGAGCCCGGTGTGGACCGGCCGCGCCACTTCGAGGAACACCATCGACATGCGGTCGCGCATGGCCATGACCACCGTGCAGTTCAGGTCGATGGCCAGGGCCTGCATGTACGGGCGAGCCACACGCTGCACGCCGAGGTTGCGCTGGATCGAGGCGCTCAAGCCGAGGAAGCCGATGCCGGCGGCGAACTTGCCGTTCGGCATCTGGCGCAGATAACCCATCGAGGCGAGCGTGTAGGTGAGCCGCGTGACGGTGGCGCGCGGCAACCGGCAGCGCGTGGCGATGTCCAGATTGCCGAGCTCGCCCTCATTCTCGAAGGCGCCCAGGATGTCGAGGCCACGCGCCAGCGCCACCACGAACTTGCGGTCGGTGGCCGGGCTCTGGGGCCGGCCTGGCGTGCGGATGATCTTTTCAACGCTCATGGTGGATGTCTCCAAACGCATTCTGCAGAGCGATCGCGCGATCGCAAGCGCAAAGAACGCAAATACCGCAGAGCGGAATTAGACGATCCTTTTCATGCGCGTCGTCGGGGTAGGGCGCGAGCGGCCAGGCACTGATACTTGACAACTAAACTACATTGACCTAATCTTTCTCGCTTCGCACACATTGCGTTCGTCTGCACCATGAAAATCGTCTGTATCGGTGGCGGCCCCGCTGGCCTGTACTTCGCGCTGCTGATGAAGCAGCAAGACCCGTCGCACGACATCGTCGTGGTCGAGCGCAATCGCCCTTACGACACCTTCGGCTGGGGCGTGGTGTTCTCCGACCAGACCCTCGGCAACCTGCAGGCGGCCGATCCAACCTCGGCCACCGTGATCCTCGACGCCTTCAGTCACTGGGACGACATCGAAGTCAACATCCACGGCGAGAAGTTCGTCTCGAGCGGCCACGGCTTTTGCGGCATCGGGCGAAAGCGCCTGCTCAACATCCTGCAGAGCCGTTGCGAGGCGCTCGGTGTCGAACTGCGCTTTGAAACCGATGTCAAGGGGGCAGAGCAGTACCCCGACGCCGACCTGATCATCGCCAGCGACGGCCTGAACAGCCGCATCCGCGGCGAGTACGCCGCCACCTACGAGCCCGAGATCGACATGCGTGACTGTCGCTTCGTCTGGCTCGGCACCGAGAAGCTGTTCGACGCCTTCACCTTCGCCTTCGAGGAAACCGAGTGGGGCTGGTTTCAGGCGCATGCCTACCGCTTCGACGACAAGACCTCGACCTTCATCATCGAGACGCCCGAGCGCGTCTGGCGCGCCGCCGGCCTCGAAGACATGGAGAAGGAAGACGCCATCGCCTTCTGCGAGAAGCTCTTCGCCAAGTACCTGGACGGCCACCCGCTGATCTCGAACGCCAGCCATCTGCGCGGCTCGCAGCAGTGGATCCGCTTTCCCCGCGTCGTCTGCCAGCATTGGGTGCATTGGCTGGGCGAGGCCAGCGACAAGACACCGGTCGTGCTCATGGGCGATGCGGCGCACACCGCGCACTTCTCGATCGGCTCGGGCACCAAGCTGGCGCTCGAAGATTCGATCGAGCTGGCCCGTTCCATCGCTCGGCATCCGGGCGATCTGGCGGCTGCCCTGCAGCATTACGAAGACGTGCGCAGCATCGAGGTGCTGAAGATCCAGAATGCGGCGCGCAATTCGACCGAATGGTTCGAGCACGTCGATCGCTATGTCAACCTGCCGGCCGAGCAGTTCGCCTATTCGCTGCTCACGCGCAGCCAGCGCATCAGCCACGAGAACCTGCGCCTGCGCGACAAGGGCTATGTCGAGCACTACGAAGACTGGATCGCCACTCAGGCGGGGGCCCTTGAGCGCACCGGTGGCGTGCCGCCGCCGATGCTCACCCCTTTTACCTTGCGCGGCGTCACGCTGAGAAATCGCATCGTCGTCTCGCCGATGGCGCAATACTCGTGTGTCGACGGGGTACCTGGTGACTTCCACCTGGTGCACCTCGGCGCGCGCGCGCTCGGCGGCGCCGGCATGGTCATGGTCGAGATGACCTGCACCTCGCCCGAAGCGCGCATCACCCCTGGGTGCCCGGGCCTGTGGAACGAGGTGCAGCGCGATGCCTTCGGGCGCATCGTGTCATTCGTGCATGGCAACAGCGACGCCAAGATCGCCATGCAACTCGGCCACGCCGGCGCCAAGGCCTCGACGCGCGTGCCCTGGGAAGGTGCAGACCTACCGCTCGCTGACGGCAACTGGGAGCTCGTCTCAGCCTCGCCACAACAGTTCATCGATGGCGTGAGCCACTGGTCTCGAGCCATGACACGTGAAGACATGGACACGGTTCGTGGCGACTTCGTGCGATCGGCGCGCTATGCCGCCGAAGCCGGCTTCGACTGGTTGGAGCTGCATTGCGCGCACGGCTACCTGCTCTCGGCGTTCATCTCGCCGCTTACCAACCAGCGCACCGATGACTACGGCGGCTCGCTCCCGAACCGCTTGCGCTACCCGCTCGAGATCTTCCATGCCATGCGCGATGTCTGGCCCCAAGACAAGCCGATCTCGATTCGCATCTCGGCGCACGACTGGGTCGAAGGCGGCATCACGCCCGACGACGCGGTGGAGATCGCCCGCGCCTTCAAGGCTGCCGGCGCCGACATGATCGACTGCTCTTCGGGCCAGGTGAGCAAGCTGCAGCAACCGGTCTACGGCCGCATGTACCAGACGCCGTTTGCCGACCGCGTGCGCAACGAAGCCGGCATCGCCACCATGGCCGTCGGCGCCATCTCGGAGGCCGATCACGTCAACAGCATCATTGCCGCCGGCCGGGCCGACCTCTGCGCCATCGCCCGGCCGCACCTCGCCAATCCGGCCTGGACACTGCTGGAGGCAGCGAAGATCGGCTACACCGGCACCGAGTGGCCGAAGCAGTACATCGCCGGCAAGCAGCAGCTCGAACGCAACCTGGAGCGCGAGCGCTCGATGGCGGCGCAGGGTGCCGGGCTTTCCGCGCTCGAGCAGGCCAACCGCGCCCTGGGTATCTAAGAAGATGTGAATAAATCTACTGCGCGGCCCGATCTTGCGCCTGCGGTCCTCGCCGTACGTGAGTCCGGCTGCGATCCTCAACGCAACCTCGGCCCGCTCGCTACGATTTCTTCACATCTTCTGAGCCAAAGTCTGTCAACGTGAAGCTCAACGATACTTCGCATGCCGTGCTGGAAAACGCCGACGAACTCGGCCATGAAGCGCGCGCGGGCAGCGGCGATCATGCGGCGCTGCGTCTCTGGCTGCGCATGCTCGCCAGCACGACGCAGATTGAAACCGAGATTCGCACCCGCCTGCGCGAGCGCTTCGACATTTCACTGGCGCGCTTCGATTACCTGGCGCAGCTTTATCGCTACCGCGAAGGCATGAAGATGCGCGAGCTGTCACGCTGTCTGATGGTCACCGGCGGCAACGTCACAGGCCTGACGGACGATCTGGAAAAGGAGGGCATGGTCATCCGCGAGGCCAGCCCCACCGATCGAAGGGCGTGGATCGTTCGGCTCACCGCCAAAGGCAAGCGCCTGTTCGAGACCATGGCGCGTGAGCACGAAGGCTGGATCCTCGAGCTGCTCTCCGGACTCGATGCCAACACCGTGCATCAACTCTATGCGCAGCTCGGCCAATTGCGTGTGCAATTGCTGCGCAATGAGCAGGCCGCGCAACGAAGCTGACAAGGCTGACAGGGCCGACAAGGACGCAAGGAGCAAACGAGTGAACCACGAGACTTCCCGCATCGACCCGGCGCTTCTGGCTGGTAATGATCGCCCGGCGGCCGGCTACGCAGCGAAGCACTTCGACTGGCAGGTCGAAGGTGGCGTCGCCCACATCACGCTGAACCGCCCCGAGCGCAAGAACCCGCTCACCTTCGACTCGTATGCCGAGTTGCGCGACCTGTTTTGCAACCTGAAGTACGCGAGCGATGTGCACGTCGTCGTCATTTCCGGCGCCGGCGACAACTTCTGCTCGGGCGGCGACGTGCACGAGATCATCGGGCCGCTGGTGAGGCTGAAAGCACCCGAGCTGTTGATGTTCACGCGCATGACCGGTGATCTCGTCAAGGCGATGCGCGTCTGCCCGCAGCCAGTCATCGCCGCCATCGATGGCGTCTGCGCCGGCGCCGGCGCGATCATCGCCATGGCCTCCGACCTGCGCATCGGCACCGCACGCTCGAAGACGGCCTTCCTCTTCAACCGCGTCGGTCTTGCCGGCTGCGACATGGGCGCCTGCGCCATGCTGCCGCGCATCGTCGGCCAGGGGCGGGCGAGCGAGCTGCTGTTCACCGGTCGCTCTCTCGGCGGCGAAGAGGCGGAGCGCTGGGGCTTTCTCAACCGCCTGGTTGCGCCGGAGGCGATTGAAGACGTCGCACGATCGCTCGCGCGCGATCTCGTCGCTGGCCCGACCTTCGCCAACGGCATCACCAAGGCCATGCTGCATCAGGAATGGGCCATGACCATCGAGCAGGCGATCGAGGCCGAAGCGCAGGCACAGACCATCTGCATGCTGACGCAGGATTTCACGCGGGCTTACGAGGCCTTCGCGGCGAAGCAGAAGCCGGTGTTCAAGGGCGATTGAAAGCGCGCACCCCATGAGCGACAACAGCTATCTCGATTGGCCGTTCTTCGAACAGCAGCACGCGGCGCTGGCACGCGAACTCGATGTGTGGGCGGCGGAGCAAGTTGCCGATGCGCATGGTTCCGATGTCGACGCCGAATGCCGGCATCTCGTCAAAGTGTTGGGCCAGGCAGGCTGGCTGAAGCACGCCGTGGCCGGCCGCATGCATGGCGGTCAAAGCGAGGCCATCGACACGCGCGCCATCTGCCTCATCCGCGAAACGTTGGCGCGCCATTCGGGCCTCGCCGACTTCGCCTTCGCCATGCAGGGCCTCGGCTCCGGCGCCATCAGCTTGGCCGGCTCCGACCAACAGAAGGCGAGCTACCTGCCCCGCGTGGCGCGCGGCGAGGCAATCGCGGCTTTCGCGCTCTCGGAACCCGATGCCGGCTCCGATGTCGCGGCGATGGCTTGTGCCGCGCGTACCGAAGGCGACAGCTACGTGATCGATGGCGAGAAGACATGGATTTCCAACGGCGGCATCGCCGACTTTTATGTCGTGTTCGCCCGCACGGGTGACGGCGCTGCGGCAGACGGACAGCAAAGCCGCGGCTCACGCGGAATATCGGCCTTCATCGTCGATGCCAGCACGCCCGGCCTGGAGATCGCCGAGCGCATCGACGTGATTGCGCCGCATCCACTCGCGCGGCTGCGCTTTACGTCATGCCGCGTCCCGGCGAATCGGCGCATCGGCGCTGAAGGTGAGGGCTTCAAGATCGCCATGCGCACCCTCGATGTCTTTCGCACATCGGTCGCCGCCGCGTCGCTCGGCTTTGCCCGTCGGGCGCTCGACGAAGCCTTGGCGCGAGCGAAGGCCAGGCGCATGTTCAAGGGCGTGCTGGCCGATTTTCAATTGACGCAGGCCAAGCTGGCGCAGATGGCGCTGACTATCGACAGCGCTGCGCTCCTCACCTACCGCGCCGCTTGGCAGCGCGATCGCGGTGAGACCGTGACGCGGGAAGCGGCGATGGCCAAGCTCGCCGCCACCGAAGGTGCGCAGCAGGTGATCGACGCGGCGGTGCAGATCTTCGGCGGCCTGGGGGTCGTCAGCGGGCAGCCGGTCGAGCGTCTGTACCGCGAGATTCGCGCGCTTCGCATCTACGAGGGCGCCAGCGAAGTGCAGCAACTCATCATCGCCCGCGAGCTGCTCAAAGAGGAGCCGGCCCGGTGACCGGCCCGGTATTCAGCCGCGAGCGTCCCATCCGTTTTTCGGACTGCGATCCGGCCGGCATCGTCTTCTATCCGCAGTACTTCGTGATGATGAACGGCCTCGTCGAAGACTGGTTCACCGAGGCACTCGGCGTTGACTATGCCGCCCTCATCAACGAGCGCCGCATCGGCTTGCCGACGGTGCGCCTGGCGGTTGACTTCAAGTCGATCGCGCGACTGGGTGACAAAGTTCGCTTGACCCTGCAATGCGAACGGGTCGGCGGCGCTTCGCTCTCTCTTAAATTGCGTTGCCTGGGTCTAGGCGCCGACGACGACGACAGCGTGCGCATGACGATGAACCAAGTCGTGGTCACCACGTCGCTGGAAAGCCACCGCGCGGTCGAGATTCCCGCCGATCTGCGTGCCGCCATCGGGCGCTGGTCGAACGCATAAGCACGACGACACGAAAGGAAACGCCATGCAGGCATTGCTTCCCCCCGGATGGCCGCGACCCAAGGGCTATGCCAATGGCGTGATGGCAGAAGGCCGCCAGGTCTTCATCGCCGGCATGATTGGTTGGGACGCGCAGGGCGAGTTCCACACCGACGATTTCGCCGCTCAGACGCGGCAAGCACTGCAGAACATCGTCGACGTGTTGAAGGAGGCCGGCGGCCGGCCCGAGCACATCGTGCGCATGACCTGGTACGTGACCGACAAGCGCGAATACCTCGCCGCTGGTCGCGAAGTCGGCAAGGCCTTTCGCGAGGTGATCGGCTTCTTCGACATCGCCATGACGGCGGTCGAGGTCAAGGCGCTGATCGAAGGCCGCGCCAAGGTGGAGATCGAGGCGACGGCGGTCATCCCATTGGCAGCCACGCCCGAAGCCGGCTGAGGAGACCCACGACATGAACAGCCGCACCGCTCACATCGACACCTTTGCGCGCGACAACCTGCCGGCG
Organism: Variovorax sp.; assembly: GCA_039925525.1. Classification (GTDB taxonomy): domain Bacteria; phylum Pseudomonadota; class Gammaproteobacteria; order Burkholderiales; family Burkholderiaceae_C; genus Variovorax. The sequence continues at coordinate 12,423 of JBDSYU010000085.1, forward strand.
CCCGAATCGCAGCCTGAATTTCTCTTCGACCTGCCCGGTCTGCAATTTCCGGCGCGCCTGAATTGCGCCACGGAGCTGCTCGACAAGCACGTGGTCGAAGGCCGCGGCGACCGACCTTGCTTGAAAGCGCCAAGCGGCCCCGCATCGACCTACGTCGAGCTGCAGCGTCAGGCCGACGCCATTGCGCATGTTCTGGTGCGCGACATGGGCTTGGTGCCCGGCAACCGCGTACTGCTGCGCTCGGCCAACAAGCCGATGCTGGTGGCCTGCTGGTTCGCCGTGATGAAGGCCGGTGGCATCGCAGTGACGACCATGCCGATGCTGCGCACCAAGGAGTTGGCGCAGGTCATTGCGAAAGGACACGTGACGATGGCCCTGTGCGACCACGCGCTGCGTGGCGAACTGGATGCGGCCGCGCATGCTGCGAGTGCGTCGGTCGCAGCCGGTGCAAAGGATGCAACAGGCGCAGCGAATAAGACGGGTGCAACGGCTGCAACCGGCAGTGCGAGCCCCACCGGCGCCGGGTCTGCTAGCCCCGATGCGGCGCCCATGTTGCAGCGCATCGTCTGCTTCGGCGACAGCACGCCGACCGGGCTCGAAGCGCTGATGGCGCGCCACACCGAGCCCTTCGCCAATGTCGACACCGCCGCCGACGACACCTGCGTGCTCGCCTTTACTTCCGGCACCACCGGCCAGCCCAAGGCAACCATGCACTTCCATCGCGACGTGATGGCGAGCTGCGTGTGCTTTCCCGACCATGTGCTGCGCGCAACTGCAGACGATGTGTTCATCGGCAGCCCGCCGCTCGCCTTCACCTTCGGTTTGGGCGGCCTGGTGCTGTTTCCGATGCATGTCGGCGCCAGCATGGTGCTGCTTGAAAAGGGTGGCCCGCCCGATCTGCTGGAGGCCATCGCCCTCCACCGTGCCACCGTATGCTTCACCGCGCCGACCTCGTACCGCGCCATGGCTGCGGCCGCGCGTGAACGCAAGGTCGGCCAACGCGACGGCGGTCCGCTGCGCAAATGCGTTGGCGCCGGCGAAGCCCTGCCCGCCGCCACTCGCGCGCTGTGGAAAGAAGCAACGGGCATCGAGATCATCGACGGCATCGGCGCCACCGAGATGTTCCATATATTCATCTCGGCCGATGAAGCCAACGCGCGTCCCGGTGCCACCGGCGTTGCTGTGCCCGGCTACCGCGCCCGCGTGGTCGGCGACGATGGCAGCGAGGTGCCGCGTGGCACCGTTGGCCGCCTCGCCGTGCAAGGCCCGACGGGCTGCCGCTACCTGAGTGACCAGCGCCAAGCCGACTATGTGAAAGATGGTTGGAACTACACCGGCGATGCCTACGTGCAAGACGACGACGGCTACTTCCACTACCAGAGTCGCACCGACGACATGATCATCTCGGCCGGCTACAACATCGCCGCTGCCGAAGTCGAAGACGCCTTGCTCGCTCACGCTGCAGTCGCTGAATGCGCAGTGATCGGCCTGCCCGACCCCGAGCGCGGCCAGATCGTCAAGGCCTGCGTCGTGCTGCGCGCCGGCCAAGTGGGTGACGAGGCGATGGTCAAGACGCTGCAGGATTTTGTGAAGGCGACCGTGGCGCCTTACAAGTACCCGCGGGCGGTGGAGTTCAAGGATGCGCTGCCGCGGACGGAAACGGGGAAGTTGCAGCGGTTTCGGTTGCGGGGGTAGGCTCTTTCAAGATGCTGCATGAACACGGAAATTTCGTGGTGTTCACTCGTTGCAGGCGATGGCACGCCACGCCGCGAGCGCCTGACCGGCAGCGAACACTGGCATATCGGTACCGAGGACCACGTTCTGCGTTCCCATGACACGGCGCGCCAGCGCGATGGCCTCAGGTCCGAAGGATGCGCTGTCGACCGCAATCCGCTTCGTGGTCCAGAGGTGTTCTTCGCCGTTATCCGGATCGTCACGCCTGACCGCCTGCAGGCGTTCGAGAAGGAAAGGCATGGCGCCGCCCAGGTTCGCCACCTGCACCGTCAGGCGCGGATAGTCGTTCAGGAGCGACGTTGCGCACAAAGTCATCATCGCCTCCGAAAGCTGTTGTTGGGCCGAAAGGACGATGTGGCGCAACCAGGCGTTGTCCGGACGTTGGGCGGGCTCCGGCTCGGCCGGGCTGGACGTGCCGGGGTGCACGAAAACCCGCCCGTCGAGGTCGTTCGCGATCCGCAACAGCGCAGCGAAGCACTCTGCTGCGGTCCGCGACGAGAAAACAGCCGCCGGCATGATCACGCCCTCCAGACCCAGCCGGCCGCATCGCTCCAGCTCGTCGGCCGCCATCGCGAGATCGTTCAATGGCAATGCCGCGTAACCGCCGAAGACACCGTCGCTCGAAAGCGACGCGTGCGCGACCGCATCGTTGAATGCCCGCACCAGCGGCAACGCCTCCTGCGCCGGAAGGTTGTCGATGTTCCACAGCGACGACAACGACAGGATCTGGCGATCGATGCCGATCTCTGCCAGCAGCTGCCGACGCTGATCGAGGCTCACGGCGATCTCGGGCAGAAGCCGCGCTCGCAGGCCCGTGATCAGCCGCAAACCCGCCGGAGATCGTTCGACGCGAGGCGCTGCCGGACGCCGAGCCAACTGCTCGATCAGCTCCGGCGGCAGCCAGTGCGAGTGCCAGTCGGTCAACATCGGATCACCGTTGCAGCTGCACTGATCCGGGTCAGCGCCCCTTTCCGAGCACGGCCTCTCGCAGCTTGTCGTTGTCTGCCATGAAGTCGGTAACGAACCTTGCCGTGTCTTCCAGATTGGCGGCGACCGGCTCGACGCCAAGGCTCTCGAGTCGGCTGCGAACGTCGGCATTGCCCGCAGCCGCGCTCAATGCCTCGTTCAATCGCACCAGCACCGGCAGCGCCGTCGCGCCTGGCGCCCAGAGGCACACGCCGCCGTTGTAGAGATGGTTGGGAAGGCCCGCTTCCTTCGCGGTCGGCACGCCCGGCAGTGCAGCGAGACGCTCGCTGGACAGGACGGCCAGGGCGTTGAGCCGGCCCGATCGCACCAGCTCGGCGACGCTTGCCGAACTCAGCACGGCAAAGCCGAGACGGCCGGCGACGAGATCACTGGTCGAACTCCCCTTGTAGGGCACGTGCAATGAGTTGATTCCCAGGGTGCGGGCCAAGCGCTCGCCCTGGAGATGCGGCGAGCTGCCTTCGCCTTGCGATGGAAA
>JBDSYU010000086.1:0-9705 GCA_039925525.1 Variovorax sp.
CGCGGCGGCAAGCCGCAAGCCATGGCGCGGCCGTTTCGGCGCGGTTTTTTCAACCGTGTCGGCTTGAACGTGGGGCCGGCCGTGGCGCCCGGGCAGGCCAGTGCGGTGTTTTTGCAGGAACGCGTGAGCGCGTTGCAGGAAGGCGGAGTCGCCTGACCCGAACCGGCCTGCGGTCTCCTTGCAGCGGCGCCGGCCGAGGCGGCGCCAGCCGGCGCGCTGACATCCGATCGTTTGCCTGCGTGTTAAAACGAAGACATTCGCGATCATGGGATCGCGACGCGGCCTCCGAAGCTGGCGCCCGCGAGTTCAAACAACGCAATTCACTGGAGTCTTTTCATGAGCATTTTCGGCAACATCCTTTCCAAGATATTCCCCTCATCGCACGCGGCCAATACACCGGCAGCTGGTGGCGCAGCCGCTACCACCTCGGCCCCGACGGCCGGCGCCGCGACGCCGACCGCACCTGCCGGATCTGCGAGCGGCGCTGCGGCGGCGCCGCCACCGGCGATTACCGTGGTCGATGTCGAGCAAAAACTCGATTCGATGCCCGGCGCCAAGGCGCTCAACTGGCGCACCTCGATCGTCGACCTGATGAAGCTGCTGGGACTGGACAGCAGTCTGGAATCTCGCAAGCAGTTGGCGCAGGAGTTGAGCTACGGCGCCGACACCAGCGACAGCGCCAAGATGAACATCTGGCTGCACCGTCAGGTGATGACCAAGCTGGCGGCCAATGGCGGAAAGGTGCCGGCCGAATTGCGCGACTGAACCAAGATTCGATCATGGCGACCTTTGACCTCGATTGCGCACGACGCAACGCAGGTCAGGCGCGCGCAGGCGAACCGGGACGCGCGCTGACAGGTTCAACAGGTCACAGGGCTGCCCTGGCGCGTCGGTACCGTCCAGGGCAGGGTTTTTGCCTTGCGACCGGCATCTGCAGCGGACAATCGCCGATTGCAGTCCACCTCGAACGCGGATAAAATATTGGGTTGGTCCTAAAATTTGCGCATTAGCTATTCGTCGGAATTACGGTGAACCTGCTTCTCGCGACAGATGCTGGTGCAACGACTGGCGCACTGGGCACGCTATGTGGCACGTTCGCAGAATGGCTGACCAGCGCATCTTTGCTGTGTGGCGACCCAAGCGCCCGGGCCCTCGATTGATTCTGCTGACACGCTGCTGATCCCGCGCTTTTTTTGTGGCGACCTGGCTGCCGAAAGGCAGGTTTGGGGCGATTCACTCTCGCAGCGATGGTCACGACATTGGCTGATGCCGCAGCTGAGAGGCCGCCCGCGGATTGTGCAAGGGCCGCATCCAAAGGGTTGGCGTTGCGTGATCAGACCGTCTGGTTCGTTCGTCCTACGGCCTAGGGCAAGCCTCGGCGGGCGAACTGTAGGCGATCGTTTTTATTCCGCAGCTCGCTTTGAGCTGCATTTTTGGCAAGGCCACCACGATGCGTGGTGCAAAAGGTTTGATGAACAACAGGATTTCAAAAGAAGAAGCATGTATCGAATGGGGCAAGTATCGAGTGGCCCCGTTATGCAAAGAATTGGACGACGGCCGGTATGCGGCCTCGGTGTCGATTCGTTCGGGTCGCGGCAGCCACATGCATGATCGTGTCATGCGTTTTACCCCGCTCTTCGCTAGCAGCGCGGCTGCCTTCCGATATGCCTCGGAGCAAGGCATCGAATGGGTACGTGAACGCGTGCGCCAGCCACCACTGGCACCTTTGGCCGGCTGTAGGAATTTTGCATAGGGCGAAGCCCTTTTTTTAAGGACAATTCACCGACATGAGGAATCTGTAAATGCCCAAGGAAGAACTGATCGAAATGAGTGGTGCCGTGACCGAGGTGCTGCCTGACTCGCGCTTTCGCGTGAAGCTCGACAATGGCCATGAGCTGATCGCTTACAGCGGCGGCAAGATGCGCAAGAATCACATTCGCATATTGGCCGGCGACAAGGTATCGCTCGAGTTGTCGCCCTACGACCTGACCAAGGGCCGCATCACGTTCCGCCATCTCAATGGCCGTGGTCCGGCACCGATCTCTACCCGGCGCTAGCCACTTCCTGTTGTTGTCTTGCGTTGGTCCCGGGTATTGGCAACCCGGGCCGACGCGGGTGCGGCGCCCGTTGCTGCGCGCCAGACGTATGAAGCCGTCCCGATGAAACTGAAAGCCGCTTGCGCAATGACGGTTCACACCGACGCCGATTGCCCGGTGGTGGCCATCCTGCGCCCCCGCAGCGGACTTGCGCAATGGATGATGAGCGAGCGCTACCACCTGATGCCGTGGGTACGCGCCACCGAATATGTCGACATTTACGGCAACCTCGGGCAGCGCCTCGTGGTGCCGAAGGGGCAGATGCGCATCGAAGTCGAAGTGGTGATGAAGACCGAGCGGTACATCCAGGTCAGCCCGGGTGTCGCGCCGTCGCCAATCGAAGCCCTGCCTGACGATGCACTGTTGTATCTGCTGCAAAGCCGCTACTGCCCGTCCGACAAGATGGTCGATCGCGCAAAGGGCATCGTTGGCCAGACCGCCCCGGGCTATGACCAGGTCGAGGCCATTCGGGCCTGGGTGCACGCGCAGCTCGAATATCGCTACGGCGTGTCCGACGCCACGAGCGACGCGCTCGACACTCTGCAGGCCGGCGCCGGTGTCTGTCGCGACTTTGCGCATGTCGGCGTGGCGCTATGCCGCGCCTTGCAGATCCCGGCCCGCATGGTGGTCGGCTACCTGCACCAGCTCGAGCCGATGGATCTGCATGCCTGGTTCGAGGCATTCATCGGCGGCCGCTGGTACACCTTCGACGCCACGCAGGACCGACCCCGCGGCGGTCGCATCGTCGTCGCTTACGGCCGCGACGCGGCCGACGTGGCCTTCATTTCCAACTATGGGCCGTTGGAAATCGGCGAAATGAAAGTCTCGGTCGAGGAGTTGGACGACACCGCGCTTTAGGCGTCCCTGACGCCGTCCTTCAGCGCCGGATCATTTCCGGTTTGCCGCCTTCTCACATCACGGCGAGATCGCCGTTCGTATCGCCGTTCGCATCGCCGCTCGTATCGCCGCTCGTATCGCCGCTCGTATCGTCGTTCGCGTCGCCGCTCGTATCGTCGTTCGCGTCGCCGCCGACGGCGACCGCCTTTCGCGCCTCTCGTCGTCGCCGCGCCCAGTCGAGTTCGCGCTCTGCGGTGATCGGCTCCATGCCGTACATCTCGGCAAACTCCGCCACGCTCTTGGCGCTGGCCTCGAAGGCGCGCAGCAACGCCTCGGCTCGGGCATCGCGCTCGGCGCATTGTGCGAACACCTCTTCGATCACTTGTTGCACCACGGGATCAGCCGTTTGCGTGCGCGCCAGGTAGTCTTCGCGCGAAAGACCGCAGGCGTCGATGGCGCTGAGCAGACGCTGATGCAACCAGGCGTGGGCGTCGCCGCGACCGCGCGCCTGCCGACGCCGATAGATTTCGAGGATGGCGTGGTGCACGTGCTCTGGGGCCACGGCTTCGACCGGCTTTGTGTCGAGATCATGACGTGGCTCGCCGGCGGCCACGGCCTCGAGGTAGCGTGTCGATCGCGCATGCAGGCCCAATGCCGTCTTCAGGTCAGCCCGCGAGAGCTGATCTGGGTGTCGTGCCAGCAACTCCTGGAAAACGCCGAGCTTGAGCGGGCGAAAACGGGCGCCGAACAGATTCGGGTAGAGCGTGAAGAGGCGCTCAAGTGTCGGGTTCGGGTCACGCCGCCGGTTCTTCTGTCGGGCGGCCGGTTCGGCCTCTGCGGCGTTCGCAATGCTGGTTTCGGAAGGCATCTCGGGCATGACTGGGCGCGTATTGACAGGAACGGAATATTGATTGCGGCGAGAGCCCAACGCCGCTCTGATTGGCGCAGATGCTTCAGCAGCGAAGGGTGGACTGTAGCTCGCGCGACGTCGCTGCGATTGTTCTGACCTGTCGGCCGCGCCCGGTGAACGCAGCGGGTGCCTGTCAATCGGGAGTCGAACAAGTGGCGGATCGACAGGCGGGAGACTGAAGGGAGCCTCAGCCCAGCTTCAGGTTCACGTTCTTGGTATAGGTGAACTCCAGCAACTCTTCAAAGCATTCTTCACGGCCGATCCCAGATTGTTTGATGCCGCCAAAGGGGGCGCCGGTGAAGTGCTGGCTGGTGTTGTTGACCCAGACATAGCCGGTGTGGATGCGCCGTACGGCACGGTGCGCGGTGTCCAGGTTCTGTGTCCAGATCGAACCGGTGAGGCCAAAGTCGACACCGTTCACATCGGTCCATAGCTGCTCTTCGTCGCTCCAGCGAAACACCGAAACGATCGGACCGAACACTTCCTCGTTGGCCAGGCGCATGCGGTTGTTCATGTCGGCGAAGACGGTCGCTTCAAAGAAGAAGCCGTCTTTCAGCGCTGCGTCTTCCGGCTGTTTGCCGCCGACCACCAGCCTGGCGCCTTCGTCCAGCGCTGACTGCACGTAACCCTTCACCTTGTCCAGTTGAGCGCGGCTGACCAGCGATCCCATGGTCGTTTCAGGGTCGGTCGGAATGCCAGGCTTATGCAACGTCGGCAGCAACTTGGCGACGCGCGCCAGCACCTCGTCATGGATCGACTCGTGCAGGAACACGCGACTGGTCGAACCGCAGCTCTGGCCGGACCAAGTGAAATTCATGCCGCCGATGATGCCGTGCACCAGCTTGTCGAGGTCGGCATCGGGGTAGGCCACCAGGGCGTTTTTGCCACCGAGTTCCAGCAGCACTGGCTTCAGGCTGGCCGCAGCGCTTTTCATCACTGCCTTGCCGGTGGGAACGCCACCGATCAGCGTCACTTTCCTGACCAGCGGATGCGTTGCCAACGCTTCGCCGCATTCGCGCCCGCCGCACAAGAAATTGACTGCGCCGGGTGGAAAAATGTCGCCGATCAATTCGGCCAGCCGGATCGCCGACAGGGGCGCCTGGTCGGGCGCCTTGACCACCACCGTGTTGCCCGCCGCCAGTGGCGCGGCGATGCGCATTGCAGCAAACATGAGCGGGTGGTTGTAGGCGACGATGCGCGCCACGACGCCGAGCGGCTCCTGCACCGTGAAGTTGAACACGTTGTCGCCCATCGGAATGGTCTGGCCCTTGATCTCCGTGGCCAGGCCGGCGAAATATTCAATCAGGCCGGCAGCCATGTCGGCATCCCTGGCCAGCGCCGAAACCGGGTTGCCGTTGTTCAACGCATCAAGTTGCGCCAGCGGATAGGCGTTGGCGCGCAATACCGCGGCCGCGCGTCGCAACAGCTTGCCGCGCTCGAGTGGCGTAATGCGCGCCCACGCTGGAAAGGCCGTATGCGCGGCTTGCACGGCCGCATCCACATCGTCGGCGCCGGCCACCGGCGCCTTCGTGATCGGCTCGTTGTAGGCCGGGTTGATGGTGTCGGCGTAACCGCCGCCCTTGGGCTCGTGCCATGCGCCGCCGTAGAACAAGGCGTTGTGCGCAGGCAGGATGCCGGCCGGGATGTCTTTGGCGCGCATGATCACTCTCCCTTTGGGTCAGGTCGCTTGATTGCGAACATTTCGGTCACGCGCAGATAATTGAAGCCGCCCAGGCGCGCCATGGATTGCGCCCGGACCGGATCGAAACGCCCAGCGTCGTCGAGCAGATCATCGCGTACATGCATCGCCAACACGCGTCCAAGGACGACACTGCTGGTGCGCTCACCGTCGCGCGTGGGGGCCACGTCGACGATCTGGATCAGCTGGCATTCCATCGACGCCGGCGCCGCCAGCACGCGCGGGCATTTGACGAACTTGCAATCGCCTTTTTCGAGCCCGGCGAGTTCAAACTCGTCATCACCGTGCGGCACGGTCGACGAAGTGATGTTCATCTGCTCACGCAGAGCGTAGCTGACGATGTTGACGCAGAACTCGCCGGTGGCGCGGACGTTGGCGAGGGTGTCTTTCTCGTTGCGATCGGCCGGCGCGTTGCAGGCGAACATCAGCATCGGCGGGGTCGCCGAAATGCCGTTGAAGTAGGAGAACGGCGCCAGGTTGATCTGGCCGGTCGGCGAGCACGACGAGACCCAACCGATCGGCCGCGGCGCGACGAGCGAGTTGAAGATCGACGTCCGGTACGCCGGGTCGCTGGTTTCGACGAACATGGATCAGATCGCCGCGCTCATGAGCCCTGCTATCGCACTCAAGCCGCGACCTTGTCGCGATTGGTGACGAACCCGGGCGTCGATCCGAGCAGCGCCGCCGGGTGCTTCATGTCTTCCTGCCATAAAAGCGATTCCATGAAGATGTTGAGCGGCTGGTCCTGCACCGTGAGTTCGTAGACCTGCTCTTCGTAAGAGGCGTGGTTGTGCACAGTCCAGCCGGGTGCCGACAGCATGAGGTCGCCCGGACCCCATTCGTAGCGGTTGCCGGCAACGCTGCTGAAGCCCTTGCCCTTGAAGTAGTAGTTGATGGCGGCCGACACGTGGCGGTGCGGCCGGTCGACGATGCTGCCCGGGCGGATCGTCATGGTGGCAAAAAAGTTCGGCGTGATGCCGTTGTATCGCGTCGTCATCGGGTTGTACATCATGTACAGACGCCGGCCGACATACGACTTGCCGAGCGCCTCGAGTTTGTCGAGTTCGGCTTTCACCGTGGTCCACGGAAAGTGCAAGGCCTTGGACTCCACCGCGATCGGGTTGATCAATGTCTCGTAAGGCATCAGGAGACCGCCATCTTCACCGATCGGGATCATGCCGAACGGGCTCTTGCGCGTCGGGTCGTCGGCATGCTTCTCGTCGTTGCCGGCGGCCGGGGCGCCGGCGGTATAGTCTTCCGGCAAATAGATGTTCAAGTTCTGCAGCAGCGGCGTGTTCGAATAAGTGAGGCGAACCTGCAGTTCCTTGCCGGTGTTCTTGTGGCTGTAGGGCGTGAAGGACGGATGGTTCCAGACATCGAACTCGTTGAAGGCGATCGTCTTCTCGCCGATTTTTGTGCTGCCGCAGCCGCCGATGCAGAAGTTGACCTCGGTCGCGTTATGGCGAAACGGCGCTGTCTCCTCCCCCGGCTTCAGGACGCTCAGCTTGACCTGGATGCCAGGCGCCAGGCCCGGTGCCGCGGCCGGTGCCGAGGGGTGAACGATCAGGCTCTCGCGGCGGCCGTTGGATGGCAGTGGCAAATTCGCCAGGCGCTGCACCTCGGCATCGATCTGTGCCTTGTTGATGATTACCGGCGCCCAGTAGGTGTTGGTGTCGACCGGCTCGGCGCCGGTGACGTCGGCAAAGTGTGCATCGGCCTTGCCGAAGGCGTGTCTGAGGACGTTCATGAAATTTCCTTATCGAAAGTCAAAAGGGTAAACAAGGCGTCGGCGATCAGCGAAGCCATCATCGCGCGCCGGTGAAACGCCTGGCGCAAGGCGGGCAACGCTCGGCGACTGCAGTCAATTGGACCTGAAATTGGAAGAATACCCGCGCCTCCATACCCGATCAAGATTGATTGATCAATCCACTTGATCGCGTCGTGCGTCCCGTGAAACACCCGCAAACACTTGGGAGCGGCGCGCCGTTGTACAACCGCGCAGTGCCGACCGCCGACTGTCTCCCGGCGACCGGAGCCAAGCGCTGTCAATGCCCCCGCGTGAGGCCACGCGACATCGCTTTCGCATACTCGCGCGCCACGCGCACGTCCACGACGGCGACCTGTCCGGCACGCACCGCCTGAGCCGCCTCGTTGAGCACCCCTGGCAACTCAGCCAGTGACTTCACCGGACCCCAGGCCGTCGCGCCCTGTGCCCGCGCCATGCCGGGCAGATCGACCTCCGGGCCTTCGATGCGCTGGCCGACCCACTTGTTTTCCACCGGCCGGCTGCGCATGATGGCGACACGCTCCTGGTGCACCTCGTCGTTGAAGAATGATCGGTTGTCGGCAATGATCACCAGCAACGGGATCTTGTATTTGACGGCGGTCCAGATTGCGGTGCAGCCCATCAGGAAGTCGCCATCCCCCAGGATTGCTACCGGCAGGCGGTCGCTGCCGCGCAGGCCGAGCGCCGCGCCCACCGAGATGCCCGGTCCGGCGCCCACCCCCCCGCCACCGTCGCCGCCCAGGTAGTCGAGCGGATGACCCAGAGGGTGCCCGCCGCCGGGCCAGCCAAGGTTGACGCGGATGAGGCAGGCCGGCGCCTCGTCGGTGAGGAAGGCGCTCACAACTCTGGTGAACGCTTCGAGCGACATGTCGCCACCCGCGGCCGTCGCGCTTGCTACCTGACGCTTGCTGGCGGCCGGATCGGCCGGCGCCGACAGTTTGCTGCCCGGCTTGATGCTCGGCCTGGGGCTCGGCTTGCTGCGCGCCTTGCCCACCTGCCTGATCTGTTCGAGCACCTGCTGGCAAAACTCGTCCGGATCGCACAGCAGATGGGTGTCGGCGGCGACCACCTCCTGGTGCTCGCCACCCATGCCGTTGTGCAGCGTGGCATCGAGCGAGACATGCACGACATGCGCCGGCAGCTCAGCGCCCCAGGCGGCGCGCAAGGTGCCGGCAAGGTCGATCCAGTCGAGGCTGAGTACCAGGTCGGCATCCTTGAGCGCGGCGACGCTGTCATCGTTGAGGAAGGTCGTAGCCGGGGCCGCATGCAATGGGTGCCAGGTCGGGAAGGCCGCGCCGTTCTTCAGGTCGGTCAGCACCTTGGCGCCGAGATGTTCGGCCAGCGCCACCCGATTGGCCCAATCGTCTTCGCGACGCGAGGCGCGCCCGATCATCATCACCGGCCGCTTGGCGCCGTACAACAATTCGGCGACTTCGCGCGCAGTGGCTGCCGACAGACCGGGGCGGCGCGGTGCTGCGTAGCGCGCCAGCGGCGGCAGCGCCGGCTCGTCCTTCATCAGCGCCTCTTGCAAGCCGCTGTCGAAGCAGACATAGGTCGGTCCCTGCGGCGCCGTGGTGGCGATCTGCCGCGCCCGCAGCACGGCATCGCGCGCCGCCTCGAGCGACACCGGTTCGGCGTCCCACTTGATGAAGCTGCGAATGAACGAGGCCTGGTCCTTGGTCGAATGCAGCCAATCGATCCATGGGCGCCGACGCACCGTGTCCATCGGGCCGTTGGCGCCATAGATCAGCACCGGCACGCGATCGCACCAGGCGTCGAAGATGCCCATCGAGCCGTGCATCAAGCCGACATTGGCATGCAGGATGGCGCCCATCGGCCGACCGGTCACCTTGGCAAAGCCGTGCGCGATGGCCACCGCATGCTCTTCGTGCAGCACCGTCAGCATCTGCGGCGAGCGGTCGCCCAGGTGGTTGACCAGGCTGTCGTGCAGGCCGCGGTAGCTGGAGCCCGGGTTGAGGGCCACGTATTCCAGGCCGATGTGGCGCAGTAATTTGGCCAAGTAGTCGCTGCCCCACCCGGCGGGGGCTTCGGCACCGGCGGGGACTGTTTCGGATGAGACCGCGGCTTTGTCGTGCGGCCCCTTTTTGCTGTTGTCTTTTGGCGTTGCAGGCTTTGTTTTTGTCAGCATGATTTGGGGTGTGTTCAGGTTGATGACTTGATGCGTCGCGCGTTGGGCGACAGTCGGGCGTTCACGCCGACGACGTGGGATAAGGGCTGGTCTCGGATGAAGCGATCATCTTGCGCGCCAGGGCTTGAACCAGATCGGCGCGCATCGTTCTGGCGCCGGGGTCGTCCCACAGGTTGACCAGCTCCAGCGGGTCGTTCTTCAGATCGTGGAGTTCGCCCCACTCGGTCT
>JBDSYU010000087.1:0-17929 GCA_039925525.1 Variovorax sp.
GCCAAGCGTCGATCGCCGAGGGCGTGAGCCATGTCGAGATGCTGGCGTTGATGGACAGCGCGGGCATCGAACGGGCGCTGCTGGTGGCCACGAAAACCGGCCAGTTGGGCATTCCCGGAAGTTGGCACCTGCCCTACGCGCTGGTGGCTGAAGCGGTGCAACAGCACCCCGATCGTTTCAGCGCATTGGCCGGGCTGGACCCGACAGAAGGCATGGCTGGGGTGCGCGCCTTGGCTCGGGCGGTCTCGGACGACGGGTTTGTCGGCGCGCATTTTTATCCGCATTGGTTCGAGCTGGCGCCTGATCACGCGCGCTGGTATCCCTTCTATGCCAAGTGTGTCGAGCTCGACATCCCGGTGCAGTTGCAGGTTGGACAATCACTCGTCTACGACGCCGCACGACCGCTCAGAAGCGTCGGACGCCCGATCACGCTGGACCCCGTTGCCTGCGCCTTTCCCGAGCTCAAACTGGTGGGCATACACGTGGGCATTCCATGGACCGACGAGATGATTGCCATGGCCTGGAAACATCCGAACGTCTACATCGGCTGCGACGCGCACAGCCCCAAGTACTGGCCCGAAGCGTTCATTCACTACATCAACAGCTATGGACAGAACAAAGTGATCTTCGGCACCGATTACCCGGTGCTCGATTTCGCGCGCACGCGCGCAGAAATCGAAGCACATGGGTTCAAAGCCGAGGTGCTGGAGAAATTGTTGCGGGAGAACGCGCGCAGGCTCTACAAGCTGCCGTAACCTCTCGGCCGGTGGGACGGGTTGTTCTGTTCCAGATTTCGTTCATTGCATTTTGTTTTCCTGGAGAACTCGGATGAAAAGACGGTTGTTGGCTTTGACGGCGGCGCTGGCGATGCTCGCGCCCGCCACGGTGGCGCTGGCGCAGACCCCGGAGAAGGTTCAATTCGGAATCGTGACAGCGCTTACGGGTCCGCTGTCGGCGCCTGGCGTCTTCCAGATGAACGGGTTCAATCTGGCCGTCGACGAGCTCAACGGCGCCGGCGGCATCACTGTGGCCGGCCGCAAGTACCAGGTCGAGCTCAAGGTCTACGACACCCGCGGGAACCCGAGCGAAGGCGCGTCGGCGATGCAGCGGCTGGCGACGGTAGACAAGGTGCCGGTCGTGCTTGGCGAACTGTCATCGGGCGTGGCTGCTGCGCTCGCACCGATTGCCCAGGACTATTCGCTCCCGCTGATCCTGACGGTGCCCACCGGCCCCAACCTCACGGAGCAGAACAACCCGTTCTTGTTTCGAGTCAACGCCAACAACCTGCAGTTGAACAAGGCGCTGTCGGATTTCCTCGGCAAGGCGGGCTGGTCGCCGATTTCCTTCATCGCCTGGAACAACGACGCGGGTCGCGGCGGCGTGACCGGCATCAAGGAGTTACTGCCGGCCGCGCGAGATGGTTATGTGGGCTATTTCAATGTCGGCGAGGTCGACTTCTCCAGTCACCTCTCGAATCTGCGCAATACCAAGTCGCAAGCGGTGATGCTGTTTATGGACGAAGAGCCAGGCAGCCTGGCGATCAAGCAGATTCGCGACGCCGGACTGACGCTTCATTTGATCGGCACCTTGGCGATGGGCTCGGACCGTTTCTTGAAGCGGCTGGATGCGCAAAAGCTCGACGGCATGGTGCAGTACAACGCCTTTCCGCCGAACGCCGATGCGCCCCGCATCAAGAACTTCAGCCAGCGCTACAAGGCGAAATTCGGCGAGGAAGCGCATGGCTTCGCCGCGCAGTCGTACGACGGCTTGATGGTCGCGGTTGCCGCCATGCAGGCGGCCGGCAGTGTCAGTGATGGCAAGGCGATTCGGGACGCACTGTCCAAGATCGACACCCAGGGCGTCATTGGGCCGATCAAGTTCGATGCCAAGGGCCAAGCCAACCCGAACGTCTACGTCACCCAATGGTGCGCCGACGGCACGCGACGCATCCTCTATCCCGACAGCGCCAAGGCCGGCTGCGGCGCCGGCTGATCGACCGACCCGCGCATCTCCCGCTTTGGTGTGAACAGGCCCTGACGCATGATGCAGGCCTTCCTCGAGCAGATCATCAACGGCTTGATGAGCGGCTCGATCTATGTGCTTGTCGCACTCGGGATGGTGCTGATCTACAGCGTGATGCATGTCGTCAACTTCGCGCATGGCGTGCTGTTCACGATCGGCGGCTACCTCGGCCACTACTTCTACATGCACTGGATCGACAGCTACGTGCTGGCCATTTTGTTGTCGATGCTGTCGCTGGCGCTGATCGGCATCTTGCTGGAGCGCGGCATCTTCCGGCCGCTGCACGGGAACGTGCGCAACCAGGTGATCGCCTCGCTTGGCCTGATCCTTGTTTTCGAGAATCTGGTGATCGCCTTGTGGGGGCCGAACGCATTGCAGTGGCCTGTAGCGACGACCGAGCAGTTCGTTCGCCTCGGCGAGTTGCGCTTCAGCGTGCATCAACTCGGCATCATCGTCATCACCCTGCTGATGGTCGCCGCACTCGGCTTGTTTCTCAAGTTCACCCGTTTTGGCACCGCCATTCGCGCCACCAGTCAGAGCCAGGAAGCTGCGTTGGTCGTCGGCATCCCGGTAAAACGCGTGCAGTGGATGACCTTTGCCTTGGGCAGCATGCTGGCGGCTGTCGGCGGCGCGCTGGTCGGGCCGCTGTTCCTGGTGTTTCCGCAGATGGGTGATGCGCCGCTGATCAAGGGGTTGGCCGGAATCCTGTTGGGCGGGATGGGGAGCGTTCCAGGCGCTGTGGTCGGCGGCCTCATCCTTGGCGTGACCGAATCGGTGTCCACCCTGTTCTTGCCGACCGACTATCGCGACTCGATCGCCTTCCTGGTGATGGTTGGCATCTTGCTGCTGCGACCGCAAGGCTTGTTCGGCATCCGCATGCGCGGCGAGCAATAGCATGTGGATCGATGACAGCCGCGTGTCCCTGGCAAAGCGAGACCCGTTGGCGTGACCCGTTCGCTGCCGACCCTGTTGTTGTCGTTGCTGCTGTTGCTGCTCGGCACAGCGCCGTTCTGGGCCGCAAGCGAGCCCTATGTCTTGCACTTGCTGGTGCTGATGTGCGTGTTTGCCATTCCGGCGGTCGGATTGAATCTGATCCTGGGGTTTGGCGGGTTGGTCTCGCTCGGTCACATGGGCTTCGCGGGAATCGGCGCCTACACCGCGGCGGTACTGATGGTCGATGCGCATTGGAACTTCTGGGCCGCGCTGCTGGCAGGAACGTTGGCGGCAGGTTTGGCCGGCGCATTGATCGGCATCGTCTGTTTCCGCTTCCGCGGACACTTTTTCATGATCGTGACCTTGGCCTTCGGTCTGATGCTGCACGCGGTCATGAACAACTGGGACGCGGTCACGCGCGGCGCCGCCGGCTTTGCTGGCATTCCCCGTCCGGCGCCGCTGCATTGGAACGACACCACGTTCTCCTTTGGTCCGCTTTCCAACTTCTATTACCTGGCCTTCGGACTGGCGCTTTTTGCGTTCTGGGTGCAATACGTGGTGGTGCGATCGGACCTGGGGCGCACCTTGAGTGCCATTCGCCAGGACGAACGGCTGGCGAGCGCGCGCGGCGTCAACACCTTGCTCTACAAGACACTCGTTTTCTCGCTCGGCACTGCACTTGCGGGATTGGGCGGTGTGCTACAGATCTGTTTCTTACGGGTGGCGGCGCCGGCCAGCTTCACCATGTTGGAGAGCATCAACATGGTGCTGATCGTGATCATCGGCGGCGCCGGCTCGTTGATCGGCCCGGCGCTCGGCGCCTTGTTGTACGTGGCGCTGCCGGAATTCCTCCGGCTGGCCAGCGAATGGCGGTTGGTCATCTTTGGCGCGCTGCTGGTGCTGATCACGCTGTTTGCCCCGACGGGGTTGGCTGGCCTGCTGCGCACGGCTACGGATCGCCTGCGGCGCGCTTTCGTGAAGCGGAGCGTCGCGTGAGCGCGCCGGGCCGCTCACAAGCGCTCATCTCGATGCGCGCAGCGCGGAGAGTCGCCGAGTGAGCGCGCCGGGCCGCTCCCAAGCGCTCATCTCGATGCGCGCAGCACGGAGAGTCGCCGAGTGACCGCGCCGGGGTGCTCGCAAGCGCGCGTTCCGAAGCGCGTAGCGCGGCGGGTGGCCCAGTGACGGCGCTTCGACTTCAATCGCTGACCAAGCACTATGGCGGCGTTCAAGCGCTCGATGGCGCCGCTTTCGATATCGAAGGGCCGGGCATCTATGGCCTGATCGGACCCAATGGTGCAGGCAAGACCACCCTGTTCGACGCGATTGCGGGCAGCGTCACGCCCGACAGCGGGCATGTCTGGCTCAACGGGCGCGAGGTCACGGGCTTTTCGGCGCACCGGATGGCCGCGCTCGGTATCGCGCGCACGTTTCAGGAGTGTCGGATCCTGGGCGAGGACACCTGCCTGGACAACCTGTTGTTCGCGGCTCAGCCCAAAGGCCTCGGCGCCTGCCTGGGTCAAATGGTCACGCGTGCCGCGCGCCATCGACATCGCCGGCGAGACGAAGCCATGCGGCTGCTTGCGATGGTCAGGCTGCAGGATTTTGCCGACCAGCCGGCATCACGGTTGTCGTTCGGCCAGCGCCGGCTGCTGGAGATCGTCTCCACCTTCATCGCCAGCCCGGAGATATTCTTGCTGGACGAGCCGGCCTCGGGTGTCAATCCATCCCTGTTGCAAGTGCTCGGCGATTTCATCCGCACCATGTATGCGGAACGTCCGCGCGTGTTCCTCCTGGTGGAGCACAACATGGAATTTGTCATGGCACTGGCAGAGGACATCATCGTGATGCACCAAGGTCGGGTGCTGGAGCGTGGATCGCCGGCGCAGATTCAGACGAACGCGCGTGTCGTCGAGGCCTACCTCGGATGAGCAGTGTGTTGTCGGTTCGGGCGCTCTGTGCCAACTACGGCGGCCCCAACATCCTCGATGGCATCGATCTCGCGGTCGACGCCGGGGAGATCGTCACCGTCATCGGTCACAACGGTGCCGGCAAATCGACGCTGCTGCGCGCCATCTTCAATCTAGTGCCGTGGCGCAGCGGGCACGTCGCGTTGCATGGCGAGGACGTGACCAGGCTGCCTTCCGACAAGTTGCTTGGTGCGGGGATTGCCTACATCCCACAACATCGCAGCGTTTTTCCTCGTCTGACGATTGAGGAGAACTTGCGCATGGGCGGCTACCTGGTGCGCGATGCCGAGCTTCTGCGCCAGCGAATCGAACGCGTGCTGACGCTTTTTCCGGTGCTCGTGCAACGCGCCGGCCAGCTGGCTGGCACCTTGTCCGGCGGCGAGCAACGGATGCTGGAGATTGCGCGCACGCTGCTACAAGATCCGAAAGTCATCATGCTGGACGAGCCGTCGATCGGCTTGGCGCCCAAAATGGTCGACACCGTGTTCCAGAATGTGCAGTTGCTGCGCGATCAGGGCAAAGCCATTATCATGGTCGAACAGAACGTGAAAAAGGCGCTGAGTATCTCGGACCGCGGCTGCGTCATGGAGCTGGGCACCATGCGCATTCAGGATCGCGCTTCCCACCTGATCGACGATGAGCGCGTGGCACGCCTGTACTTGGGCCAGCGATGACGTCGGCCGCTTTCAATGTGCGCGCAGGTCCGCGAACTTCTTGCTTTTCCAACTGGCATCCGTCGCCATCAACGCGCCGGGCGCAACGAACACCACCTGCGGCGTGACGCCGCATGCTTCCTTCACGCATTGCGCCAGCGCCACTCGTCGCGCCTGCGCGTCGGTTTCTTCAACCTGTAGTTCGAGCACGTCGCCAGCCAAGGGATGGATCGCATCGGCCGAGCGCACGCGCAGCTGATACGGCAGCGCGCCAAGCAAGCCGTCGAGCGCCTGTATCACGACGCCCGGGTTGACCAGCATGCCCTTGATCTTGACCATCGCGTCGACCCGCCGCGGCACCTGAATCAACCGATCCGTGACCGCACCGCAGTGCGGGCACGGCTCGTGTGTGAGCACCGAAACGTCACCCAGGGCGTAGCGCAGCAGCACCGTGCCGCGGCGCTGCAGATGCGTCAGCGTGACCAAGCCCGGTTGGCCGTCTGCAACGGGCTTCTCGGTCTTCGGATCGACCACTTCGATGAGCAGTTGTCCGGGCAGCGGGTTGTGATAGCCCGAACCGGGTACGCATTCGACCATCCCCCCCTGCATTTCGGTGGCGCCGTAGGAGATGCTGATGTGCGCATGGGCCGCGCCAGTGCTGTGCAAGGTCTGCTGCATGGCCTCGCGGGCACCTTCGCCAAGCGCCTCACCCGTGACAAACAACAACCGAACGGCACTGAAATCCGATTTCAATTCCGCGGCTCGCAGCAGCACGCGGTAGATATAGCTCGGCACGCCCCAGAGCACGCTCGCGCGCTGCGCGGCGATGAGTTCCACCACCCGGTCCAAGCCATTGCCGAGGTTAAAAAACTCCGAGGGGTTGCCGGGCATGGCACAGAACACCGACACGTTCATGCTCGCTGCGGCATGCAATACGCGAATCCAGGCGCCATGTGGCACCTGCGTCAAAGGAAACAGATTGGCGATGACGTCATGCGGATTGACCCCGCGCAACTGCAGCATGTTGCGTTGCAGCGCCAGAGTATTGAAGAAGTCGTAGCTGGTCGAGACGAACGGCGTGGGCTTTCCCGAAGTCGATCCGGTGGTGTACATGGTGTCCCATACCGTGCGCATCTCCAATGGAAGGCCTTCACTTTCAAGCACGAAGCGTTCCGGCGCGGCCATGTAGTCGGCCTTGTGCGTCAACGGCAATTTCGACAGGTCGTCCGGCGAGTTGAAGTCGCCGCGCTGCAAGCCCTGCCGCGCCAGCAAATCGCGATAGTGCGGATGGCGCTGAAAAACCAAGTCCATCATTTGCGCGAAAGCATGTTCGCGCGCCGACTGCAGGGTCAGCAGATCCGGATAGAGCAGCTGGGTGTTCATGACGGCATGAGGGCGCGCCGGCTACTCCTAGAAACGTGGCCCGCCACCGCCACCAGGCATCCCCGGCATGCCCTTCATCCCGCCCATCTGCCTCATCATCTTCATCAGGCCGCCGCCCTTCAACTTTTTCATCATCCCCTGCATCTGCTCGAACTCGTTGAGCAGGCGGTTCACTTCCTGAACCTGTACGCCGGCGCCAGCGGCGATACGCTTTTTGCGCGTGGCCTTGAGCAACTCGGGTTTGCGACGCTCCAGCGGCGTCATGCTGTTGATGATGCCTTCCTTGCGCCGGATGTCGCGTTCGGCGCGGTCCATATCGACAGCGCCGGCCTTGGCCGTGAGCTGGCTCGGCAGCTTGTCCATGAGAGTGGACAGCCCGCCCATCTGCTTCATCTGCTGCAACTGGCCGAGGAAATCCGACAGATCGAAGGCCGCGCCGCGCTTGACCTTGGCGGCGAGCTTTTGCGCCGCATCGATGTCGACGCCCGCCGAAACCTGTTCGACCAGCGCCACGATGTCGCCCATGCCGAGAATGCGCCCGGCATGGCGCTCGGCGTCGAACACCTCCAGGCCGTCGATCTTTTCGCTGGTACCGGCGAACTTGATCGGCACGCCGGTGATCTGGCGCACCGACAATGCCGCGCCGCCGCGTGAATCGCCGTCGAGCTTGGTCAGGACGATGCCGGTGAGCGGCAATGCTTCCCCAAAGGCGCGCGCCGTATTGGCCGCATCCTGTCCCTGCATGGCGTCGACGATGAACAGGGTCTCAACCGGTTTCAGGAACGCGTGCAGCGCCTTGATCTCGTTCATCAGCACTTCGTCGATGGCCAAGCGGCCGGCGGTATCGACCAGCAGCACGTCGAAGAAGTGGCGCTTCGCGTAATCGAGTGCAGCGCGAGCGATGTCGAGCGGCTTCTGCTCTGGCGTGCTGGGGAACCACTCGGCGCCAGCTTGCGCTGTCACCGTTCTAAGTTGCTCGATGGCGGCCGGTCGATAGACGTCGCCCGAAACAGTCAGCACCTTCTTCTTGCGCTTGTTGATCAGGTGCTTGGCCAGCTTGGCCGTGGTGGTGGTCTTGCCTGCCCCTTGCAGGCCAGCCATCAGGATGACGGCCGGCGGTTGTGCCGCCAGATCGATGTCCGACACGCCTTCGCCCATCGTCGCCGCGAGTTCGTGATGGACGATACCGACCAGCGCCTGGCCTGGTTTGAGCGAACCCATCACCTCTTGCCCGAGTGCCTTGTCCTTGACGCGTGTCACGAAGTCGCGCACCACCGGCAGCGCAACGTCCGCTTCGAGCAGCGCCACGCGCACTTCGCGCAACATGTCTTGCACGTTGCCCTCGGTGATGCGCGCTTGGCCGCTGATCTGCTTGACGATGCGGGAAAACTTGTCGGACAGGGCTGAGGCCATGGCGTGCGCAGTAACTCGCGAAATAGTAGAAATGGAGGGCGCGGGGTGCCGCGATCGGACTGGTCGTCAGAGGGGCCAGCCGCTAAACTTGCCGCAATGATTCTAGCGACGAGCTCTCCCCTCGGCTTGGCGCTAGCCACGGGCGCAGCAGTGGCCTACCTCGCCGCTACCGCTGTGTCGCCGCGCTGGCATCGCGCCAGCATTTGGACGGCACTGCTTGTCGGCTGGTCGCTCCACGCAGCGACATTGGTCGTCGGCTTGCTGGGTACGCCGGCGCTGTTCGGGTTCGGCCCGGCACTGTCGATGACGGCTTGGCTCGTGCTCACCGTATACGGCATCGAGAGCCTGGCCTACCCTGCGCTACGAATGCGCCGCGTGCTCGCAGCGCTGGCCGCATTGGCCGTGCTCGTCGCGCGGCTGTTTCCGGGCACGCCTTTGCATGTGGCAGCATCGCCGTGGTTGCCGATGCATCTGGCCCTCGGCCTGGCTTCATACGGCTTGTTCGGAGCGGCGGTGCTGCATGCCTGGCTCATGGCGCGCGCCGAAAATCAGATGCGCACCGGCGCCCTGCAGCTTGCTTCTGGCAGCGGCTCGAGGGTCGGCGACGAGCCGCCATCGGGGGTGCCACTCCTGACCCTGGAGCGCCTGACATTTCGATTTGTCCTGGCCGGTTTCGCGCTCCTCTCGGCAACACTTCTGGCTGGCGTGTTCTTCAGCGAATCGCTCTACGGCACAGCACGGATCTGGCGCGCCGACCACAAGACGGTGTTCTCGATATTGGCCTGGATCACCTTCGGCGTACTTCTCTTGGGTCGGGTCAGGTTCGGCTGGCGCGGCCGCGGCGCTCGGCGCATGTTGTACACCGGCGCCGGCCTCCTGCTGCTGGCTTATGTGGGATCGCGCTTCGTTCTCGAAGTGCTGCTCGGGCGCACGCTATGAAGTACCTGCTGGTTCTGGCCGTGGTCTGGATTGCCTTTTGGTTGTGGCGGCAGCGTCGTCGCGCCGAGATCGACGCCCATCGCGCGGCACAACACGCCGCGCATGCCAAAACGTCATCGGCTGCGCCCGTCGCCGCGCCGCAGCCGATGGCCCAGTGCGACTACTGTCAGGTGCATCTGCCGCTGGCTGACGCGCTGGACGGCCGCCAGGGCCGCTATTGCACGGTGGCGCACCAACAGGCCGCGGAAGGATGACACGGCTTGCGCCGACGGGCGCTCGGCAACGATCGAGCCTGCGCGGGCGGCGATGAGCGCACCGCCGCCGAATCGCCGTCTGCCTGCTGCTGCTTCGGAGGCTGCGGCTGACGCGAGCGAAACGGAACGCTTGGCGGCCGAAGGGCCAGCGCTGCCACGCCTGTGGCGCGGCTTCACCCGGGCGCGGGTTTTCTTCGGCGTCATGTTGGTGCTGCTGCAGGCGGTCACTATCGGGCTCGGCCAGCCGGCACATCCGCTGTCGCTGGCGCTGGTTGGCGCTTATCTGCTGGCAACGCTGCTGGCAACGCGGATTCATCCTCGCGCCTTGCCCTTGAGCAAGATCGGCCTGACCTGGCTCGCCACCATCGGCGTCGACCTGGCCACCTTTGCCCTGGTGCAAACAGCGCAGCAAGGCAACATCAACTACACGCCGCTGTTTGCCTTGCCGGTGCTGATGAGTGCCGTTCTCGGCACGCGCCTGCTCGGCCTCGGGACCACGGCCGGCGCCACACTGTTGCTGCTGGCCGAAGCCGGTTCCTACTGGATGCGCGCCGACGGCGAGCCATCGGCGCGCTTTGTGCAGGCTGCGCTCACCGGCACCGGTTTGTTCGTGATGGCCTTGCTGGCCCACGAGATCGCGCTGCGCCTGGCGCGTCAGGAGGCGCTGGCACAGCGCAGCCGCATCGCCGCCGAGATGCAGGCGCGTGTCAACGGGTTGGTGATCGAGACGCTGAGCGAGGGCGTACTGGTGGTCGACGCGCGTGGCTACGTGCGTGCCGCCAACCCGGCCGTCAGCGGCATGCTCGACCAACCGCTGCGGGCGGCGCAGCTGCCTGTGCATCTGGGTGTGAACCCGGCCTGGCAAGGCCTGGCTCGGCTGGCCCAGGCCACGTTCCGGCAGCAGTTGCCACAATCCATCGAACTGCCGATGGCGCAAAGCCACGGCGGGGTGCGCGAACTGCGCGTGACGACACGCCTGACCGGCCTCGATGCCAGCGCCGGTCAGCCGCGCGATGCCATGTGCGTGATGTTCCTGGAAGACCTGCGCGATCTGGAAGCGCGCGTGCGCACGGAGAAGCTGGCAGCGATGGGCCGCATGTCGGCCGCCGTTGCGCAGGAGATTCGCAATCCGCTGGCCGCCATCACGCAGGCCTCGTCCCTGCTGGACGAAGATTTGAGCGATCCGGCGCAGCGTCAATTGCTGGCGCTGGTGTTGCAGAACGCGCAGCGCCTGTCGCGCATCGTCGATGACGTGCTCGACGTCGCGCGAGCGCGCCAGCAGCGCGCCCTGGTGCCTTCCGACGCGGTCGCCCTCGATGCCACGGTGCGCGCGCTGGCCGAGGAATGGGTCGGCCAGACCGGCCGGCACGGCGTGTTGATGGCACTGCAGGCGATGCAATGCGACGTGCGCTTCGAGAGCGAACATCTGCGTCGCATTCTGGTCAATCTTCTCGACAACGCCGCACGCTATGCCGGCGCCCGCGACGGATCGATCCAGGTCGGTACGCGCGCCCTGGCCGATGGCCGCGCCTCGCTGCAGGTGTGGAGCGACGGTGCGCCGCTCGAAGCGGCGGTGCAGGCACATCTGTTCGAGCCCTTCTTTTCCTCGGAGGCGCGCTCGAGCGGCCTCGGTCTTTTCATCTGCCGCGAACTATGCGAGCGTCACGGCGCCACCATCGGCCACCAGAGACGGTCCCTGTCGCCCGGCGGCCCCGAAGGCAACGAGTTCGTTATCTCGTTCGCCACCGCACCGGCGCCGCTTTGACACAATAAGCCGGTGACGCCCGCTCCTCACCCATCTTGCATGTGACCGCCGACACCCTCCGCGCCGATGTGCCGGCGCAGATCCTGGTCGTCGACGACGAGCCCGATCTGCGCACGCTCTATCAGTTGACGCTGCAACGCGAGGGCTACCGGGTCGAGTCGGCAGCCACAGTCGCCGATGCCTGGCGTCAACTCGAAGCCCGCGCGTTCGACGCGGTGATCACCGACATGCGACTTCCCGACGGCGACGGCATGGAGTTGCTGCACCGTTTGGGCGCCGCACAGCGCAGTGAACGATGCATCGTCATCACCGCCTTCGGCTCGGCCGAAAATGCCGTCGAGGCTCTCAAGGCCGGCGCTTTCGATTACCTGACGAAGCCGGTTGACCTCAAACAGTTTCGTGCGGTCGTGGCCTCGTTGGTGCGCCAGCCGGTGGCCGCAGCGGGTTCGGCTTTGGCGGGCGCACTCGCCGTTGCGCGAAGCGGCGGGGCGCACGGCGTGGCATTGCCGGCGCTGGCGCGAGCGCCGGGACCGTTGGCGTCCGGGGCAGGAACGCAGACTGCGGGGGCGCGAGCAGCCGAGGGCGAACCCGCGCTGCATCCGCTGGCCGTGGCGGGTGACGTCGCCCTCGCACGTATGGTCGGTACGTCGGCGGCGATGCTGCAAGTCAAGGCACGCATCGCCAAAGTGGCACGCGGCATGGCGCCGGTGTTGGTACGCGGCGAATCGGGTACCGGCAAGGAACTGGTGGCACGCGCCGTGCATGCCTGCAGCCAGCGGCACGACGGACCGTTCGTCGCGGTCAACTGCGGCGCCATTCCGGAGAATCTGCTCGAAGCCGAGTTCTTCGGCGCTCGCAAGGGCTCCTACACCGGCTCGACCCAGGATCGCGACGGTTACTTCCAGGCGGCACGCGGCGGCACCTTGTTTCTCGACGAAATCGGCGATCTGCCGCTGGCCATGCAATCGAAGATGCTGCGGGCGATCCAGGAGCGCAGCGTGCGGCCGATCGGCGCGACGCGCGAAGATGCCGTCGACGTGCGCATCGTCAGCGCCACGCACAAGGATCTGCAGGCCGAGGTGCGCAGTGGCGGCTTTCGCCAGGATCTTTTTTACCGACTCAACGTGATCGAGATCGCCGTGCCGCCGTTGCGCGAGCGCCGGGGCGACCTGCCGCAATTGTGCGCAGCGCTGCTCGCCCGCATCGCGCTCGATGGCGGCATGCCGGCGCCGACACTTTCGCCCGAGGTGTTTCAACAGCTCGCCGCGCTGCCGCTGGACGGCAATGTGCGCGAGCTGGAAAATCTGCTGCACCGCGCGGTGGCGCTCAACGACGGTGACGCACTGCATCTCGATCTGCAGGGCGCCAGCGAGTCGGTCATGGTTGACGCGGACACCGTGCCGAGCGCGTTGACGCCTCTTCGCTCCCCCGCCAGCGGCATGACACGCGGCGACGCTGATCGCCCCGGCGCCCTCGGTAGCAGCGCCGCGATCTCTCTGGCCGGCGGCGCGGCCCGCCCTGATGGCGATGCCGTGCCCTCCGACCTTCAGGCCTTTCTCGACGACCAGGAGCGCGATGTTCTGCTGCGGGCGCTGCATGAGACCGGCTTCAATCGCACCGCGGCTGCAGCGCGGCTGGGTTTGACGTTGCGCCAGATCCGTTATCGCATCGCGCGCTTGCGCATTGCCGTGCCGCAGGGCGAGGATGGGGCGCAGGCCTCGGATGGTTGATGCAACCGCCATTTGCTCACAACTTCCCGGAAGGGGCGGCCGATCCGGATGTCGGACCGCTTGGCACGGCGCCGGTGTCTGCAACCACGGACCTTTGGTCGAACGGCTGGTATCGTTTCGCCAAGTGCCATCGGTCTCCCAACTTCGGCGGACGACCCCCTGCGGCGGCTATCGATCTCATCGTGCTTCATTCGATCAGCCTGCCGCCGGGACGCTACGGCGGCGACGAAGTGCAGCGGCTCTTCACGAACCAGCTCGACTGCGACGCCGACCCGTACTTCGCGCAGCTGCGGCGGGTCGCGCTCTCCAGCCATTTCTATATTCGCCGCGGCGGCGAGCTGTGGCAGTTTGTCAGTTGCGACGCCCGCGCCTGGCACGCCGGCGCCTCGCATTGGCGCGGAAGAGACAACTGCAACGACGATTCGATCGGCATCGAACTCGAAGGGCTCGAAGGTGATTCGTTCGAAGCGGCGCAGTACGAGACCCTTGCGACACTGTGTCCCGCGCTTGCCGCGCACTACCCGATCGCCTACATCGCCGGTCACGAGCACATTGCGCCGGGGCGCAAGCACGATCCCGGTGCCGGCTTCGACTGGCCTCTGCTACGCTGGCGGCTTGCCTGGGCGGGCCGCATGTTTCCGCCAGCGACGCGACCGGGCCCGGCCGCCGCGGCCGACATTTCTTGACGGATGGTTTGAGCCTTGTCAATGCTGCGGCGCAGCGTGGCCGATGTTTGATCGTCATATTGCAACGGCACCAGAAAACACTACCTATAGCGTATTGTCTGATGCCGAGGCACTAGATATAGTGTCAACCTGCTTTGGCGCGCCGCGCCCCCATCGATCGCCGAGAAGTGCGCAGGTAGTCGCCGCCCGCCATCGCACCGCCCCCATTTTTTGATTTTCGCCAGACACGAGGACTCGCATGCAAACTGCAACCAGCACGCCGACCACGCCGCGCCCAGCCACCGGCCCCACGACGATTTCGCAACCGCGCGACAGCGCCGGTTCGCCCGCCAACCAGGCACTCGACCATTACCAGATCATTCGGCGCAACGGTGCCGTGGTGCCGTTCGAACCCAACAAGATCGCCATTGCCATGATGAAGGCTTTCCTTGCCGTGCATGGCACGCAGGGTGCCGCGTCGGCCAGTGTGCGTGAGACCGTCGACACGCTGACGCAGGCGGTGATGCGGGCGCTTTTGCGCTCGCGCCCGGGCGGCGGCACTTTCCATATCGAGGATGTGCAAGACCAGGTCGAGCTCGGCCTGATGCGTGGTGGACATCACGAGATCGCCCGCGCTTACGTGCTCTACCGCGAGCGCCGCTCGCAGGAGCGCAGCAAGCAGGCGGCAGCGCCGAGCAGCGATCTGCCGGCCCTGCATGTGCAGGACCAGGGCCAGCGGGTGCCGCTCGACATGGCACAACTGCGTGGCCTGATCGAGGCAGCATGCACTGGTTTGGGTGAAGGCGCGTCGCCCGAGCCGATCGTCCAGGAAACCATGCGCAATCTGTACGACGGCGTGCCGCTTGACGAGGTCTACAAGGCATCGATCCTGGCGGCACGGACGCTGATCGAGAAAGACCCGGCCTACAGTCACGCCACGGCGCGACTCCTGTTGCATACCATCGTGCGCGAAGTGCTAGAGCGCGAAGTGGCACCGTCGGACATGGCGCAAAGCTACGTCGAGTACTTCCCGGCCTTCATCAAGAAGGGAGTGGCCAACGAGTTGCTCGACGAGCGCTTGCAGCAGTACGACCTGCCGCGCTTGGCCGCAGCACTGAAGGCCGAGCGCGACCTGCAGTTCGACTACCTCGGCCTGCAAACCTTGTACGACCGTTACTTCCTGCATGTGCGCAAGAGCCGCATCGAGTTGCCGCAGTGCTTTTTCATGCGCGTGGCAATGGGCCTGGCGCTCGGCGAGATCGACCGCGAAGCGCGGGCCATCGAGTTCTACGAAGTGCTGTCGTCGTTTGATTTCATGTCGTCGACGCCGACGCTGTTCAACAGCGGCACCCTGCGCTCGCAGTTGTCGAGCTGCTACCTCACCACGGTGCCCGATGATCTCGACGGCATCTACGAGTCGATCAAGGAAAACGCCCTCCTGTCGAAGTTCGCCGGCGGCCTGGGCAACGACTGGACGCGTGTGCGCGCGCTGGGCAGCCACATCAAGGGCACCAACGGCGAGTCGCAGGGCGTGGTGCCTTTCCTGAAGGTCGTCAACGACACGGCCGTCGCCGTCAACCAGGGTGGCAAGCGTAAAGGCGCCGTCTGCACCTACCTGGAAAGCTGGCACCTCGATCTGGAAGAGTTTCTCGAGCTGCGCAAGAACACCGGTGACGATCGCCGCCGCACACCCGACATGAACACCGCCAACTGGATCCCCGATCTGTTCATGCGGCGGGTCATGGAGAAAGGCCAGTGGACTTTGTTCTCGCCCTCCAACGTGCCCGACCTGCACGACAAGTTCGGTGCCGAGTTCGAGGCGGCTTACGTGGCCTACGAAGAGAAGGCTGCGCGCGGCGAGATCACGCCGACCCGCACCCTGGCCGCTGCCGACCTGTGGCGAAAGATGCTGACCATGCTGTTCGAGACCGGGCATCCATGGATCACCTTCAAGGACGCCTGCAACGTGCGCTCGCCGCAACAGCACGCGGGCGTTGTGCACTCGTCCAACCTGTGCACCGAGATCACGCTCAACACCAGTGACAGCGAAACGGCTGTTTGCAACCTGGGCTCGATCAACCTGCTCAATCACCTGAAGACGGATACCGACACCGGCGGCGGTGAGGGCACGCGCGTCATCGACCAGGACAAGCTCAAGCGCACGGTCACCACGGCGATGCGCATGCTCGACAACGTCATCGACATCAACTACTACGCAGTCAAGAAGGCGCGCGACTCGAACCTGCGGCATCGGCCAGTGGGGCTCGGCGTCATGGGTTTTCAGGACGCGTTGTACGAGTTGCGCATTCCCTATGCGTCTGACG
Source organism: Variovorax sp. (assembly GCA_039925525.1). Taxonomy (GTDB): domain Bacteria; phylum Pseudomonadota; class Gammaproteobacteria; order Burkholderiales; family Burkholderiaceae_C; genus Variovorax. Next base: position 16,049 of record JBDSYU010000087.1, read on the forward strand.
CAGCCGTGGCCTTTGCCGATCTTTCGATGGAAGCCATCTGCTACCACGCTTACTGGGCCTCGACCGAACTGGCGCGCGAGCGCGGGCGCTACTCCAGCTTCAAAGGCTCGCTCTGGGACCGCGGCATCCTGCCGATCGACACGCTCGACATGCTGGCGAAAGCGCGCGGCGGTTATGTCGAGGTCGACCGTGGCGCCACGCTCGACTGGGACGCGCTCAGGCAAAAAATCCAGACCGACGGCATGCGCAACTCCAACTGCGTCGCCATCGCGCCGACCGCGACCATCTCCAACATCGTCGGCGTCGACGCCTCGATCGAACCGTCGTTCGGCAACTTGTCGGTGAAGTCGAACCTGTCGGGCGAGTTCACGATCATCAATGCCTACCTGGTGCGCGACCTGAAGCGTCTCGGCCTGTGGGACGACGTCATGGTCATGGACCTGAAGCACTTCAAGGGTTCGCTCGGCCCGATCGACCGCGTGCCGCAGGAGGTGAAGTCGCTTTACGCCACCGCTTTTGAAGTCGAGCCGCAATGGCTGGTCGAGGCTGCTTCGAGACGGCAAAAGTGGATCGATCAGGCGCAGTCGCTCAACATCTACATGGCCGGCGCGTCGGGCCGCAAGCTCGACGAGACCTACAAGCTGGCATGGGTGCGTGGCTTGAAGACCACCTACTATCTGCGCACCCACAGCGCGACGCACGTGGAGATGAGCACCGTCTCGAAGCGCCAACTCAACGCCGTGTCGTCTGGCGGCGCCGAAGGCATGAGCGCACTCGATGCGGCCGCGGCCGCGGCGCGAGAACAGATCGGCAACGCGACAGCGGCGACCGACATCGCCTTCTGCGGCGTCGACGATCCGACGTGCGAGGCTTGTCAATGAGGCACGCGTAGACGTGGGTCGGACTCGCACTACCGGATGCAGAAATCGGAAAGGCTTCGCAGAAGACGTAGAACGCAAAAGAAACCAGAAATGGATTTCGTTCTACGAACCTCTGCGTTACTTCTGCGCCTTCTGCGTCCGGTAGTCCGCATCCGCATTCGTGTCTGCGTTCACACTTGATCGACACAGCCGTCGCATTCGACGCGACCACACAACAGAAACATCGGCACTTCACTTCATGCAACGCGAACATCGCTTTCAATTTTTCTTCTCTGCTTTCATAATCGCTTCATTGGAAAATCTATGTTGACCTGGGACGACGCAGGCTTGCCCACCTCCTCGAGAGTGCCGCACGGCACATCTTTCGATCCACGCGCTGCAAGCGCCATGCCCCGCATCACCGAGCATGCGGCGGCTGCGCCGTTCACTTCTTTCGCTTCGCCTTCTTCCCCTTCCTCTTCGTCTTCAAAGCCCACCCCGGCGGCTCCGGCCGCGCGCCGTGTCAACGCCGCCGACAAGCGCATCATCAACGCCAAGACCGACGTCAACCAGTTGGTGCCGTTCAAGTACAAGTGGGCGTGGGAGAAGTATCTGGCCTCTTGCGCCAACCACTGGATGCCGCAAGAGGTCAACATGACGCGCGACATCGCGTTGTGGAAAGATCCAAACGGCTTGACCGAGGACGAGCGGCGCATCGTCAAGCGCAACCTCGGCTTCTTCGTCACCGCCGATTCGCTCGCCGCCAACAACATCGTCCTGGGCACCTACCGCCACATCACGGCGCCCGAGTGCAGGCAGTTCCTCCTTCGCCAGGCATTCGAGGACGCGATCCACACGCACGCCTACCAGTACATCGTCGAGTCGCTGGGCCTGGACGAGAGCGAGATCTTCAACGCCTACAACGAGGTCGCATCAATCCGCGACAAGGACCAGTTCCTGATTCCCTATATCGAGGCGATCATGGATCCGAACTTCCACACCGGCACGCCAGAAACCGACC
>JBDSYU010000088.1:0-7574 GCA_039925525.1 Variovorax sp.
TGGCTGCGCTTTGGCTAGGGCCATCCAGACCGAGAAAGGCAGGCGCGCCCTGACGCGGTGTACTGCTGCCCGCGCCGTTCGCAGAGTGGCATCGCCTGTAGGTCCGCTGGCGATCACCACCCCACATTCGCCCGGAATTTCGTCAGCATCGCCAATTGGCCGGCCGAGCGCGTCGTCGCCCAACACGTACCAACATTCGCCGCCCAAGTCCAGATAGGCATGACGCTTGTCGGCGTTGCGAAGGTCGGTAAGCAAATCTGCCCGGCTGACCTTGATCTCGTGAACGACCGGTTGCGCATAGGCTTCGACGCTGGTATTGCGGATGGAGAAGACATCGGGCCTGGCAATGCACCAGCGGCCAACGCCAGCCGTTGATTTGGGCTCGGCTCCGGCAAGGATCGCATCCGAATTCGCATGCGCAGTCGGGGTCGCAGTTGCATCGCTGTCGCCGTTTCCGTCGCCAGCAGCGACGCCAGCACCGGATTGCGCGTGCTTCAGGGGCTGGCGCGGCAACCAGGCGCGCAGACTGAGCCCGCGCCACGCCAAGCGACCGGAGCGCGTCATTTCGCGTGCAACTCGCTCGACCAAAGCCTCGTGCCGAGACAGCGTGGCACGGTTAACTGCCAGCGCGCCTGCTGCTAACGCGATGCCGGCATCGGTCAGGCGAACCGTTTCGTGCCCATCGGGGGCACGCACGCGCTCCAGCAACGCGGCTGCAAGCAGATCGAGTTCGATGGCGTCGCAGCACGGCCAACCGGCGGAGCGATAGACATCGCGAAGACGCCGGAGGTGCACTCGGCTCGGAGTTGGCAGTGCGGCTGCATCTTTCATTAGGGGCGGGCGCGTAAAAGCAGTAGCTGAGGGCGACTTGTTCAGATGCTCACGCGCCGAATCACCGCAGCGCCGCGGCGCTGAGGTCTGGGACCCGGGGTCTGGCCTGTCCTCATGCGTCGACAATTGAGGCCCGGGGCATGGCCCTCAGGCGCCGGCGCCAAGGCCCGGCGCCGGATCACCGATGGGCGGCGCATAAGACGGATCCCCCAACGGTGGGGTGGTGGCCGGTGGATCGACCTCGGGCGGCGCTGCCGGCGGGCCGGGCGGCACCGGGATGCCGGGCGGTAGTCCCGGCGCCGGCGGTGCCGGGCCAATCGGCGTTTCGAGAGTCAGGCGGATGGTCGAGCGAAGAATGGTCGAACGAAGAGGCATGGCGGGAAGGTTACCCAAAATTGGGCGACACCGCGAGTGCGTGCCGGATGCCGGCATACCGGATGCAACACCGCTCAATGGAAGTCCCGGCTGCGCCGGTTTTCCGCCAACCGGCCGAGCCATGGCGTCAGGTCGCGGAAACCTTGCGCAAGCAGATGGCGCACCTCGCCGCCGCTTTCCTCATCGCGCTGCCATACGCCTTCCACGGCCAGCAGTTGCGACTTGAGCAACGGACCGCGCTGCGCCTCGACCAGGTCTTTCCAGACGATGATATTGACGATACCGGTCTCGTCCTCGAGCGTCACGAACATCACGCCCTTGGCTGTGGGAGGACGTTGGCGCATGGTGACGATGCCGCAAGCGCGAACTTTGGAACCGTGCGGCAGCGGGCGCAGCTGATCGGCCGTGAGCAGGCGCAGGCGCTCGAAGCGCGGCCTGAGCAAGGCCAGCGGATGACGCCGGAGGGTCAGGCCTAGCGCCGCATAGTCACCGACGATTTCCTCACCTTCACTGGCTGCTTCAAATTGCAAGGCCTCCTCGTGGACCGGCACACCCTTCAGAAGTTGTGGTGCCCGTCTTTGCGCCGTGGCTTGCCAGACCTGCTGGCGACGATGGCCAGCCAGTGCCATCAGCGCATCGGCGGCTGCCAGGGCTGCCATGTCGCCGGCATCGAGATCGGCGCGCAAAGCCAGATCCTCGACGCTTTCGAAAGGCGCTTGCACGCGCGCAGCCACCAAACGCCGGGCGCCGGTCTGACTCAGATGAGCGACTTGGCGCAGGCCAAGTCGGACGGCCGGCTGGTCGGGGTTGATGGCAAGTCGGCCCACGACCTCGCGCTTGCAATGAAATGAAGCACCAGAGCGCTCCAACGTGCAGTCCAGGTCGCTCGCCGTCACATCCACCGGCCGCACTTCGACGCCATGACGGCGTGCGTCTTGCACCAGTTGCGATGGCGAATAAAAGCCCATCGGTTGCGCGTCGAGGATGGCCGCCAGAAAGCATGCGGGTTCGCAGCACTTGAGCCAGCAACTGATGTAGACCAGGAGCGCAAAACTGGCCGCATGGCTTTCGGGAAAGCCATATTCGCCGAAGCCTTCGATCTGCTTGAAGATGCCTTCGGCAAAGGCCAGCGGATAGCCATTGGCCGTCATACCCTCGACCAGAGGTTCGCGAAAGCGATGCACGCCGCCTTTACGTGACCAGGCTGCCATCGAGCGCCGCAAGGCATCGGCCTGGTCGGCGGTGAAGCGCGCTGCCACCATCGCCAGCTGCATCACCTGCTCCTGGAAGATCGGCACGCCGAGCGTGCGGCCGAGCGCTGGTGCCAGTTCGTCCTTGATGTACTTGATCTCTTCGCCGGCGTCACGACGCTTGCGCGCCTGCAGGTAGGGGTGCACCATGCCGCCCTGGATCGGCCCGGGTCGCACGATCGCCACTTCGACCACCAGATCGTAGAACTGGCGCGGCTTCAGACGCGGCAACATCGACATCTGCGCCCGGCTCTCGATCTGGAACACGCCAACGGTGTCGGCGGCGCAGATCATGTCGTAGACCTCGGGCGCCTCGCGCGGAATCTGCTGCATGGTCCACGGCCCCTTGCCATGCTGGCCGCGCCAGGCGTTGCGAAAGTCGATGGCACGGCGGATGGCACTCAACATACCGAGTGCCAGCACGTCGACCTTCATCAGCCCGACGGCTTCGAGATCGTCTTTCTCCCACTGAATGATCGAGCGCTCGGGCATGCTGGCGTTCTCCACCGGCACCAGTTGCGTCAGCTTGGTTTGTGTGAGCACGAAACCGCCTACGTGTTGGCTCAGGTGACGCGGGAAATCGCGCAGTTGCTGTGTCAGCTCCAGCCACTGTGCGATCAATGCCGGCGACGCTTGCACGCCAGCACGTTCACCGGCCTCTACCAGGCGTTGCTCCAGAATCTCGGAATCGAACCAGTAATGGTCCTTGGCAAAAGCGTCGACCAGCGCCGCCGGCACGCCGAGCGCCTTGCCAACATCGCGCAAGGCACTGCGAGAGCGATAGCGCACCACCACAGCAGCGATGGCAGCGCGCTCGCGGCCGTACTTGCGATAGATGTACTGGATCACTTCCTCGCGCCGCTGATGCTCGAAATCGACGTCGATGTCGGGCGGCTCGTTGCGCTCACGACTGATAAAGCGCTCGAACAGCAGGTTGGTCATCGTCGGATCGACCTCGGTCACGTGTAGGCAATAGCACACCGCCGAGTTGGCAGCCGAGCCCCGACCCTGACACAGGATGCCCTGGCTGCGCGCGTAACGCACGATGTCTTCCACGGTGAGGAAGTACATCTCGTAGCGCTTGAAGGCGATCAGTTCGAGTTCGTGCAGGATCTGCCGCCGGACCTTCCATGGTGTGCCTTGCGGATAGCGTTTGCGCATGCCCGCAACCGTGAGGCGGCGCAACGCCTGCGCCGGCGTCAGACCAGCCGGCACGCTTTCCAGCGGATAGTCGTAAGCAATCTCGTGCAGGCCGAAAGTGCAGCGCCGCGCCAGCTCGAGCGTGGCGGCGAGCAAGGCCCGCGGGTAGATCATCTCGAGCCGCAAGCGAGAGCGCATATGCCGCTCCGCATTGGGCTGTAGCGCAAAGCCGCATTCGGCTACTGTGCTGCCTTCGCGCACTGCGGTGATCACGTCCTGCAAGGGCTTGCGTGAGCGCACGTGCATGTGCACGTCGCCGGCCGCCAACAGCGGCGCGCCGGTGGCAAGACGCACCTGCTGCAGTGTCGCCAACCACAGGTCGTCGTCGAGTTCGTTGAACAGTTCCACCGCCAGCCACGGCGGCGCGCCCAGCCGCATGGCAACCTCGCCCACCAGACCGGCAATGCGATCGGTTTCCGATTCGTCCCGCTGCGGCACGAACACCACCTCGCACCCCCGCAGCAGTGAAAAATCACTGTGCTGCAAACTCACTTGATAGCTGCCCTTGGGTGCAGCCATGCGTGCCGCGGTGATGAACTGGCACAAACCGCCCCACCCGACGCGATCGCGAGCGATCGCGAGCAGGCGAAAACCTTCAAAAGCGAATTCGCTGCCAAGAAGCAGCTTGAAGGCATGGTGTTGGGGCGGCAACTCGGCATGGACCGCGTCCTCCTGCGCCAGAGCGGCGATGTGCTCCTTCAACGCCGTGTCGGCCCGCACCACGCCTGCGACCGAGCATTCGTCAGTCAGCGCCAGTGCTTCGTAACCCAGGTCGTAAGCCCGCGTTACCAATTCGTCCGGATGCGAGGCGCCGCGTTGGAAACTGAAATTGGACAAGCAGTGCAGCTCGGCATAGGGCGAGACAGGAAAGTCGATGCTTGTCACTGGACCACCCTGTGCGTCATGCGCTGTGTAACTGAGCGCCCTGGGAGCGGCTCCTGCGACGCTCACTGGGCTACCTTCCGCGCCATGCGCTGCGGGACTGAGCGCATTGGGAGCAGCCCGGCAGCGCTCGTTTCCCGAAGGGCGAGCAGACACAACCCTGCCCTGCAATTTTTCCTGTCGTTCAGGCATAGAGACCTTGTAAAAACCAGCGAGGCGCTTCGGTGCTGGATGACACCAGCGGGCGCTCGCAGTAGATCCAGACCAGCCCGGCGCCGGGGCTTTCTGCCACGTAGTAATCGCGCAGGGCCGGCGCACTGGTCACAGCCGAATCCACCGTCACCTTTGTGCTCCACCAACCGGCCTCGAGCCGCTGCGGGCCGATGCGTTGACGCAGCACGCCCAGGTAATAAGGGCGCTCGCCGCGCATCGAAAGCGGCAAGGGCTGGCGCAGCAGCCAGGGCGGATACAACGCGTCGGGGATCGAGTCGTGGCGCTTTGTCGACTTCGACTTTATTTGAGGCAGCAATCCACCGCGCGCCGCACGCCACTGCTGCATGCATTCGGGGCGATGGTCGGCCAAGGCCTGGGGTACCAGCACCTGCGATTCTCCCAGGCGTGCGCTCAAGCGCTCGACCAGTTGGTGAAGCCGATCGCCCTTGCGCTGGATTTCAGGCAGGAAGCTGATGCTGGCGCCGGTCCAGGAGCGGGTCTCCAGCGAACGCAGCGTGAGCCAACTGGCCGGCGCGGCCAGCGAAATGCGGGCCAGTTGCTCGGCCATCAAGCGACGCAGATGGGCCATGTCCTGGGTCGGTTCGGCTGTGCGCACCACGAGCTGTCCGGTGGGCGGCAATTCGACGCCGTCGACGCGACGCAAATCGTGTGTCCATTCCAGTGTCAATGCCAGAACGCCGCATTGGCGCATGCGCAACCACAGTTGGAAATCGACCAGTAGAGGCAGTACGGCGCCCATTAACGTCGGCGTGCCGGTGGCCAGCGCCGGCAGTTCGAGCCGGCGCTCGAAAACTTCGGGCAGGCTGAGCCAACGATGCTGCTCGGAGCAAAGTCCAAAAGCTGCATCGAGTGCAGCGCCCAGTGCCTTGCCGAAACGGCGTGCCAGGCCGCCGCGCGGCAGCGCCGCCACGTCCCCCCAGTTGCGGCAACCCAGCCGCGCCAGCAGCTCCAGATGCGGACCCGCCTCCCGCAGGGTGTCGAGCGGCAGAGCGCTTGGCAGTTCGGCCGGCAGAGCTTCGCCGCGCTGACGCAGTCGCAACAAGGCCAGGGCGATGCGACTGGTGGCGCCCTGGCCGCATTGCAGCGGCGCGGCCGTCGGGTTTTCCTCGCGCAGCCGCTTTAGCATCGCGCGTCGGCCGCCCCACAAACGTTCGCATGTAGACACTTCCAGCATCAGTGCCTCGTCGATCCAGACCACACGCGGCGTGTATTGCAGTGCCCACCAGCCGAGGGCCTCAAGCGAGGGCAGTGGCGGTAGCGGTTGACTCGCGGCCGTGACTGCGCCCGAGGCATCGCCCAAAGATGGCAACGACGATAGAACCATTGATGGCATCGCCACCTCGTGCGCCTCAGACTGCCACTGCAATGCGATCCAGTGCATGGCCCTCCCCGTTGGATGCCGCTTCGAAAGCAGCCCCTTTGATCTGCACGTTTTTGAGTTGGGCGGGCTCGAGCGAAAACGCGCCATGAAGCGGCACTTGCGGCACTTGCGGCAATTGCACTTCATCGGCTCGGCCTGCGTGTTGCGCGAGCCGTTGCTGGCGCCGCAAGCGGCTGGCCGCCAGCAATGCACTCATGCGTTCGCTGCGTGCCGGCAAGCGGATCGGTGCTGCCAAGGGTGGACCACGCCGCTTCAGAATGCGCAGTTCGAGGTGCGCAGCGTCCTCCGGACAGTTCGAGACTTCCAGCCGCAGCCGGGCTGGCGACGCCGAATGGGAGAAGTCCAGCGGACGGAACACGAACAGCAGCGCTTCGTGCTGCGCCGCGGCCAGTTGCAGCCGGCGCAGTTCACTGACGCGTGCCTGCGGCAACCAGGCCAGAACGGCGGCAATGTCGCCGCAGCGCAAAGCCTGCTCGCACGACCACAGGCGTGCCCGCGCCGCGTCGCTGCGCACCCACAGCAATGCCTCTACCGGCAATCCCTGGGCCGCCAAGCTCGGGCCGAAGGGCTCATAAGGGGCCCCGATCAACGCCACCGGCAGTCCCAATGCATCGACGCGCGCCGACAATGCAGGAAGGAGCAACTGCCAGGCATGCAACTGCGGCTGCGCCTGCAGCAACTCGGTCATGGCGCCGACAGGCCAGCCGCCGCCGGGTAGTTGCGCATCCAGTGCTGCATGTCCAGTCGCCGCGACAGCGCAGTCGGCGGTGCCAAGTGCATCGGCGCGCCAGATCTCCGTGCCGGCTGGGAAGGCAAGGCGGGAAGCGGAAGAATGAGAATCCACGGTCGGCATCAATAACTGTATTTTTATACAGTATTTTGCCTTGGTGTGGTTGAAAACTATTTCTCAAAAATCGCGCGTGGGCAAACAGGGCCGAGGCCAACCCGGGCGTCTCGGCTTTTCATACCGGCAGCGGCCGAATGAGACAAGGCTCTCCATCTTTGCCTGATCACCATCGGCGAGCTGCGCTGAGTCGTCCAGATGCTTCGAACCCCGGCGACACGTCGCAAGACGCGTTGCTGGAAACATGGCTGGTCGAACTATTGATTCATTACCGCGTGAACATTCTCGAGTTCGACACCAAAGCGGCGCAGATTTGGGGCATGCTGCATGTGCCGCACCCAGAGCATCGCATCCCATCGACAAACGATCGCCGCCATCTCGCTCGTCAACGATCTGACCCTGGTGACCCGAGTCACCAAGGATTTTGATGACAAGAGGGTGCGAACGATCAATCCGTTCTCCTAGCCGTGCGCTGTTGTCACCTTTACAAGCGACGATCATGACCCCTTCCCCATCGCCCCCCTCCTCCACCTCTCCCACCGCCCTCATCGTCGGCGCCGGCGCCGGCATCAGCGGC